>QZKB01000107.1 GCA_003599415.1 Ignavibacteriales bacterium | reverse complement strand
TCCTGGTGGTGGGGCTGCTGGTGGTGGGGCTGCTGGTGGTGGGGCTGGCTCTGCCAGTTCGTCATCTCAACTTATTAATATTAATGCCGCCAAAAGTGAAGCCATTGACTTTAACTCTCAGCTTTTGAAACTTGCCGAAGTGATTGACAAGAACTAAAAAATTTTTGATGCCCAGCTTACCCGCCGGTCTTTAACAAACCCAAGATTCTCTACTAATCTGATTGATTTAAAATTTTTCTCTTCAATTTGTGCGAAGGGCAATTTTCCAAGTGCCCGTAATTTTTCAATCATATTGATTGTAATTTCTTTTGCTAAGCCCTGCCTTCTGAATTCCGGTAGCACATGAAGCATTCCTATTGCGCCGTCATCATGTGTTATTGCCCAGCCAGCAAGCTTATCATGAATCCTGATGCCGGCACTGATTCCTTTTATTATTCTTTCTTTTATATATGATATGTTCGTGAACTCACGGTAATCGTAATTCATATAGATAAAGGTTGCATCATCCGGAAATAATTCTTCAACCTGAATTTTGTTTCCCGGGATTACAACATCAGGCCTCAGAATATATTTTATTGTTGTTAACTCTACATTTAATTCTAACTTTCCCTTCAGTATTGGTATCATCCAGTCCTCAAGAATCGCAAAGTTAGCATCTTCCGGTTTTAGCAAAACTATAAGTTTATTTAACTCGGTTTCCTCCCGGCACGAAAAGTAAATCCATGTTCTGTCGCTTATTCCCTTAACCATAATTGCATTACCAACTATGTGTGTTTCAAGAATCTCATTATCTTCAATAAAATTAATGAGATTTACATTCCTGATTAAATCACCTTTGAGGATGGAGATAATATCTTTCAGTTTTTCATTCATATTAAATACTATTGAATGCACGGATAAAAAATAAAATTAATTCTGCTAATTAAATAATTTTGTTTTGTTTGATTGATGATTTATCTATTTTCGCAACATTAACGGAAATAACTGGAGTTCCTGATGATTGCAATTATCTCTGGTTTAACAGCCGGTTTCATACATGTAGTTGCCGGCCCGGATCATCTTGCTGCTATTGCACCAATTGCTACAGTGAAAAGAAATTCTACATGGAATATTGGTTTCCGTTGGGGACTTGGCCACACAGCCGGAGTTTTTATTATTGGTATAATCACAATTCTGTTCAAAGAAATTATTCCTATCAAACTGATTTCCGGTTACAGCGAAAATTTAGTCGGGTTAGTTTTAATTGGAATCGGGCTTTGGGGATTTCATAAAACTTTAAATAGTAAAATTCATGTTCACGAACATTTGCACAATGGAGAAGTTCACAGGCATTTTCATAAACACACACCAGGTGAAGAACACGATAATTCATCAGATCATGTTCATACACACGCTGCGATGGCTGTAGGTATTCTTCACGGATTAGCAGGAAGTTCACATATACTGGGCATTATTCCTGCCCTGGCATTTAGTACAAAAACAGAGTCGTTTGAATATCTGGCAGCGTTTGGTATCGGAACAATTGCCGCAATGACAATCTTTTCTCAATTGATCGGAGCTTCCTCAAACTTTTTTGTTAAGAAAGAATTAAAGTTTTACAAGATTATGATGTCATCTGTTAGTTCAGTCGCGATTGCAGTCGGAATAATCTGGATTGTAATTTAAAGGAATTAAATCCTATGCACGAGACGAGCATTGCCGGTAACATAATTGATATAATAAATGAAAGTGTAAACTCCCCGGACAGATTAAAAGTAAACCAAGTCAAACTTAAAATAGGAGTGCTTAGTAACGTTAATATTGAGGCACTTGTTTCGGCTTTTCAATTAGCTGTTATGGATTCTGAGTTATCAAACTCAAAACTTATTGTTGAAACACAGCCGGTTATACTTGAATGTAATGACTGTAAAAATATTTGCAGCACTGAAGAATATATTTACTCGTGTGTCAATTGCGGCAGCAACAATATTGAAGTGAAATCCGGGGACGAGTTAGAGATCAGCGAAATAATTCTTGATAGATAAAGTCGGAGAAAACATGTCTGTTATAAAAGTAGAAAGAAAAATCCTTGAGAAGAATGATGCAATTGCTCAGCAGTTAAGAGCATATTTCACCGAAAAGAAAATCTTTGCCGTAAACTTACTAAGCTCTCCCGGTTCGGGTAAAACAAGTCTAATTGAACAGACAGTAAAAAACAGCAGATCGCTTTTCAAAACAGCAGTGATAGTCGGCGACCTTCAAACCGACAACGATGCTCAAAGAATTGCAGCGCTTAGTATCCCCGTGGTTCAGATTATAACAAACGGTTCCTGTCATCTTGAAGCTAATTTGGTCAGGGATGCATTTCAAAATTTAAACGAAAATTTTGATTTGCTGTTCATTGAAAATGTTGGCAACCTTGTTTGCCCGGCAGGATTTGATTTGGGAGAACATCTTAAAGTTGTTGTTGCAAGCACAACAGAAGGAGACGACAAACCGCTTAAATATCCGGCAGCCTATAGGAATTCATCTGCATTGGTTATAAATAAAATTGATTTGATCCCGCATATCAATAGTGATCCGGAAGCAATCAAAAAGAATGCGCTATTAATAAACAACAGGTTGGAAATATTTGAGGTCTCTTGTACAACAAATCAAGGAATCGAATCGTGGACGGATTGGCTTCATTCAAAAATTAAACAAAGTTGAAACAAAGAATACAAATAGCAATCCGGGGAAAAGTGCAAGGGGTAGGCTTCCGCCCGTTTGTTTACAGGCTTGCAAACCGGTTGTCTTTAAAAGGATATGTTTCAAATTCCCTGTCCGGCGCCTTAATTGAAGTTGAAGGGAACGAGAATGAAACGAATGAATTTATTTCGAAACTTAAAAGTGAAAAACCTGTTAATGCGGAAATCATTAGTTGCGAATTATCCAACCAAAAGTTAAAGGGCTTTAATAAATTTGAAATTAAGGAAAGCGATAATGCCGGAAATCCCTCTGCAATAATTTTACCGGATATTGCTTTGTGTGATGACTGCCTGAACGAGATGCTCAATATAAATAACCGGCGTTACCAATATCCGTTTACTAACTGTACTAACTGTGGCCCCCGTTTAACTATTATTGAAAAGCTGCCCTACGACCGGCAGAATACCTCAATGAAAAATTTTGTTATGTGTGAGAAGTGCAGAGATGAATATGAGAATCCTGACGACAGAAGGTTTCATGCTCAGCCGATATCCTGTTGGCATTGCGGACCGACATTATCTCTGTGCGATTCGGCAGGTAAATTAATTTTAAACTCGTCTGAAGTGATTGAACAGACGGCTGATTTGATTCATCAGGGATTTATAGTTGCGGTCAAAGGGTTGGGTGGGTTTCATTTAATGGCAGATGCGAAGAATGATGATGCTATTGCGAAATTGCGTAGAAGAAAAAATCGTGAAGAGAAACCTTTTGCTTGTATGTCATCTCGCATTGAGTTGATAAAAGAAATATGTTTTGTAAGCAGGGAAGAAGAGCAGCTCCTCACTTCTTCCGAATCACCGATTGTGTTGTTAAAGAAAAATAAAAATTCATTTTCTGTAAGCAACCTTGTGGCGCCGGGGAACCCTTATTTGGGAATCATGCTTCCTTATACACCGCTTCATTATTTATTAATGAAAGCTGTTGGCATGCCCGTTGTAGCAACAAGCGGTAACCTTTCGGATGAACCGATATGTTATGATGAAAATGAAGCCCTTAAAAGACTTGGCGGAATCGCAGATTATTTTCTTGTTCATAATCGTCCGATTGTAAGACCTGTGGATGATTCAATTGTAAGAGTGATTGATAATAAAACAATGATGATAAGACGGGCAAGAGGATATGCGCCATTACCAGTCTCTTATCTTAATGATGGAATAAAGAATGCAGTAAATGAAAATAAAATAATTGCGCTTGGGGGGCAGCTTAAATCTACAATCTCAATTTGCCACGATGATAAAATAATTACCAGCCAGCATCTTGGAGATTTATCAACTGTTGAAGCCAACCAAAATTTTGAAAAAGTCTATTGCGATTATACCAAATTATATAAAGCCGAGGATCCGATAATTTTGTGCGACTTACATCCGGATTACTACTCTACGCAATTCGCAAAGAGTAAAACAAAAAATCCGGTGCCGGTTCAGCATCATATTGCTCATATTCTTTCCTGCAGATTAGAAAATAAAATTGCCGGAGAAGCACTGGGCATTGCCTGGGACGGTACAGGCTACGGTTTGGATGGCTCAATCTGGGGAGGAGAATTCTTTCTTGTTGATGAAAGTGAAATAAAACATATTGCACAATTTAAAAAGTTTAAATTGCCGGGAGGAGAGATAGCGATTAAAGATATCAGGCGTTCAGCGCTTGGTCTTTTGTACGAGGGTTTCGGTAAGGAAACAAAAAATGTTTTTAGTAAAATCTGTTATGATGAAAAGAGCAGTGAGATCACTACACTTATTAATATGATTGATAAAAATATAAACTGTTATTCCACATCAAGCCCCGGCAGGATATTCGACGGCGTTTCGCTTATGCTTGGGTTGGCGGGAAAATCTTCATTTGAGGGACAAGCAGCAATGGCCCTGGAATTTGCTGTTGATGAAAACGAGTCCGGCAGTTATTCAATTGAATTCCTTTTAGAAGATAAAATAATAATCGATTGGCGTCCGATGATTATTGAAATTGTAGAAGATATTAATAAGAACATTGCTGCTTCAGGTATAGCTGCAAAATTCCATAACACATTAGCTGAAATAATATTTAAAGTTGCGGAACAAGTTGGTGAGAAGAATCTGATTCTTAGCGGCGGATGTTTTCAGAACAAATATCTGATGGACAGAATAATCAGAACCGGTAAAGAGAAAAAATTAAATGTTTACAGGCATCATGAAATTCCAACAAATGACGGCGGAGTATCTGCAGGACAAATTATGTATTATTTAAAATATCACAGGAAATAATTTTGCTCTTATTCAAATTATTAGATAAGGAGAGATAATAATATGTGCCTTGCTATACCGGGAAAGATTATATCTTTTGAACACTTAAAAGATTCTCCGCTGATGGCAAAAGTCAGTTTCGGAGGAATAGTTAAATCTGTTTGTATGGACTGGCTTCCTGATTCCCAGGTTGGTGATTATGTTATGGTTCATGTTGGTTATGCAATAAGTAAAGTTGATGAGGACGAAGCGGAAGAAACATTGCGGCTGGTGAAAGAAATGGAAAATCAATTAAATAACGACTTGAATAATAACTGAGCAGGAATATTTTATGCTGGAAAAGAAAGAATGAAATATGCAGATGAATACAGGGAATCAAAATTAGTTCAAGCGGTTGCTAATGAAATTAAGCAAACTGTTTCCAGGCAGTGGAATTTAATGGAAGTATGCGGAGGGCAAACCAATACAATTATGAAATATGGAATTGAAGAATTACTTCCGGAAGAAATCATACTGGTTCACGGACCCGGCTGCCCTGTATGTGTTACATCAGTTAACCTGATTGATAAAGCAATTCGGCTTGCAGCAACTGATAATTTTGTGCTTGCTACATATGGTGATATGCTTCGCGTTCCCGGTTCTGAAAAAGATTTGCTTTCATTAAAAGCAGAAGGTGCCGATATCAGAATAGTTTATTCTCCGCTTGATGCGCTGAAGTTAGCGGAGGATATGAGGGATAAGAATATTGTTTTTTTTGCGGTTGGATTTGAGACGACTGCTCCGGCAACTGCTCACACAATTTTAGAAGCAAGGAAAAAGGATTTAAAAAATTTTTATATTCTGAATGCTCATGTTCTTATTCCTCCCGCAATTGAAATGCTGCTCTCTTCCGGTAATACTAAACTTGATGGATTGATTGCCCCCGGGCATGTATGTACCGTAACCGGATATGAAGATTATGAACGCTTGTCCGGCAAATATAAAACTCCGATTGTAGTAACAGGATTTGAACCGCTTGATTTATTAAATGGAATTCTTGCTTTGGTTAGAATGCTTGAAAGAAAAAGCTATAATGTTGAAAATCAATATTCGCGTTCAGTTAAAAGAGAAGGAAACGTTAAAGCAAAGAAAATGCTGGAAGATGTTTTTAATATTGTTGACAGAGACTGGCGGGGAATAGGAATAATAAATAAGAGTGGTTATAAATTAAGAAATGAGTTTTCCCATTTTGATGCTGAACTTGTTTTTGATTTGCCGGATGTTAAGGCCGTCAGAAATAATGAATGTATTGCCGGAGAAATTCTGCAGGGATTGAAAAATCCTTACTCCTGTAAAATGTTCGGGACAAAATGTTCGCCTGAAAATCCAATAGGGGCGCCAATGGTATCATCGGAAGGCGCTTGCGCAGCTTATTATAAATTTGGAAAGAGTAATCAGCTTACAGGCAAAATAATTTATGGATAAAGAACTAAATAACAATAGCAATAATGCTTCGTTCAATTGCCCGGTTCCAATAGGAAATTATAAAAAAATCCTTCTTGCACATGGAAGCGGCGGAAGATTAACCAATGAGCTTATTAAAAATTTATTTTTGCCTTCATTCAATTCGGAAATCTTAAATCAACTGCACGACGGCGCAGTAATAAATCTGAATTCAAAAAAAATTGCTTTCACAACTGATTCATATGTCGTTCAGCCGATATTTTTTCCCGGAGGAGATATAGGCAAGCTTGCAGTATATGGTACCGTAAATGATTTATCTGTCTGCGGTGCAAAACCTTTGTTTATCTCTCTTTCTTTTATAATTGAAGAGGGTTTGCCTGTTGAAGTTCTGTGCAAGATAGTTCAATCAATTAAAGAAGCCTCTGATGAATGCAAAGTAAAAGTAGTAACAGGTGATACAAAAGTTGTTGAAAAAGGAAAGGGAGATAATATTTTTATAAACACATCCGGTATCGGAGAAATGTATGACGGCGTAGAAATATCGCCAGCAAGATGCCGTAATGGAGATGTGGTAATTTTAAACGGATTTATTGCCGAACATGGAATGTCGATAATATCATCACGGGAAGATATTGGATTTGAAACAAAGATAAAAAGTGATTGCGCTCCATTGAATTCATTGGTTGAAGATATTTTGAAAGCGACAGAAGATATTCATGTAATGCGGGACCCGACACGCGGAGGATTGTCCAGCGCATTAAATGAAATTGCAGAAGCAGGCAAATGCGGAATAGAAATTATTGAAGAAAAGATTCCGGTTAGTGAAGAAGTTAAAGGCGCCTGCGAACTGCTTGGATTTGATCCTCTGTATGTTGCTAACGAAGGGAAGATATTAGTTTTTGTCCCTGAGAAAGATTCTGAAAAAGTTTTATATGCAATGAAGAAGAATAAGTACGGAGAACATTCGGAGATAATTGGGAAAGTAACAAATGAGTTTCCGGGGAAGGTAATTCTAAAAACATCTATCGGCAGCAGACGGATTGTTGATATGCTTTCAGGTGAACAACTGCCAAGAATATGCTGAGCATTTTTGATGCAACACGGATCGTTATAATTCTTATGATCTGTTAGGATCAGCGCTAATCATAGTGATCATAAAAATCAGTGTTCTGTTTTCTATGATTTGGTTGGCTTCAGGATGAATTATTCAAACAGATAGTGCGTATAAATATTCTTGTACTCGCGTTTTTCATCATCAGTATCGGCATCTTCAAATTTTGCCGGGAGTTCAACAGTGAATGTACTTCCTTTTCCAACTTCGCTGTCAACTGTAATTGTTCCACCGTTCTTTCTTACAATTTCTCTAACAAGATTTAATCCTAACCCTGTTCCTATCTGCTCCATTTGTTTTGCTTCTTTTGTTCGGTAGAATTCTTCGAAGATTAAATCCAGGTCTTTAGCTGCAATTCCAATTCCGGTATCCGAAATAGAAAAACCAAAGCTTAATCTTTTCTTAAAGATTTTCATTTTAACAATACCGGCGTCCGGTGTATAACGTAAGGCATTACTGAGCAGATTATCAATTACCTTTTCAATTCCGGCTTTATCAATTTCAACTTCAAACTCTGTTTCCGGAAGAATTACGAACAGCTTAATACCTTTTGCCAAAGCATATGATTGCTGCTGCTTTACAACCTGCGAAAGCAATTCTCCGAAATCAACTTTTTCCAAAACAGGCTTTTCTGCTGACAAATTATATTGTGTAATTGCAATCATCTCCTTAACCATCCGGAGAACCTGGTCAGAACGTCGTTCTGCACGAACAATTAAATCAAAAATTTCCGGCTTAATATCATCCTTGTACAAATCCTTAACTACTTCAAGCGTACTTTTAATTGCGGTTATAGGTGCTTTTATTTCATGAGCAGAAAATCTGAATGCTTTGTTCCTGTCGTCAATTGCATTTTCAAGCTCAAGATTTTTTTCATCGATTATTTTTTTTAATTGACGGTAGCGGATCATGAAATTGTTTATAATGTAAATGCTTGAAAAGTTTATAATGAAAAACGCAGCGATTGATATCATCATTATTTCAAAAGGAACAGGCTTTCCCAATAAAGGATATACATCAACCAGGTTAAAGTATTCCAGCAATGACCAGATTAGTAAAACTACCGCAGCCAAGACCGCGTTTACATAAGGCAGGATTGCTCCCGGGAAAAGAATACCGGATAGAATAACCTGAACCATATATAGAAAGTAAAAGGGATTTGCAACTCCACCAGAGTAATGAATAATAAATGAAATTAAAATAAAGTCATTAAAAATCTGAACCTCGGCAAAACCTAATTCTTTATATTCACTGGTAAATGGTAAAAATCTCCACAGGAAGAAATAAACCAGATTTAAAACCGAAAGGATAATTGTAGTAACAATAAGTTCGTTAAAGGCAATAGGAAATTTAAACATTGTTTCTCCTATCGCAATAGAAGAAAGCAGGCCAAAGATTGCAATCCATCTCAGATTAATGTACCAGCCGGTTCTTAACCTCAAATCCTCAACAGTATGAAAAGGCAATTTGATTGCTGAGTTCATTTTAGGAAACATTAATCTTGGATTTATCATTTGTTAACTAAAATATTTCGTTAGTAAAAAGCCATTTTAAACATTATGTACATGAGTATTAACAAAAAAACCGTTAATTGCCTGAAGTACTTCGTCTGATATATTATCGAAAAATTTCATTGAATGTGGCTGTATGCCCAGGTAGAAAAACTCAAACGGCTGATGCTGCTTCAAATAATTTTCAATCATTTTAATTGAGAAAGTATGCGTGCTGATGCTAAGGGAATCAACTTCTTCGGATGAAAGAATTTTTATTGTTCCCGGCGTTTCCCCAACAAGAATCGTATCGATGAAGATAATGGCTTTTATATTCAGTTCTAAAATTTTTTCAAGATAATTTTCAGGGTTTGTTCCGGCTTTAATAAAATTAGCGTCGGAAAATAATAGGGAAAGTTTTAATTGATCCAGCAGCATTAAACCTGCAGCATCATCTCCTTTATATTCATTGCCCAAACCGATAAAGACTAATTCTTTATTTGTGTACTTAGTAAGGAGGCTTTGTAGATCGCTAATATTCATAACGATTACTCAGAATTCATCTGCAACAACAACCAGATGCCTGCATTTGGGGCAGACTTGTTTTAAATAATCTTCTCTTCTTATTCTGCTTTTAATTGTTGATTCTTCGATACCGGAAAACTCCTTTTGTAGTTCCAGTAAAAAATTGGGATGTGAAAAAGCTTTTGCACCAAGTCTGTCTTTAACCCAGATTAGATGATCCCGGCAGGCAATAAATCCGCCGCATATTTCGCAGTAAACAGATTCTTTCTCAACCGATTCAAAAACTTCCGGGGATTTTGTTGTTGTAACAAATAAAGAATATTGATTTGAAAGCTTTATGCCTTTTTGAGTGATACATTTTTCTTCACACTGCCCGCAGTTTATACATGAACAGTAATCAACCGTTAGTGTTCTTATTTTTTTTTGTTTATCATCTGTAATAGTTATTGCAGTAGCCGGGCATACCTGTGCGCAGGTTCCGCATCCAATGCAGTATTCTTTAAAATATTTTGGTTTGCCCCTGTATTCTGGAGGAGCAGTGTAAGGCCTTGCGGGAAATTGCGTTGTGTAAGGCGGCGAGAAGAAAGAAGTAAGAGCTTCTTTTATCTCTCTTATTTTAGGTAAGTACATTTTCTCTCCGGCTAAAATATTTATTTAAGTAACCAATGATCAACTTCCAAATGGATATTGGGAATTAGAAATTGGCCATTCATCATTTAACACCTAATAACCAATGCACAACTCTCAATGTTCAATTGGTAATTGGATATTGGTCACTGGTCATTTCTTTTAACGCACAATAACCAACTCACAACTCTCAATGTCCAATTGGTTATTGGAAATTGGGAATTGGTCATTCATCATTTTTTCTTCTTGTTCTTTTCTGCTGTGTTTATACTTTTTCCGAATATCGAAATCAATTCCTGATTTTCTTTAAGAGTAATATCAACTAAAGGAATATCTTCAATTAATGGTTTTCTTTTTATAATGATTAAGCAAAGTCTTGTTTCTCGTAATTCCTTCAGGCAAATGCTCATTTTATGTATAAAGTCGTTTATTGATTCTGCACTTTCAGCTTCACCATAATTAAATGTAGGGGATGTACCGCTTCTTATCAATTGACCTGCTAAATGATTACCTGCTTTTGTATTTGGTAATTTCTCGACAATATCAATTATCTTTATCGAAAATTCAACCATGCGATCCTCAAGATCATATTTCCTTTTTTTATCCTGCATAATCATATGTCCTTTTCTTTTGTAAAATCATTTTGTTAAACATCCAATAACCAACACATAACTCTCAATATCCAACTTCCAATTGTATATTGGAAATTGGCCATTCATCATTTAACGCTCAATAACCGACACACAATTCTCAATGATCAATTAAAATTGCTGTAATCATCATAAATTCGTTTCTTCGCCTATCAATAATTCTTCCTTCAGTTCTTTGTCCTTTGCATATGTGTCAATAATTGATTCTTTTGTTAGCGCTATTCCGCTTCGGTGTGCTGCTCTTGAAATTGCATGCGCAGCAACAGGCGAAGTAAGAAATATAAATACTATTCCGAGTACTGCCTTAAAGCCAAAGTTTGTAAATCCCTGGATGAATAATACTCCAAGCATAATTCCGGCTGAACCGAATGTAACGCATTTTGTTGCGGCCTGAAGCCTGTTGTAAACATCCGGAAGCCTTACTAATCCAAGAACGCCAAGGAAATCAAAAGCAACTCCGATGCATATTAAAATTATTCCGATAGTTTCATTAATCATCTAACTGCCTCCCTTCAAGTATTTTTGCAAATGCAATTGAAGCTACAAAACTTAACAGCGCCCAGATTAAACCAATATCCATAAAGAATGATTCTTTGTAGTATAATCCCAAAAGAGCAAGCATACCGATAATCAATACACCGAGAATATCAACTGCAATAATCCTATCGGCAGGGGTTGGCCCAATAATGACACGGTAAAAAATAAATAATGCAGCAAATAAGATTACGTTTATCAGCTTTATAATAAATTCACCCTGGTAGTAGATGAAGTTGAAATAAATAAAAACCAATATTATAGCAACACCTAAAATCCATCTTAACAATTTCATTCAAACACCTCCATCAGAATTTTTTCAAATACAACCGAAATGTTTTTAGTGTTTTCATCAACATCCTCCGGATTTTTAGAGACAATATCAATCCAATGGATATATATCTCGCCTGCTTCAGGATTAATATCTACCGACATTGTTCCCGGTGTCAACGTAATTGAATCGGCAAGAATTGTTAGAGCCGAATCTTTGGTAAGTGATGTTTTTATTTTTACTATGCCCGGTTTAATTGGAAGCATTGGATGAAGAACAATGTAAGCAACATGAAAATTAGCCTTTATCATCTCCCACATAAAAACAAAGAGATATTTTATAAATGCCAGAATCCTCGGTAAGAATTTTCTCTTCTTAACCGTAGTAATAAGAAAACTGCCGGCAAGTGAAGAAACTACAAATGATAAAACCAAACCGGCAAGAACCTCCTGGATATCCCAGGCAGAAGTAAGTGCTATCCATACTAAAAATGAAAGCACAAAAACTATAAGCTTACTTTTTGTTTCAAGTTTCATTTTACTTTCCGGCGACAAGATTTATATAATTAGTTTTATTCATTATTACATCAACAACAGGGTCTAAAGTAACTTCCTTTATCCCTGGGATAACCAACAAGCTTGTGGCAAGGCAAAGCACAGCAAGAATTATCATTGCTGATTTCATCCTCCATCCAATCTTAACATCCGAGTGTTCAACAACATTTTCACCTCTGAAGCCATACCGTTGTACTTTCATGAATGAAGCAAGTGTAAGAATACTGCCAAGCACTGCAAACAATGCATAAACCGGATGACCGATTTGAATAGCGGCGATAATTATTATAAGCTTACTGAAGAATCCGTTAAAAGGTGGAATACCGGAAATTGATAATGATGCAACAAGTGAAGTGCTCGTTGTGTAAGGTAAAAGTTTTGTCAGGTTTCCCATCTTTCTTAAATCTCTTGTACCAAGCACCATTTCAACTGTACCTGCATTATAGAATAAGAGAGATTTAAAGATTGCATGATTAAATAAATGAAAGACAGCGCCCAATATTCCCAACGGTGTTGCCAACCCGATTCCCAATAAAATATAACCAATTTGACTTATGCTGTGGTAAGCAAGCAAGCGTTTCAAATCCCACTGCCCTATTGCCAGCAGCACACCAACCATTATAGAGATAGTACCAAGTACAAGAAACGCATCTGTAAAAATTTTAGGAGCGCCAAGTATATTGTAAAAAACTCTTATAATGACATAAATGCCGAGAGCTTTAATTAAAATTCCTGAAAGCATTGAAGAGATTGGTGCAGGAGCCGATGAGTGGGCATCGGGCAACCAGGCATGAAAAGGTATAATTGCCGCTTTAAGTCCAAAGCCTGCAAGAAAAAGTCCGCCAATCCAGTTTACTACTTTTGGGTCAACATTCTTAATGGTTTCTGCAATCTTTGCCATGTTTAAGTTTGATGTTGCGCTGTAAACAACTCCTATTGCAACCAGTATTATTGTTGATGAAACAGAGCCCATTACAGCGTATTTAAATGAAGCTTCAAACTCTTCGGCTTTACCGCCGTATGCCACTAAAGCGAAAGCAGCAAACAGCGCAATTTCCATGAAGACGAAAAGATTAAACAAATCTCCTGTTACAATAATACCGTTCATTCCTGTTACAAGAAGCATAAATAAAGAGTAGTATCGCCAGTCTTCACGCATATGACGAATATAGTTGACTGAAAACAGAAGCGAAGTGAATGTAATGATACTAACCATTACAAGAACAAATCCGGAGAACGAATCAACAACAAGAACAATCCCGATTGGTAAATTCCATCCGCTCATTAAATAAGTTATTGTTTCGTTTCTTCCTGTTATAAATATATAAACAGAGAGAATAAGAATAACAGTTGATGAAACGAAAGAAAGTATAACTGCCCAGTCATCCTTTTCACTTGCTATAAGCGTTATTATAAATGCGGCCAGCAAGGGGATAATAATAAAATATGGAAGTATCATCCTTGCAGCCTCCTTATTTTGGTAATATCAAACGTCTTGTATTTATCAAAGATTTTAATTGCGAGCGCAACGATCATTGCAGTGGTTCCCAGTTCAATTACAATTGAAGTAAGCACCAAAGCCTGGGGCAGCGGATCAACCATACTAACAACTTCTTTTCCTTCCGAGAGAATAGGGTAGACTGAATCGTTCTTATATCCAACAAGAACCAAAAATAAATTAGCGGCATATCCCATAATTCCAAGTGATAAAATAATTTTTACCATATCTCTCTTTGTTAATACACCATATAAACCAACAAGAAAGAGAATGAAGCAAAGAACATAAATTGTCATATCTATTCTCCTTTCTCTGTTTTTACTTTAGCAAGAAACCAGACAACAAGAAATAAAGTTAGTCCAACTTTAACTCCGATAATTATATTCAACGGCAGAATTGTGCCGGAACTTAACAGTCGAAATACAGTTCCGTGGTCGATAAAATTTGCAAGGAATGAACCACCGAGACTGATGCCAAGTATGCCCATTATTAGAAATAAAGTTGCCGTTGTTGCTTCAACATCCTGAAGCAATGGAATTTTTAGCCAGCCCGTAGTGTACTCGCTTCCGTATGCAAGCATAACATTTAAAAATGCGAGGGCAATAATAACCCCACCGCCAAAGCCCCCGCCTGGAGTTAAATGACCATGGAAGATTATATAAAATCCATATAGTATTATAAGCCAGACTGTGATTCTTGTAACAGTCTTAACAATAATTGTCATTCCATCATGCTTTTCCATTACTGCCTTCCTTGTCGGGAGATTTTTTAATTCGCAGGATTGTTAGCGTACCAAGAATTGCAGAGAACAAGACGGTAACTTCACCAAGAGTATCATACGCACGGTAATCCAGAATTATTGCTGCCACAAGATTTGCTGCCCCTGTTTGTCCCGCTCCGTTATCAAGATAATATTGAGCTGTGCTCATGATTGGTTCGCCAAACTTTGGAATTGAACCTAGAACAGAGATAGAGAAATACAAAACCGCCCCAAGAGTTATAATAGTTAACCCGATCATAATTCTATTGACCTTAGAGTGTTCTTCCTGGTGATAGTCTTTTTTTATGAAAGCTTTAATCAGGATTATAAGCGCAAAGATTTCAAACAGAAATTGAACAACAGCCAGATCGGGCGCCTGCAAAAAAAGGAATGAGATTGATACTCCAAGTCCAACAACACCAACAGCAACTATCGAAGAAAGGATATCCTTAATCTCAAGAGCAACAATTGATGCGACGATCATAAAAATGAGAATGAATATAATCCATGTTTCAACAGGCATATGCGCTCCGTTTTATTTAAATGAATACCGAACCAATACGCACTTCATCCATAATTTTTGTAATAACGAATAACGAACACCGAATGTATTTCATCATACTACCGGATTATCAAAATGAACAATAGCATTCCCGCGATAATGTACAGTACATAAAGTTGTAATTGTCCGGGATGAGCTTTCTGAAAAGCGTGCGAGAATCCAAATGTAATTTTTGAACCAACATCATATATATCAAAGTATTTTTTCTCTGCCCAATCATAAATTGATTTAAGCGGTTTCATATTTCTTATTTCATTGTAGAATTCAGTGCCTGCAACTCTGAATTTCTCGGCAGGCGACATTCCGCCAAGATAGACTTCATCATATTTTACTTTTGCAGTTAATAAGTAAATTAAAATTCCCAAAGCAAATCCTATCAAAAACAATATGACAATAAGCTGCGGATTGTATAACCCGGCAAAGGCAGGAATGCTATATCCAACTGCCTCAACGGCCGGATAAATAAATTTTTGTAATGGTAATTCAACAGAAAAAATTCCAAATACAACACAAAGCAACGAAAGCAATCCTGTAGCAAGCCATTGGTTAGGAGAAGTTTCTTTTATATTATTATAAATTTCGGGACGTCTGCCAAGATAAATAGCATGAATAAATTTCATAAAACTTGCCAGTGTAAGAGCGCTTCCGAAGATTGCAAGAATAATGCATATAAGCATCCAAATCTGATAACCGGCGGTAAGCTCTCTTGTTTTTTCAAGCAGACCCTGGTAAATCATCCACTTCGAAAAGAAACCATTAAACGGTGGAATCCCTGAAATTGATAATGCGCCAATTAAAGTCATTATAAAAGTTGCAGGCATATTTTTGCCAAGTCCGCCAAGGTAGTCAAGTTCATTTGTACCAGTCTGTTTTTCAACAGAGCCGAGAGATAAGAAGAGAGTTGATTTATAAATTGTATGATTTACCATATGGAACAAACCACCGGCAAATGCAAGAACACTTCCGCTTCCGATTCCCATTATCATATATCCAACCTGACTTACGGCGTGATATCCAAGAAGTTTTCTCCCATTATGCTGATTCATAGCCATCATAACGGCAGATACTAAAGTAATTGCTCCAATAGTAATTATTATCAGATGGATCAGAATATTCAAAACAAAAAGGACAGTTACCATTTTTGCCAGGAGATAAATGCCCAGCAGTTTATCTAAAGAAGCCGGCAAAAAAGCAACGCTTTCAATAGGAGCCTCCTTACTAAAATCCGGTACCCAGGTGTGAAAGGGAAATCCACCCGCTTTTGCAAATGCAGCAACAAGCAAAAATAAAAAAGCTATATAAGAAAGTTCACCCTCAAAGTTCAACCTATAAGCAGATAAACTTCCGTTTGCTTCAGGCTGCAGAAACAACATAATGGCTATGCCCATTATTAGAAATGCATCGCTCCCACCGACAATAATAAAAGTTTTCTTAGCAGCTGCGGGGGCATTAAGAGTTTTACCTAAAGTACCGAACATATACAAAGTTAAACCCGAGAGTCCCCAAAAGATAATAAAGATGAAAATGTTTTCACTTAATACTGCGCCATTGCAAAACGAAACTGTAAAAGGGTAGAGTACGAAGAATTTTTTTTCAATGTCTTTTTCAATTCCTTTAAGTGAAAATAATAGAATTATAAAACCCAGCACCTGGATAAAAACAAGAATAAGTAGTTTCATTTCATCTAAACTAAAGATTATTGTTCCGAACAAAGAATACTCAACTCCTCCGAATAGAAATATCATAACCAATAAGAAAATAGTATAGGCTGAAGCAACAAATGCCAACAGTTTGCCGATGTAAGATGGAAGCAGGATATTAATTGTTGCGATTAGAAGAGGAATAAACACTAACAGAAACAATAAATTACTTTCCATTGATTTCTCTCCTTATCATTTCCGTTTTCTCTTTGGATAATTTCAGTAAATCAATTTTGAACGAATCGCGGTCTTTATTTTTTATTTTTATTGATCGTTCTGTACAGCAGTAGCAGGGATCTACTGCAGCAAGAGTAATTAAAGCGTCAGCAATCGGAATTCCTTTGCACGATGCCTGGAAAGTCGGAATGTTAACAAAACTTGGAGCACGGACTTTATGCCTTACAGGTCTGTTCGTTCCATCAGATCTAATATAATGGAACACTTCGCCACGCGGTGCTTCATACCTTCCAATGCCTTCACCCGGAGAAATATCTTTTACATTATTAATGATTGGTCCTTTTTCGTTTTTCAATTTCTCAAGACATTGTCTTACAATTTTAATTGATTCAAGAGTTTCAACCACACGCAAAACCAGTTTATCATACACATCGCCATTGTTAAGAACTACTTCGTTGAACTCTACTAAATCATACGCGTCTGTTGGTTCATCTTTTCTTACATCGGTATTTATCCCAGAGGCTCTTGCAACAGGGCCGACAGCACAAAAATCTATTGCAGCTTGTTTGGAAAGAACACCAACACCTTTTAGCCGTGTATGCAAAACCGGATCATCATTTGCAGCTTTGGCAAGCATTGCTAATTTCTGTTCAATGCCGGAAAGAATATTTAACAGCTCGGGAATTTTTAATGGATCAACATCTTTTGCAACTCCGCCAACGCGCATCATTCCGTAATGATTTCTGTTGCCGGAAATAATCTCAAACATCTGAAGTACAGGTTCCCGGTATTTCCATGCCCACATCCACAAAGTATCATATCCAATAAAATGACCTGCTAATCCAAGCCAGAGAAGATGGCTGTGAATCCGTTCAAGTTCGCCAATCAGGGTTCTGATATATCTTGCCCGGATTGGAATCTCGATATTATCAATGTCTTCTATTGCATGTACACAAGCCAATGGGTGAGAGGTTGAACAGATGCCGCAGATTCTTTCAACAAGATAAATTGATTGGGTGAATGATTTTGTCTCCGAAATTCTTTCGTGGCCGCGGTGCATCCAGCCGATTTCAAGATCAATATCAACTACAGTTTCACCGTCCACAATAAGTGTAAAGTATTCTGCTTCTTCAAGCAGCGGATGAAACGGGCCAAGTGGTATAGTGTTTTTATCCATATTTATTCACATCTAAATTTCTTTGTTATATCTTTTATTTAAATGATTCTACGGTCTTTACGATAGTTTTGTAATTCTTAAAGGCTGTCTTAATCCTTTAGGGTGATTTCCGGTTAATAACGGTTCCTTCCTTGGATGTCCTTCGAAATTTATTCCATACATTTCACTCATTTCTCTCTCAATCCATTCTGCTCCCTTTACAATTGGTGTAATCGAATTCATTTGCGGATGAGCTTTGTCAGTCATTAAAATTCTGGGACAAAAATAATTTCCGCTTTCATCGTGCGAGAAATGATACAGCACTTCAATACTGCCGTAATTTTCAATTGCAGTAGCAGTTGAAAGCCGGCAGCCCATTGTAACAAATAAATAATCAACCACGTTGTGAAGATTTTCATTTGATACTAGAAAGTAAAAACGATTTTTCTTCTTTATGTACTTACTTATTTTATTCTCCATTACCGAAATGAATTCTTCAATTTTATCCATTTAGTACCTCAATTAGTTTTGCAACACCTTCAATCATTGCTTCCGGTTTAGGCGGGCAGCCGGGTATGTAGAGATTTATAGGTATGACATCCTCGCGTTTTTCTACAACATTATAACTCTCTTTAAAGCAGCAGCCTGATGCGGGACAACTTCCAATAGCAACAACAAATACGGGTTTGGGTGCCTGCTCATAAAGCTTCTTAATTTTTGGCGCAACTTTTTGATTGATAACCCCGCTAAGAAGCAGTACATCGGCATGCCTTACGGAGCCGACCAATTTAATTCCGAATCTCTCCAAATCATATTTGGGTGTAAGCAAATCAAGAATTTCAATGTCACAATTATTACAAGGTGAACCGCTTACGTGAAATACCCATATTGATTTTGCAAGTCGTTTATTGTACCAACTCATCAGTACCTCTTATTTAGAACTTTATTAATATCCAAATACCGCAAGAACTACTGCAATAAAACTTAGTCCTGCAGCATATCTCCAGAAGAAATTGAGAGCCGTATCAATTCTTATTCTGGGATTTGTATTTTTTATAATTATCATCACAACCACAATCAGCAAATACTTAAGTACGCTCCACAGAATATTAATTCCGTAAAAATTAAATCCGCCAAGAAAAAGAGAGATTAAAAGAAATGGAAAGACAACATACATCATCAGGTTGTTCAGTTTCCAGAATGCAAGCGGCGGGCCGCTGTATTCCATAAATGGACCCTCAACTATTTCTGTTTCAGCTTCCGGAATGTGGAACGGCGGCAAAGTCATTTTTGCCTGTATGCAGAGTATTGCAATTATAAATGCAATTAGTCCTGAGATTGAACCGGCAAAAGCGCCGTAATTATTCTGAACTGATAGTATTGAGTTAAAATCAAATTGATAATTGGATTTTATAATCGGTACGAGGCAAACAAGAATAAACGCAAGTTCATCGGCTAATAAAAGTTTTATCTCTCTTCCGGCGCCAATGCTTGAATATACATTTCCGCTTGAAGCTCCGCCAAGAATAACCATTACAGAGTAAATCATCAGTAAGTACATTACAACCAGCAAGTCTCCGCCAAAGCTGATATTAAAGAATAGCGGTACGCCTATAATCGCAGAAACTAAAGTCAGCATTCCGAATGCTATAAAAGGAGCAAGAAGGAATAATGAATGAATTCCATCTTTTACAATTACAGTTTCTTTTCCAAGCAGCTTAAAAAAATCATTAAAGTTCTGGAATAAAGGTGGACCAACACGAAACTGAAAACGTGCAGAAACTTTTCTGTCTACCCAACCAATCACTAATCCCATTACACTTGTAAACAGAAAGCCCGGAAAAATTAAGAGATAAAACAAGTATTCTGTTTTCATAAGCGACCTTCCTTTATTAACCAGCTTCCGGATTTTACGGCAAGATGCTTTCCGGCAAAGTATAAATTATCCCTGGTATTTTCATTTTCAAGTTCAACCATGCTAAAAGAATTATTAGGAGAAGTTTTTACGCACGATGGTAAATAATCAGGGTCATCATTTAATTGATTAAGACAGTAATCGCAGTTTGAAGTTATATAATTAATCACCTCGGGAAATATTGTACCGAACGGACAGGCAAGAGTACAACTTTTACATCCAACACAGCGCATGTTGTATCTTTTAATTAAACCGTTATCCTGGTGTTCAAGCGCTTCTTTGGGACAAGCATCTACACAGAAAGCTTCCTTGCATTGCCTGCAATAAACAGTGAACTCTGCAATCTCTAATAATGTAAACTGTCCGTTGTTTTTCCTGTGATAAAAATATTCGCATTTAATTTCTTCGGGCTTACAGCCGGAGTTAAGCAATTCCGGTATGTTGATGAGTAAACGTTTCATTCCCAAATTGCCTCCTCGTTTTTAATCTGATCGTAAGTAAAAACGGGTCCGTCTTTACATGCATAATAACCGCCAATTACGCAATGCCTGCACTGCCCAAATCCGCAGTACATTTTCTTTTCCATCGAGAGGTAAAGATTATTTTCTTCATAGCCGTACTTTAACAAATCCATTGTCCCGAACTTCATCATTACCGGCGGGCCGCAAACAATAGCAGGATTACCTTTGGGATTTATTTTAACTTTCTGAAGAAGTTTAGTAACAAGACATACTTCTTCATCCCAGGATTCTCCTTCGGGAACAATATCAACAGCCCTGTAGAAATATACTTTGCTGTAGCTTCGCCACGATTCAACTAAATTTTTGTAGATGCAATCCTTTGGAGTTTTTGCTCCGGCAAGAAAAGTTATACTGTTATACTTATCCACATCTTCAAGCAAAGTAAGAAACAATGAACGCAATGGTGCTAAACCGCAGCCACCACCAAGTATTAAAATATCTTTTCCTTCAAATTTTTCTAAAGGATATCTTGAGCCATACGGACCTCTTAAACCAACGGTATCCCCGACTTTTGCTTTATGAACGTATTCGGTTACAAAACCGGTCTTCATAATTGTAATATCAAGTTTATCAGAAATATAATGTGAAGAAGATGGAGTAAACGGGCCTTCACCAATTCCCGGGATGGACAGTTCAACAAATTGTCCTGTCTTGAAATAGATTGGTTTACTTGGCTGCAATGATAAAGTCCTTATTAAAGGAGATTCCTGAATTACATCATAAATTTGTGCGGGAATTACTTCATATTGGTTTAGCATTTTTATTTCCTGTTAAACTTATTTTTCAGTTAACTCTTCCTGAGGTTGAATTTGATTATAAACCGTTTCTCTGAAATCTATTTTTGCCGGGCATACTTCCGAGCATCTTCCGCAACCGGTACAGCCTGATTCGTCAAAGTTGCTCTGAAAATAAATATGCTTGCATAAATATCGATGCCTGAACCGTTCATACATTTTGGGTCTAGGCGTTGCTCCTCCGGCTACACGTGCATAGCCATTTAACTGGCAGGAATCATATGAGCGTACTTTTACAAATTGTTCAAGCTTTGAATCATCATTAAGAATAAGACAATAGCAGGAGGGACAGATGTTTGTACAGCCGCCGCAGCCAACACATTCCTTTGAATCATCTTTCCAGGAGTTGATTGGATTCTTCTTCAGATTTATATAATTGTTATTGAATTCAAACTTCTTGTTATGTTCTATAAGCTTTGTTTCAATGCGGTTTCTTTGTGTTTTTATTTTGCTTAAATCATCATCAGTATGGTTTGTTAAGTGGATATGCTTCTTCATTAATTCTAATAGAGCTTCACCCTTTTCTGAACCTGTGGCTATTAAATAGCTGCCATTAATAGGTGATAGGTTTAAATCAAATCCGCTTTCCGAATACGGCTTACCGTTCTTTAGATTACAATGACAGAATTCCCCAATCTCCGTGCAATCGGATGTAATTATTGTTATGTTTTCTCTCCATTGTTTATAATCGGGGTCAATGAAATCCTTATTTATTAGTGCTTTATCAAGTATCTGCAAGGCTTTTAGATCGCATGCCTTCACTCCAACAAGCAGTAACTTTTCATTTAACTTTCCGGATGGATAAACTTTTTGACGCGGCAGATAGTAGAGGATTTTTACCGGCTCTATAGAATGAAATGAATCCAGTACTACTTTAGAATCATCTTTCAGAACGGAAAGATTACGGGTTGTTACACCGGCAGATTCCTTTTCGGTTACAACTATAACCTTTTGATATCCAATCGGTTTTTCTGATTGGACAGAATGTAGGAACGAGATAAAGTCACTTCCGGAAATTACCATACATTTACCTCCGATAGAAAAACAGCTTATATCTTTGCTATGGAATATTTAACTTCCAACAGCGGCAGTTTTTTCAGTAATCGAGATAATGTTTCGGGAAGACTTCGGTACAACAGCTATCAAGACAGAATTTGCCTTCGGGAACCATTGCAATCATTTTAATCAGAATAAAAGTGCCGATAAAAATTTATTTTAAGGGCGAAACAGTACAATTGATCTTATGTTGCTTGTTTTATTCCACTAAAACTTTTTTGTAATAAGAGGAAATAAGTATATATAAATGTTCCTTTATTATTCGGACAGAATTGAAACGAAAGCAGAAGCCCTAAAATGATTTGCTCAAAGAATTGTCTTGTCCTTTTCAATATTGTCAGCATGTTTATATCTAAATATTTTCAGAAAACATATTAAATTAAAATCAGCCAAGGACGTCCGTTTTTGCAACCAAATTTTAACTCAATTAAATTTTAAAGTCAAGATGAATTTCTGTTTATTCCTATTCATTAAATAATTTTTAGTGATTTATATTTTCTTTTCGCTTAAAGAAAAAGAAGCTTAAATTTGCCGGAAAGAATGAGTTTGTAATATCAGATGAATAAATGAATTCTATTACAGGAATAATATTAGCAGGCGGAAAAAGCTCAAGGTTTGGAACTGATAAAGCTTTGCTTAAGCTTGGAAATAAAACCATTATTGAGATTATTGCCGGACAACTGAAAACGGTATTTAATGAGATTCTTATTATTGCAAATGAGCCGGATAAATATTTCTTCACAGGCTTTGAAATATTCAGAGATGTTTATCTGGACAAAGGGCCACTGGCCGGAATCCATTCGGGTTTATTACACTCCAATACGGCAAGAAATTTTTTTATTTCATGCGATCTGCCATTGATGAAAAAGGAAATGATTGAATATCTTGTGGCGTACAAAACCGAAAAACCTGTTTTGCTGCCCGAAGATGACGGAAAAGTTAATTACCTGTGCGGAGTATATAATAAAAACTGCCTGAACAAAACCGAAGAATTATTAAAAAACGTTCACAATACAAAAAAGACAGGCCCAAGCATGCGCCATTTTATTAGTCAGATTGATGCTGAAATAATTAAGGTGGATTCTCTTACTTTTTATTCTGAAAATATTTTTTTCAATTTGAATACCTATGATGATTATGAATATCTTATAAACAATTTCCGCCTTAATATCTGATATGAAAATGTCCGACTTCAATAAAATATCACGCAAGCGGTTTATAAAAACGTTAAGCTGGCTGCTGTTAATTCCCTTTGGGTGGTTGTTCAATTCAATAATGACAAAGGAGGCAGAAAGAAATAAAACCCGGAGGCAAATTCTTCTTCCGGAAGAAATTCCAAATGGAATAACAATAATGGAACCGGTCATCATTGTAAAAAAAGAAAGCGAAGTAAAATGTTTTTCTGCAAGGTGTCCTCATCTGGGCTGCCTGATTAACCATCTTGAAAAAGAAGAAATTGTTTGCCCATGCCATGGTTCAAGATTTTCATCAGATGGAAAAGTAATAAATGGTCCCTCTGTTAAACATCTTAATGAACTTGAGATAATAAAAAATAAAGCCGGAAGGCTGGTGGTTTATGATGTTTAACAAAGTAAAACAAACATTGCCGGCTTTAATAAGAAAAATATTTTATGTGGATACATACGGAAGCATCGCGGTCTCCTCGTTTATTATTTGTGTGATTTCCGGTGTGTTGCTTGCAATTCCTTTTGACGTTAAAAATCCGTACGACTCAATTGCATATATCCAACTTACAAATTCATCCGCAGCATTTGTCAGAAGTCTCCATTACTGGAGCGCTCAATTATTTTTAATATTTACTGCACTGCATATTTGGGATCATTTCAGCAAGGCCACAGAAAAGAAAGTTAAGAGTGGCATTTGGTTCCGGTTAACGATTTCTATTCTGATAACATTCTTTGTTATGCTGTCCGGATTTATACTTAAAGCAGATGCAGACAGCCTGCAGGCAAGAAGAATCATTTCGTCTTTGATTGAAGAAATTCCATGGCTTGGAAAATCAGTTGCCTATTTTCTCTTCGGGGCAGAAGGGAATTTTCAGATAATCTACATTCATCATATTGCAACGGCAACAATAATTCTTGCTGTTGTAATTTATGAGCACTCGAAAATTATCTGGGGTAAGCTAAAGACTTTTTTAATTACGCTAATTGCTGTTTGTATTCCCGGTTATTTTTTCATTCCGTCTTTAAATGATAATCTGAATCCCATTGTTAAAGGTCCATGGTATTTTCTGGGTTTACAGGAAATTCTGAGCTGGTTAAATCAATCATTGGTTGTTTTACTCTTGCTCTTAATCTTATTCTTACTCTTTTTAATTTTTCTTCTGCCCAGGTTAAATGATAAGGCTGCCGGCTTTGTTAAAAAGGGAATTCTGTCTGCGTTTATAATTTATTTAATCTTAACTTTGTTCGCATATTTTTTCCGCGGAGAAAACTGGAAGTTTACTTTACCTTGGAAGAATTCTGAGTTTGTTAATTCCGGTATTACACCAATAAATTTCTTTTCGGATTTATCCCCGGAAGAATTAGCCGGAAAAGACATTCCTAAAATACTTGGCAGGTATGAAGGCTGTCTTAACTGCCACGGTAATGTAAAAGGATTTTCTGCTTCGCATGATCCCAAGGCAATTGGTTGCGCATCCTGCCATCTCGGCAATCCTTTTACGCTTGATAAAAACAATGCTCATAAAGGAATGATCTTAATTCCCGGCAACCTTGAAACAGCAAGCCTTACATGTGGAAATACAAACTGCCATCCGCAAATGATTGAAAGAGTAAACAACTCACTTATGACAACAATGAGCGGAATTATTAGCGTAAATAAATTTGTGTTTGATGAATCTGATTCAACTGACGGGTTATTTAATGTTAAAGATATAAAACACTCTGCGGCAGAAAGTCATTTAAGAAATTTGTGCGCCTCATGCCATTTGGGAAATGAGAAAATAGAATACGGGCCGGTAAATGAATTATCACGCGGTGGCGGTTGTCTTGCCTGTCACCTTAATTATAATAAAGAAGCAATTGAAGAATTGGAAAGTTTAAAATTTAAAAAGTCAGAAAGTTCAAAGGTTACAAAATTTCATCCGGATGTTTCATTAAAAATTACGAATGATCATTGCTTCGGCTGCCACAGCCGTTCGGGCAGAATTTCTTTGAACTACGAAGGCTGGCATGAAACACAGCTTAGTCCTGAAGAAGTAAAAAATAAACCCGGCTACCGTACTTTGATGGATGGCAGAGTCTTTCAGTTTGTTGAGGCAGATGTTCACCATCAGAATGGAATGGATTGTATTGACTGCCATAATTCTTATGAATTAATGGGCGATGGAAATCTTTATAATCATAAAGAAGAACAAATTAAAATTGAATGTATCGATTGCCATCGGGTGGATAAACCTCTCACTGTTTCTTTAAATGAACTCGACTATGAATCAAAAAAGATTGCAGACCTGCGCAAGTATGATAACAGGAAATTCCTTGTTGGTAAAAATTCCGGTCTTCCGGTTATTAATTCTTACCTGAACGAAAAGGAAATTCCTGAACTTGTTACTAAAAATTCCGGATTCGTGCTTCCTCTAAAATCTCCAAGGTTTGTATGTGTTGAAGGGAAAGCGCATAAAAGATTATCCTGCAATACTTGTCATACAAGCTGGGCACCGCAATGCATCGGGTGTCATACCGATTATAATCCCAATAGTTTATCCTACGATTTACTGAGCAACAAGGAGATTAAAGGGGAATGGAATGAGCACGCAGGGAAATTTTTGGCAGAACCACCAGCATTAGGAATAAGAATAAAACATTTACCCGGCAAAAATAAAACAGAGATAATTGATAATTTCATGCCGGGAATGATCATCTCACTTGATAAAAATAACTTCGGGGCAGGGAAAACCAAGTTGATCTTCAAACGTCTTTATGCTCCGTCATTCTCCCATACAATTGTAAAAAGAAGCAGAAGCTGCGAATCCTGCCATAATAATCCGTTGGCTTTAGGATACGGCCGGGGAAAGCTTATTTACGAAAAGGAAGGAAAGTTTGGAAAATGGAAATTTTATCCGGAGTATCCGTTAAGCAAATACGATGGTTTGCCTGATGATGCCTGGACCGGATTTTTACAGGAAGGAAAAACAGGTTCCTCCACTCGAACCGGGGCAAGGCCGTTCACTATTGAGGAACAAAAAAAGATTTTAACCATTGGCGCCTGTTTAAATTGTCATACCTCTGAATCCTATTTAATTAAGCGGCATCTTACGGATTGGCAAAATGCATTTAAACGTATTTCTGCTAAATGCTTATTGCCAAAATGGAATTAAATTTCCAAATTGCACCTGCCGTTTTATACGGCAGAGAAACTAAAATTTTATTTGAAAGGCGGCATAAAATAAAATCGGAGAATTAACCGATGAACTCAATTTCCAGAAGAAAATTTCTAAAAATCTCCACCTCCACGATTGCTGTTGCGGCAGCAAGCACATCTTTAAGTTCTATTGTTAAAGGCGCTAAAAAAATTGAATCAAATTCCGGTAAAACAAAGAACGGGATACAAACTATTCCTACTTTCTGCGATATATGTTTCTGGAAATGCGGTGCAATTGCCTACGTAAAAGATGGGAAATTATGGAAAGTGGAAGGCAACCCCGAAGATCCGTTAAGCAAAGGCAGATTGTGCCCGCGCGGTACAGGCGGTGTTGGTGCTCATTATGATCCCGACAGGTTAAAAGCACCGTTGATAAGACGAAGCAGCAGGGGAAAAGAAGAATGGGTTGAAGTTACCTGGAGTGAAGCTTTTGATTACATTGCAGAGAAGATGAACAAAATTAAACAGCAGTACGGACCGGAATCCGTTGCAATGTTCAGCCACGGACTTGGCGGGAATTTCCTAAAGCATACTCTTAAAGCTTATGGAATTGTCAACATTGCTGCTCCTTCATTTGCACAATGCCGCGGTCCAAGGGATGTTGGCTTTGAATTAACTTACGGAGAAGGAATCGGTTCGCCTGAAAGAACAGATATAAAAAATGCACAATGCCTGGTTCTTATCGGCTCACATCTTGGTGAGAATATGCACAACACACAGGTGCAGGAATTTGCAGATGCAGTTCAGAATGGCGCTTCAATTATTGTTGTAGATCCAAGATTTTCTGTTGCTGCAAGTAAAGCAAAGTATTACCTGCCTATAAAACCCGGAACTGATTTGGCTCTTCTCCTCGCCTGGATAAATGTTATTGTTAGTGAAAACCTGTACGATAAAAATTATGTTGAACTACACGGATTCGGTTTTGAACAATTTGCGGCGGAGATTTCTCAATACACACCTGAATGGGCATATCCTGAAACCGGAATTGATCCCGAATTAATCCGGGCTACTGCAAGAGAAATGGCGCGCTATCGCCCTGCAAGCTTAGTTCATCCCGGAAGGCATGCAACATGGTATGGAGATGATGCGCAGCGAAGCAGAGCAATTGCATTATTAAATGCATTGCTTGGAAGCTGGGGAAGAAAAGGAGGATTTTATTATCCGGCAAGTATGGATGTTCCTGCTTATCCCTATCCGCCTTATCCAACACCAACTAAAGAAAAACTAGATAACCCGAATAAAAAATATCCTTTTGCAAGTGAGGCGATTACAACAGGAATCCGTGAAGCTACTATTACAGGAAATCCTTATCCGGTTAAAGGATGGTTTGTATATGCAACAAATCTTATAAATGCTCTGCCGAATGAAGAAGAAACAATAAAAGCGATTAAGAATTTAGATCTGCTTGTTGTCATCGATGTTATTCCAAGTGAGATAGCAGGCTGGGCAGATGTTGTATTGCCGGAATCAGTTTATCTTGAACGTTACGATGATTTGAATGTCGAGTTATTCAGAGAACCTTTTATAGCCTTACGTCAGCCCGCAATTGAATCTCCCAATGATCAGAAACCGAACTGGTGGATGGCAAAAAAATTAGCAGAGAAACTTGGGCTTGGTAATTATTATCCCTGGAAAAATATTGAAGAATATCTTGATTACAGATTAACCAATGCCGGTTTCAGTTTGAAAGAATTAAAAGAAAAAGGAATTATAAAAGGAGAAAAACAGTCAATCTATTTTGATGAGGGAATAAAACCAGAATTCCCAACACCTTCAGGTAAAATTGAATTTTATTCTTTGCAACTTCAGCAGGCCGGGTTTGATCCCGTGCCAAAATATAACAGACCGGCAGAACCACCTCCCGGATATTTCAGATTGTTATTCGGTAGAGCCCCGGTTCATTCTTTCAGCAGAACTCAATCAAATAGAATACTTGCCGATATGATGGAAGAAAATGAATTATGGGTTAATGCTGTAATTGCCGAAAGACTTGGTTTTAAATCTGGTCAGTATGTTAAACTTAAAAACACAGAAGGAATTGTAAGCAATAAAATTAAAATAAAAGCAACAGAACGCATTCGCCCTGACTGTGTTTATATGGTTCATGGCTTTGGTCATAATTCCAAGATGCTTAAAGGTACTTACTTAAAGGGTGCCAGTGATGCGCAACTGATCACTAAATATGCAACAGATCCATTAATGGGTGGAACAGGAATGAATATTAATTTCGTAACTATTGAGGCGGAGGCGTAAATGGCAAGATACGGAATGGTGATTGATACAAAAAAATGTGTCGGATGTATGGATTGCGTAGTTGCATGCAAAACCGAAAATGAAGTGCCGGAAGGTTTTAACAGAGACTGGATTACTACAGATGCAAGAGGAACATTTCCAAATAATCATCTAGAAATAAGAAGTGAAAGATGTAACCATTGTGATAATCCGCCTTGCGTTTATTGCTGCCCTACAGGCGCCAGTCATATTCATGATACAGGCGGTGTTGTATTAGTTACTCACGAACAATGTATCGGGTGTAAAGCATGTCTCGCTTCCTGTCCTTATGATGCAAGATTTATTCATCCCGATGGTTATGCCGATAAATGTACTTTCTGTATTCACAGGGTTGAAAAAGGATTAGACCCCGCGTGTGTTTCTGTTTGCCCGACTCATTGTATGTATTTTGGTGATCTCGATGATCCAAACAGTGAAGTAAGTAAGCTGTTAAGTTCAAGAAATAATCATCCGCTTTTAAGTGAAGCCGGAACGAAACCGCAAATTTATTATTTAACTTAGTGTCTTGATGACTTTGTCGTTAAGACATATAGAGGAAATTTATGAATGAATTAACAACAACACGCCATAATGAAATGATTGATCCGTTGTTCCATGTATGGGAATGGCAGATACCGGTTTATCTTTTTCTTGGGGGAATGGTTGCCGGTATGATGATAATCGGCGGCTACTTTTTATTCCGCGGCAGAGAAAAGGAACATAATTGTGCATGCTTTCAATTACCATTAATAAGTTTTATTCTCATTAGTCTTGGAATGCTTGCCCTCTTTCTTGATCTTGAACATAAACTTTATGTATGGAGATTATATACTACATTCAAAATAAAATCTCCGATGTCCTGGGGTGCATGGATCTTGGTTCTGGTATATCCGGCCCTGATTATAAATATGCTTCTTAAAATTCCTCCTTTTATTAAGGGAAAATTTATCTGGCTGGAAAATTTATCCGCGAAAATAAACGAGAATAAAAAACTTGTAAAGATAATCGGATTGGTGAATTTGCTGCTGGGTGTCCTGCTTGGAATTTATACCGGTGTTCTGCTAAGTACACTTGGTGCCAGACCTTTATGGAATACATCAATCCTCTGGCTGTTGTTTTTGGTTTCAGGATTATCAACTGCTGCCGCTTTCGTTCATATGATTGCGAAGAATAAGGAAGAAAGAGAAATGCTTGCAAAGGCAGATAATCTGTTTCTTACTTCGGAAATTTTCGTAATAATACTGATGATTATAGGATTACTAAGTTCTTCGGATGCTCAAATCAATGCAGTTATGTTGATACTTAATGGTCCTTATGCTCCGGTCTTCTGGGTTTTAGTTATTGGTATGGGAATACTGGTTCCGCTTTTAATTCAGTCTTTAGCTGTTAATCATAAAATTAAACACACACCGGTTGCTCCTATAATGGTAATAATCGGCGGATTGATATTGCGCTTTGTTATTGTCTATGCAGGGCAATACAGTCACTATTTAAATGCACACTTTAAGTAAGAGGTTTTATAATATGTCAACAATTTCGGAAACACTTTCTTCAAAAGAAGTGATAGAAAAAGAAACGGTTAAGATTAAAACTGCTCGGCCGTATTCTAATCCTTACCTAACAGGATTAGGTTTAGGATTAGTGCTTCTTGCAGCGTTTGTTATAATGGGCAGAGGACTTGGGGCATCGGGTGCGGCTTCAACAATTGTATCAGTTGGTGTAAATGCAGTTGCACCGGAACATGCATCCGGTAATGAATTTTATAAAGAGTACCTTGGCGATGGCTCAACAAATCCGCTAAAGGACTGGCTTGTATTTGAGGTGCTTGGTGTTCTTGTTGGTGGGTTTATATCCGGTTCACTTGCCGGTAGAATAAAAGGAGCAACCGAGAAAGGACCGCGGATATCTTCAGGTAAAAGATTATTATATGCTTTTGTTGGCGGAAGCCTGATGGGCTTTGGCGCTAAGTTAGCCCGTGGTTGTACAAGCGGACAGGCATTAACAGGCGGCGCTTTACTTAATCTTGGGAGCTGGGCGTTTATGCTCGCCGTTTTCGGCGGCGGTTATGCCGTTGCATATTTCTTAAGGAGGTTATGGTTATGAATGCACCGTTTTATAAATTCGATTACTTCGGCGTTGATGTCAGTCTTATCATCGCATTTTTTATTGGAATTGGTTTTGGCTTTGCACTTGAACGCGGAGGCTTTGGTAATGCAAGAATACTTGCAGCTCAATTCTACTTATCAAATATGAGAGTGCTTAAAGTTATGTTTACCGCAATTGTAACTGCTATGCTTGGTGTATTTTATCTTTCCTGGATTGGCTGGCTGGATTTATCGCTTGTATATCTTACCAAAACTAACATAGCTCCACAAATAGTTGGCGGATTAATTTTAGGCGTTGGTTTTGTAATCGGGGGTTATTGCCCCGGCACTTCAGCTGTTTCACTTGCAACCGGACGATACGATGGACTTGTTTATTTCATCGGAGTGTTTTTCGGAGTATTTGTTTTCAGTGAAATGTTTCCACTGCTTGAAGGATTTTATAAATCAACTGATATGGGCGTTGTAACAATCCCGCAATTTTTGAATCTGCCGTATGGATTAGTTGTCTTTACGGTTGTTCTTATGGCGCTGGGCGCTTTCGTCGCAGCTGAATGGGCAGAAAAGAAATTTGCTGATAAAAATCCGGAGAAGATGTTATGAAAAAGTTTTTATCGAATTTAAATACAAATAAGAAACTTGCCCTTGCTGCAATACTGCTTGGTTTTATAGGAATTTTTGCTGCAAGTCCTTACAATACATCTTCAATATCAGTGAATGCAAAGGAACTTGCCCTATCGGCAAATGCTGCTTCAGATAAGGTTGATGTTTATACCCTTGCAGACTGGATAATAAAAGGGAAAGCAGATTACAGGTTAATTGATCTTCGTTCTTCCAAAGAATATAATGAGTACAGCATTCCTTTTGCAGAGAACATTCCATTGAATCAAATAAATGATGCCGGGCTTCTCCGCAACGAAAAACTGGTTTTGTATTCTTCCTCCGATGTTAATTCTGCACAGGCATGGTTTATATTAAAATCAAACTCGTATAAATCAGTTTATATTCTTTCCGGCGGTTTAAATGAGTGGAAAGAAAAAATCTTATATCCGAAAACTCCTGCCGATTCATCGGCGGATGCAATTGCTTCTTTCAATAAGATAAAAGAAGTAAGTAAATATTTTGGCGGACAACCGCAGGTTGGTACTACTGAAACTGCAGTTAAAATGGAAATCAAAGCACCGAAATTAACTTCCACTTTCAAAGCCCCCGCGGCAGGCGGTGGTAAGAAAAAGAAAGAAGGCTGCTGACGAAAATCCTTCAAGGTTAGAATTTCGTTTTCATAATGTCAACCTTGAAGTTTACCAGCCTTGGGCTGGGTTCCGGATGTTGCTGTTCGTTATTCTTTATTTGTTGTTCGATATTCGTTATTCAAAAACCAATTCTGAATATCGATCTACTTGCACCAGCGGGTAAGAAATTATGAGTAACTAATGACCAGTACGCAATTGGAAATTTAAAATTGGGAATTGGTAAGTGGGAGTTAAGGGAAGTTGATTTTTTAGAAGGAGAACCTTCAGGGTTACTCAGGTTTTACTGCATGAGAACCCTGAAGGTTTATTCTTATTTGCCGCCCTGTTTGCCTTTGGGGCCGGTACCGTCGCAAACGCCTGTGCCGTATTTATGAAGTCCTGTTCCGTTACCTTTTCCTTTGCCAAAACCTTTCTTGTTTCCTGTACCATCTTTAGGACCTAATCCTTTTCCTTGTCTCTGGTCCGGAATACCATCTTTATTGGCATCGATCATATTATCGCAAACACCATCTCCGTTAGCATCAACAAAACGTGGGCCCTGCTGGGTTTGTTTTGTATCTTTTACCTGGGCAGAAACGTTTGAACTGAATGCTACTAATGCGAAAAGCATCATAAATATAGCGGCAAATTTTAATCGGGATATTTTCATTTTATAACTCCTTTTTATAAGTTGATAATTGTTTTTGAACTAACTCTGTTTTTATAAACTCAAGCATCGTGCCGTTAATATTTTTGAGCCCATAGCAATTTATTTAGTAACAATTCGACCAATCTGTCGAAGTTGATTGCAGGGTTTGTCGAATAAGAATCATAATTTAATGTCGTTTCTCTTATATGAAGCTGAATTTAGTGTTTATGTAAAGGAACAATAATTGGATATTCTTTTATATGCTGAAATATTTTAAGATAAATCCGGATATTAGTATTAAACCGAAGTACCTTGTGCTTCTTTCTTCAACGCTTGCAGTAATACTTGTTATTGTTACGCTGTTTGATATTTACCAGGGGCAGAAAGATATTTATCAAACCAAAACGGAAGAAGCCGTTTCTTTACTCAGATCAATTCAGAAATCAAGCGAGAATGTTTTTGTAAGCAACCAAGAAGTTGAGAAGCTGCTGGCAGATAAACTTGAAAACACTGCCTATTTCATTTCAAGTGAAGTTACGGTAAATAAAATATCTCAATCAGAACTTAATAATATATCAAAGCAGACGGGGATTGATCACTTATATCTTTTTAAATCTGACAGAACAATTGAATTAACCAATTCTAATCATCCATATTCCGACTTAAGCCTGATTGATTACGGAAGCGAATTAGATTCTCTGCAGGAAGGATTGATAAACAGTTTTATTGCTGCCGGTATTTATGATGATGAAGGCAATCAGCATTTTGCGGTTATTCATAATCGTGTGAATCGAAAGGGATTTATCCTTGCATCAATTGAATCCGGCCGTTTGCTGGCATTCCGTAAAAAGATAGGACTTGGTAAACTGCTGCAGAAAATTGCTGACGGCAAGGAAATAAAATACATTGCAATTCAGGACGATGAAGGAATAACAACCGCAGGCGGAGCGGTTAAACAACTTAGTGCAATCGAGGAAGATTCTTTCCTTAAAAATATCCTTGAACAAAAAATTATTTCTTCACGAGAAACTACTTTTCAGGATGAAAAAATTCTTGAAGCAGTTAAACCATTTATGGTTGAGAATCAGATTCTTGGAGTAATAAGAATTGGAATTTCGCTTGAATCTGTTCATAACCTTGTCCGCCGGTCTATTATAAGAAGCATTGTAATTTCATTTGTTCTTCTTTTAACCGGAATAATAATCCTGATTTTCATTACAAACAATCAGAACTATTCAATTCTTAAAGAAGAATTTAAAAGGATACAAACATATACCGGCAATATCCTGGAAAGCATGTCTGACGGAGTGATTGCTGTGGATTCAAAAGGAAAGATAAATCTTTTTAATAACGGGGCAGAAAAAATATTTGGATTAACCTCTGAACAGGCGATAGGCAAATCATGCAATGAAATTATTCATGAACCTGAAAGCCTTATTGACATGACAATCACGAATAATAAAGAACTTGATTATTATGAACATACAATAGAAACCAAAGTTGGTAAGAAGATAATAATCGGCGGCAGCACTTCCATAATAAGAAATACAGATGATGGCATAAATACAGTTGTAGCTGTTGTTAGGGATTTGACAGCCCAGCGCAGTGCGGAAGAAATACATAAACGCCAGGAAAAACTTTCTGCAATGGGCGAGCTTGCCGCAGGTGTAGCACACGAAATTAAAAATCCGCTTAACTCTATTGGCATTACTGTTCAAAGATTCGGTAAAGAATTTATTCCTGTTAATGACAAGGAAGAATATCTTGAACTTGTAAGAACGATGAAGCAGGAAGTAAACCGCGTAAGCGACATTATTAATCAGTTCTTAAAATTTGCACGGCCGGCTAAGGTTTTTAAACAAGCAGTAAACATGCAGGAGTTTATTTATGATGTTTATAAACCGTTTGAAAGCCTTGCAATAGAAAAGAGAATTAAGTTTACCTATCACTGCGAAGAATTTGAAGCGGCTATAGATTCCATCCAGATGAAACAGGCACTCGATAATCTTCTTCATAACGCTTTTGATGCAGTTGATAAGGAAGACGAAATTAAGATTGAATCTTATCCGGCGGATAATTATCTAATCATCAAAATAAGTGATACCGGCAAAGGCATAAGCGAAGAACAGATGAGTAAAATTTTCAACCTTTACTTTACTACAAAGCAGCACGGAACAGGATTAGGATTGAGCATTGTAAACCAGATTGTAGCAGAACATAACGGTACAATTAAAGTTGACAGCAAAATAAATTCAGGAACAACATTCACAATAGAGATCCCTTTAACATGAATACTTCCATATTAATTATTGATGATGAAAAACCGCAGCGCGAATCCCTTGGCGGTTATTTTAAAAAGAAAAACTTTGATGTTCATCTGGCTGATTCCGGAAAGAGCGGAATTGAAAAAGCAAGAGCCAATCTTATTGATATTGTACTTACAGATTTTAAAATGCCCGATATGACCGGCTATGATGTTCTTCTTGAGATGAAAAAAATCAATCCTGCCATTGATGTAATTCTGATGACAGCATACGGTAACATTGAGACTGCCGTTGAAGCGATGAAGGCAGGCGCGTCAAGCTATCTTCAAAAACCCGTCAATCTTGATGAGCTTGATGTTCTTATAGATCGTGCCCTGCTCGGAAAGCAAATTGTTTCTGAAAATAAAAAACTTAAAGAAGAACTTGGCGGTAAATTTAAATTTGATAACATAATCTACCAGAGCAGTGAACTTGAAGAAGCATTAAACATTGCAGGCAGAGTCGCCGGTAGCAACGCAGCGGTTCTTATAAGAGGTGAAAGCGGAACAGGAAAGGAATTATTTGCAAAGGCAATTCATTTTGCAAGCGATAGAAAGAATGAGCCGTTTATTACTGTTAACTGTGCAGCATTACCCGAAACACTTCTTGAAAGCGAGATGTTCGGTTATGAAAAGGGTGCGTTTACCGGTGCTGACCAGAAGCGGATAGGAAGATTTGAAGAAGCTAAAAGCGGAACAATATTTATTGATGAGGTCGGCGATGTTTCTCCTGCAATGCAGGTTAAACTTTTGCGTGTTCTTCAGAGCGGTGAGTTTTCCAGGCTTGGCTCTAACCAGGTTATTAAAACAAATGCAAGAATAATTACCGCAACAAACAGGAATCTTGAAGAACTTATAAAGAATAATTCCTTCAGGGAAGATTTTTATTACAGGATTAACGTTGTCTCAATAAATATTCCTCCGTTACGGGAAAGAAGGGATGATATTCCATTGCTTATAGATTTCTTTGTAAGAAAGTTTGATCATCCTGAAAAGCAGTTAACAAGGGAAGCGCTGGACATTCTGATGAAGTATGATTATCCCGGCAATGTACGCGAGCTTGAAAATATAGTTCAGCGTGCCTGTGTTCTTTCAAGAGGAAATACGATATCAACAAATGACCTTCCGCTTAATGTAAGATCACTGAAAGCTGAAATTAACAATTCTGAATTTCAGCCCAGGATTGATGATATCAATCTGCAGGTTGAAGCTTTGGAAAAAGAAATTATAAGAATGGCTCTGAAAGAAACAAACGGCAATCAATCCAAAGCGGCAAAGCTGCTTAATATTTCCGAAAGGAATCTCCGTTATAAACTTGAAAAGATGAAAACATAATTCGACTATTCTGCCGTATCATCTCGGTAAATTGGTCTGGCAGGCAATACAATGTTTCATTTTTATTGATTAAAAGAAATTATTTACCGGCACATAAATTGGACAAATGCTTGTATGAAAATGCTTATTAAAATATTACTGGTTATTGTTTTCGCTTTAACTTCTCTTAATGCCCAGGAAAAGACAGCACCTGAAAAGAAACAGGAGAAGGTTGAGCAGGAAAAGAAAACTCCTCAAACGGATGAAACTGTTAAGTCTGATAATCCTGAACAGAAATTTGTTGATAAAAACGGAGATGGCATTGATGATTCTAAACAGATGAAAGGAAAGATGAAAAGAAAAGGCAAGATGGATACATTTGAAGATAAGGACGGCGATGGTATTAACGACAACCGGTGTCAGGGAATGGGCTGGGGTAAAGGCAGCCGCAAAGGATATGGAAAAAACTCGAGGTGAATGTTTGAACTACTATAATAAATTTTTAATTAAAACAATTTTTATAATTGTATTTATAATTGCGTCAACTGCAACTGTAAGCGCACAGCTTTCCGGTTCGGTTGGTTATTCACTTCTTTATGACGATAATCCCTTCAGGGAAATTACCGGCAGCGAGGAATTTGTTAATTCAGTTTCTACCGGCCTTAACTTCCAGCCTTCTTCGGATAATGAATTCTATCTTATGTATGAAGGAAATGTGAATGCTTTTAAAAATGTGGGAGACAGATTTTATCAGTATCATTCATTTGGATTGAACTACAGTGCTGCGCTGGGTAATGCCGAAGAAGAGAATATTTTTATGGGTGCCGATTATGATATTAAGAAAGGAACATCCGACTACAGCATTTATGATTACAATATGTATTCAGCTTACTTAAACGGAAAGATTGATCTTGCTGAAAATATTTTTGGTAAAATCGGTTACAGGCTATCATCAAGAAATTATCCCTCGCTTTACGATCTAACTCATTTTGAAAATCTTTTTTACGGACAGATATCAACATTTTTCGAAACAAGGACGGGAATGTTCCTGGATGTAGCTTTTGGCAATAAAAATTATTCAATGGTAGAAGAAACCAATGATTCTACAGGTATGATGGGCAAGGGAAAAGGCAAAGGGGCAATGGCTAAAGCGAACAGTTATGAGAAGAATGTAAATGCTGCACAGTTAAGAACAGCATTTAAAATCTCTCAATCTGTTTTTGAAAATACAGGAATAAGTCTTTTCTATCTTAACAGATTTAACCTAAGCTCTTCAGGCAAGAATCTTCAGTCGGCGGATTTTATTTACTCCAGCGATACAGAACTTTGGGATGATCCATATTCCTTTTCAAGCAATGAATATGGAATTACTCTTACACAAAAACTTCCTCTTGAAATTACATTTAAACTATCCGCCGGATATTCGCGCCGACATTACACATTAAACCTGGCGGATTCTCTTAACCTTACACAGCGGATAGACGGCAAAGCAGAATACTGGCTGGGCATTTCAAAAACATTCGAATCTGTTCCTTTGTTTGAATCCCTTGAACTTACCTTTGATTATATGTTCATACAGAACAATTCAAACATGTCTCTCTTTACGTATAAGAATTCAATCGCGCATTTTGGGCTTAGCCTGGAATTTTAATCCTTGCAAACTTGCCTGCAGCAGGTTATCAACTTGTTTTTAATTAATGGAAGCAATCCTTTTCAACCGTTTAATTTTCAACTTATTTGATTAACTTTGGAAGTATTTCATGATAGAGTCGGAAATTGAATAAGAATTACTGCATATGAAATTGTTGGATTATCTCAATAGACAATCAAGAGGCTTAGTGATAGTAATTGATCTTTCTCTTACTATTTTCCTTTGCTTTCTTGACTATCTGAGCGGCCCTGATATAGCCTTTGCATTTTTCTACCTGTTTCCAATTTCTCTTGCCGCATGGTTTTTAGGAAAACGTGAAGGAATAATAATATCAATAGTAAGTTCTGCCGCATTGCTTCTTCCCGATTTTATTTCCGGCAGAATTTACTTTCACCCTGCAATACCCTTCTGGAACATTATTGTGAGGCTGGGGGTTTTCCTTGTTGTCACTTATATACTCGCAGGATTAAAAGCCTCAAGAGAGAGGGAAAAGGAATTAAATCAATTCATAATTCATGATTTACGTTCTCCGTTAGGAAATGTAATGTCCGGCCTTTCAATTATGAAAGATAATGCAGAAGAAACAGGAGATACGGAGCAGAGTGAATTGGTTGAACTGTGTCAGGAATCTTGCAATAGAATTTTAACACTCATTAATTCTCTGCTTGATCTGGACCGTTTGGAAAGCGGTAAAATGCAATTAAAGCTGCAGGAGGTTAATGTAAGAAAGCTAATAGAATCAGCTGTTGCCCAGGTGAAGGTTATGGCAAGCACAAACAAAATAGTTTTAAATACGTCTGTGGACGAAAATATTCATACAGTGAAAACAGACTTTGATTTAACATTAAGAGTTATTGTTAATCTGTTAAGCAATGCTATTAAATTCAGCAATTCTGATTCTGCCGTTAATATTAAAGTTACAAAGCAAGATAATAAAGGAATTGTTTTTAGCGTTGCAGATAAGGGAAGAGGTATTCCCCCCGAATGGTTAGATAAAGTATTTGATAAATTCACACAGGTTGAATCTAATAAATCAGGAACAATTGTTACCGGAAGCGGAATAGGATTAACCTTTTGCAGTCTTGCGGTAAAATCTTTGGGCGGAAATATCTGGTTGAAAAGTAAAATTGATGAAGGCACTACAATTTCATTTACATTACCACCACACGATAAAAGCTACAAAAATAATTAAGAGTGCTGAACTTCGATCTGAATTATTTCTTGCTACGGCACATTTACCGGATGTACCGACGAAAAAGCCACCCATCCTGATTCTTACATTCCATTTTTGATCAAAACATGGGACAGTACTTCTGGCATGGTCTTTGGACTATTCTTTCTAAAAACTAAAGGACCATAAAATGAAACGAATAATAACACACACAACTTCAATTCTTGCTGTTACAAGTATCTTTCTATTTTCAAATTGTAGTAATTCAGTGGATTCAGAAAGTCAATCCGTATTAAATACAAGCAATAATTCTGTGTTTAAAAGTGAAGAGATTCTTGCTTCAATTAATCAACTGCCTGCACAAGAACTTAGCAATGAAGAAAAAGAAGGTATAATACTGATGAGAGAAGAAGAAAAACTTGCAAGAGATGTTTACCATGTGCTTTATTCTGTTTGGAACAGCAATGTATTTAATAACATTTCCTTAAGCGAACAAAGACATACAGATGCAGTTAAAAGGATTATTGAAAAATATCAACTTACTGATCCCGTTGCTGATGATGCAAACGGAGTATTTACAAACAACACTCTAAAAACATTATATGCTCAATTAACTGAAGCCGGAAAAACCTCTCTTGTTGATGGCCTTAAGGTAGGAGCCGCAATTGAAGAAATTGATATTCTCGATTTACAGCATCAACTGAACGAAGTAGTGGATAACCAGGACATTCAGCTTGTTTATAAAAACCTGATGCTTGGTTCGTATAATCACTTAAAATCTTTTGTTAAAAACCTTTCTGTGCAGGGAATAACATATAGTCCGCAATACCTTGATGAAGAAACTTACAATTCAATAATAAACAATTAGCCAATAGAGTTTATTATGAAAATCCTGCTCGGCTGAGCAGGATTTTTTTCACAAAAAAAGTTAATTCATCAAGACCCTCCGCAATAAATATCCGGGTTAAAACCGTTTCAGGTATGACTAGACCTTATATTGATTTTATGGATAAATTTTAACAAACTTATGCTAAGGTTTTAAAATTGTTGGTTTATTAGTCAGGGAATTCTTTAATAAAATGTTTAAGGGATGTTGTATGAAGCTATTCGTCATATCGTTTTTACTCTTTATGATAGTTCATTTTAATTCCGTTAATTCTCAGAATCTTTCAATTGGTTTTATGGGAGGAATAAAATCTTTCCCGGGTAATTCATATTATTCAAAAGATATCGGATGGCCGGGCATATACGAAATAAATGGCACAAGAACATGGTTTACAGGATTAGGTTTTAGCAGCGAATTAAATTTAGGCCTTGTCTTGAACTATAGGTTTTCAGAATTACCCCTTGGGCTTACACTTGACTTTAATTACTCATCAATGAATGGAAAGAGTAATTGGCCACAATGGGATTTGAATAATCCAGAGTTACCACCCACTTATTCTGATATAGAAGCCAGAATGGATTACTATTCTTTGGGGCTTGGCGGCAAATACTTCTTTCCTATTGAAAGATTCGAACCTTATATCTCGGTTTCTGCTTTAATGAATTATTTTGGAGATGTAAAAAGTTATTATAAGAAAATGGATTCTGAATATTTTGTAAACAATTATGGATTAAGGTATGGTCTTTCGTTTGGCGGAGGAATGGATTATAAATTGTCAAAATCTATATCTGTTAATGGCAATATAGCTTTCGAAATGAATAACTTTATTAAGTCAAGAGAAGGGGAAGATAAATTTAATACACTTATGTATAGCTTTGGAATAGCATATTATCTTCTTTGACAATCGTTTTGTAATCTATGAAATATAATTTTATAAAGGAGTCAATTAAACACATGAAAGAAACCGCAAAGAATCTAATTAGAATTGTAGAAGAAAGCAATAATGTTCTAAATGATATTTCACAGGAGGATTGGCTTAAAAGCAGCGCGCCGGGCAAGTGGACGAAGAAAGAAATTCTTGGGCATCTAATAGATTCTGCCGCCAATAATCATCAGAGATTTATCAGGGTGCAGTATGATGATAACCGGGCAATAACCTATGACCAGGATAAATGGGTTGCTGCCGAGAAATTTACAAATGCTTCAACGGAAAATCTTATAAATCTTTGGCAAAGTTATAATAAACATCTGGCACATATCATTTCAGTATTTCCAAAAGATAAAAACAAAAATCTTTGCAACATAGGTAAAGAAGAGCCTGTTACAGTTGAATGGCTCATAAAAGATTATGTAAGACACCTTGAACATCATTTAAACCAGATTATAAGTAATTAAATTTGAAAACAGTTTTTGGTTAGTTACATTGCAGCAGTAACATTTTCTGAAAACAATTTAAGGCAACAATGAAAACAGTTGGAATAATAGGCGGCATTGCACCGGAATCAACAATAGTTTATTACAAAGAGATTGTAAATGCTTTCATCAAACTAACGGATGAAAAGGTTTATCCTAAAATAATTATTAACAGCATTGACATGAAAAAGATGCTGGGACAGCTTAATGAAAATAAACTTGATGAACTTACAGAATACATTCTTGAAGAGACAGAGAAGCTTGTTAAAGCTGGGGCGGATTTCGGCCTGCTCGCTTCCAATACTCCGCATATTGTTTTTAACAGGATAAAAGAAAAATCTTCTCTTCCTATGATTAGTATAGTTGAGGCTACCTGCAGAAAAGCTAAAAACCTTGGATTAAAAAAAGTCTGCCTGCTTGGCACTAAGTTTACAATGCGGTATACTTTCTATCATGATGTGTTTCTGAAAGAAGATATTAAAATAGTAACGCCGGATGATGGATCGCAGGATTATATTCACAAAATTTATTTTGCTGAACTGGTAAGAGGAATTTTCCTAGATGAAACCAAACAAAATCTGTTACGTATAGTTGATAAAATGATTGAAAGTGAAAACATAGAAGGAGTAATTTTAGGCGGAACTGAATTGCCATTAATTCTGAAAGACGGCGACAGAGATATTCCGTTTTTAGATACAACAATGATACATGTTGAGGAAGTTATAAAAGAAATGATGGGATAATATTGGGCAAACTTAATAGCGGTCATTGGCAACTAAAAAGCGTTTATTCTATATTTAGATTGAAAAAAGAAAAGCATAATGAATAAGAAAGAATTGAAAAATAAAATTGCAGATTTATTAAAGGGAGAAAAAGAGATTGAAAAAATTATTGTTTTCGGTTCTTTCAATAAAACTGAAGATCCTAATGATATCGACATTGCAGTAGTACAGAATAGCTCCGAGAATTATTTAAATCTTGCATTAAAGTATAGAAGGCTGATCAGAAGTATCTCTAGGGAAATAGCAGTTGATATTTTCCCGGTTATTGAAAAAAATGATAATAGCTTTTTTGCAAATGAAGTTGTTAGCGGTGAAGTGATTTATGCAAGAGGAAACTAAACTCTGGCTTGCTTATTCTGAAGAAAACCTTGAGGCGGCAAAAGTTCTTCTTAAAAGCGAATTATTTAATCCCTGCTTACATAATATTCAGCAATCCATAGAGAAGGCGTTAAAAGCCTTGTTCATTGAAAGAAGAATTCCATTTAAGAAAACTCATAACATCCTTGAATTGAAAACCATTCTGGAAAACGAAGGAATCTCTGTTGTATTATCTGAAGACGAGTGTGATTTTTTAGACAGCATTTATTTGCCAACAAAATATCCGATTGGAAGCGCACTTCCAAATTTTTATCCTGATAAAGAAATTTGTAAGAGTTCTATCCGCTTAGCCGAAAGAGTAATAGTAGAAGTAAAGAATGAACTGGTTAAGTAGTTCTTCAACTTATTGGAGTTAAACTATTTTGCCTTTATTCCTGCAGAATCAGCATTGATCCGCCGATTATAATCGCTGCGGCAATTGCTTTCTTTACAAGGTTACCTTCGTTAAATAATTTTCCTCCTATAATTGCCGCAAAGAAAACAGAAGTTCTTTTAACTGCAAGCACAAGTGAAACTGGTGCTAACTTAACTGCATGAATCTGGGTGTACCTGTATCCTACTGTCAGCAGAGCTACAGCAATAACAAACAATAAAAGTTTTTTATCAATGGATTTAATCTCAGATGAGTGTTCTCTTAATCCGAATATAAATATTACAGTGAAAATTATTGCGAAGAATAATTGCTGGAAAGCCATGAAATCAATTGGAGGAAGTTTGTATTGCTTTAATAAAAGCTTATCCATAATTGATGTGGCGGTAAAAAGCAGAAGCGCTAAAATAATATAACGGTAATCCTTTGATCTGAAGAAAATATGAAACGGCTCAAAGAAAGTTTGTACCGGTTTTGTTTCCAGTATATAAGTGCCAACTAAAAGTAAGCCCATTCCGAGTATTTCCTGAAAAGATAAAGATTCTCCTAAAAGTATAAATGCAAACAAAGCTACAACTCCGGGAGATAAAGCAAGCAGTGGAAGCGCGCGGCTTATCTCCATATTCTTAAGAGACATCATTACACTTAGAAATGCCATTGCTCCAAGTATTGATTTGATAAAGAGTATAGCAAGACTTGTGAAGTTGAGATTTCCGAAATCAATTTGAAAGAAGAATGGAATTGAGAATAAAAATCCGAATATGGAGACAAGGAATGAAAAGTCAAGCGCTTTCATTTTGAATAAAGAGCGCTTCTCAAAAAGTGTAGACACAGCCGAGAATACGGCGGATAAAGATGCCAGCAGAAACCAGTTCATTTAATTACTTTTTTTGTTGGGTAAATTACCAATTGATTGACAAACGGGCAAAAATATTTCTTCCCGGTTCAATTGTAATTAATCCTCTGTTGGTTGACAAATGGTTTCTGTAAGCTTTGTCTAAAAGATTTTCAACTCCGGCAAACGCCTGTAATTTAATAAAACCAAGTTCAAAAGGAATAGAACTGAGATAAAAATCCAGTGTAACATAACCGGGAGTTGTTAATTCTCCTGCCGCAACTTTCTTCTGTGCATCAAAAAATGTTGCGCTTAAATCAGCCTCAACAAAATGAAGCACATTTGATTTTGCTCCCAGTCTTCCATTAAGTGGCGGAATCTGCGGAAGATCTGTGTTATTATATTTGTCTTTACCCCTTGTATATGAAAGGCTGGTGTAAACAATATAATGCTGAAGTAAACTATATTCAGCGCCTAATTCAAAACCATACAGTTCAGCCTTGCCGATGTTTGTTTTAATAAGCGCATTCCTGCCTTCGTAAGTGCCCGGCAGTTCAACTATAATGTCTCTTAAAGTATTATAGAATAAATCACCCGTTAAATTTAATTTGTCTTTCCACACACGAATACCAAGATTAAAGAAAAGACCTTTCTCCGGTTTCAGATCCGGGTCACCAAGTCTTATAACATTCCCCTGGTCAATGTACTGGTATCTTTCTTCAAGTGAAGGAGAACGGAATGAATGTGCAATGCTTAAAGTAAAATCAATATCTTGGAAAGCTTTGTACAGGAAGTTGATATTGCCGCTGTAAGAAACCTCATTAATATTTTTTTCATCCCACCACAAAATTTGTCCTGCCGGTGCATCACTTCTAATGCCGTCAGTAATTTCATAAACAGGATTGTAAGTTTTGTCATTCTTAACATTGATGAAATCAATCCGTCCGCCAACGGTAGAGTTAAGTTTATTTTTGATCAATCCAATTTCATCCTGTGCATAAAAGCCAATGCTTAAAAATCTGGAATCGGGAATCGGTTTTTCGCCGATGATTTTATTTATAGTTTTTACAACAGCTTGTGTGTTAGGATTAAGTACTTCAATCTTCTGATATCTTTCTCTTTCACCATTATACTCGCGCTGCCAGCCATCAATGCCTGCTATTAAGTAATTGTTATCTGCCAGCGTCCAGTTAGATTGTACCTGGAAGCCGTTTACATTATGATCTGCTCCCGGAGTAATTTTAAGAACACTAACCCGTCTTGGCGGTTGTGTACCGGATGCGGGTACATTCTGAACAGTATAAGGAATATTTTCAACATCTCTTAAAATGAACTGATGAAAAATCTTCATTGATAAACTTTGCAGAGTTTGAGAGATGGAATTGATTTTATACTCCGCGCTTGCCATTCTTCTCATCTCTTTCGGGTAACGTACTTCAGCTTTGGATGGAAACAAAGAACTTCCGCCGGGAATGCCGACATTCTCTGCATTAAACTGCTGGTAACTTAATTTCAATTCATGATTGGTAAAAGGTTTTAAACCAAACGAAGCAGAAATATTATTGTCTTCAAATTGTGAATTAAGCAATGTGCCCTGCGGTGTTTCAACATTATCAGCTTTTCTGAACATTCCGCTTAGGTGAACATACCAGTTTGATGCGCCGCTATTTAAAGTAAGATTAACTGCAGGCTGATTGTTTACGGAATTATACGTTCCGGTTAATCTTCCGTTGTAATAATAATTTTTATTAAAGTAAGCGGATTTGGTAAAGATATTTACAACTCCGCCGGTTGCACCTGTTCCATATAGGGCAGATGCTGCGCCTTTAATAATTTCAATCCTTTCGATGTCTGCAAGATCAATTAAAGATAAGCCGGCGGAAATATCAGTTGCAGTTTCAACACGGTTCCCATCAATTAATGTAACAACGCTTGAGCGGCTTAATCCTCTTATGTTTACTGTGGTTTCCCATATACCGTCACGCGTTAATGAAACGCCTGGAATATTTTTGACGGCATCGGAAACAGTTAATGCTGGTGAGCTTAAAATTTCCTCGCTTGTCTGCAAACCAATCGGAATGGGAATTTCCTTTAAGTATTTCTCATACTTATAACTTGATACGGTTACTTCTCCAAGTACTAATGAAGCCGGATTTAATTCGATATAAACAAATGCAGGTGTATCATTCTTTACTTCAACTTCCAGCTCAGTCGTTTTATATCCAACAAATGAAACAGAAATTGTATAACTGCCGGTAGGCAAGCCTTCTATTATAAATTTACCTTTATCGTCGGTTGTCTTTCGTATGTCTGGTCCATCAAGTAAAACATTAGCTCCGTTAAGGGCTGTCTGATTCTCTTTATTTACAACTGTACCAGAGATTACACCGGTTTGGGCATGTATGTTCATAGAAATAAATAATAAGATAACTATTCCAATAAGAAAAGGGTTATTAAATCTTTGAAAGTAATTACGAACGATAATAAGATTACATAAAAACATTTTTTACGTTTGTCTCCTGAATAAATGTGTGAAATATTATTTCCGGTGGTTTAACGATTTGACTGGTTTCAAGATTGTAAATGACGCATTTTTGTTCTGCAAATGCTGCAACGGAACCGTTTACGGTAAATTCTGCTTTAAGTTTTAAAATTATTCTGTCTATTTTTTCAAGCCACATGAATCCTTTGGGCTTATCAAATAGCTTTATCTGCCTTTTATATTTGATGTTTGTTGAAGCTATAACCGGATAGAGGTTGAGACTCAGTAAATTTTTTACCGGATAGTGCTCATCAAAAAAAATCCTTCTTAAATCTTCAAGCCATCGTACATAAACAACATTATTTAAATGGCCGGCAATATCAATATCATAAGTGGTCACAATAAAATCATTTTCCACAATTAAAGGTCTGTTGCTTTGTTTTATATCTTTCAATTTAATTTTTTCCTAAAACAATAAATCCGGAATTTAGTTCAGTACTTAACAGGTTTATTTTAAAATAATTTTCCTGAAGTATTTTAAGTGTTGTTTCCGGCAAAATATTACCGCGCGGATGAACCTTGTTAAACCTGGAAAGATGAAGCCTGTCCATAACATCAAAACCAAGAGGATTAAAATCTGCTAAAAGCATAATACCTGTTCTTGAATGAACCCGTATTATTTCTTCAAGGCATTTAACAGGATTTGATAATTCATGAAGTGTATTAAGGCAAACAATATTTTCAATTGAATCATCATCAAAGGGGAGAGATTCAAGATTAAGTTTTACAAATTTTACTTTGTTGAAATATTTTTCGGTTATTCTTCTCTCGGCTTCGGACTTTTTATCCAGGCTGTAATCTCCGGTTAGTACGTTAAAATTCATTCTTGTAAGTACAGATGAAGCTCTTCCTGTACCGGTTGCCAAATCAAGAATAATAGAATTATTAAATTTTGCTGCTTTTAGCATCTGATGATACTCAGTAATTAAATTGTATCCCCAGCTTTCAAGCAATAAATCACTGTCAGATTTAGGAATTGTTTCCAAAATATTCATTAATAACCCATCAAATAAATTAATAATCCAAAGCTTAAACCGAAGATTAGATTAAAGATTTTTACAAGTATGGAATCTTTAACTGAATAGGAAAGCAATGGAAGCATGCCATGCCCATCCTGAACAATAGAGCTTGTAAACAGGATTGAAAAAGGAATTAGACCCTGCGCGTACATAGTAACAAAGATTAAATGCGGACCGGATTCCGGAATTAAGCCAATAACTGCGCTTAAAATGAGAATAAGAAAAGTATATTCTGAAGTTATTTTATCTATTTGCCAGAACGTTAAACCAATCCCGATAATTAAAATGGCGCCAAACGTCCACAAAAATGTTCTAAGAATATGTTTTTTAATAATATGTTTCCAGATATGATCCTTGATGTAATGAGATATTCCTTCTTTATCCTCGTGGAATTGCTTCTCTTTACAATCGGAGCAGGTTTTAATCTTAAATTTCTTGATTACAAAATCTGTTACAACGCCTGCAATTATTCCAATAAAGAAAAGGATAATAAAAATTATAATAGCAGTTTTAGGAAACATAGCGAGCATTACAAACTGTTCATCGCCGGCGGTTGCAAGCATCATTCCTGTTAAAGCTCCAAAGCTTATCATCCCATGAACATACAACGATACACCTGCAAAGGAACCTATGCAACCGGGTGAAGCCCCAAGCAGGGAAGCAAGCACATATTGTTTCCATCGTCTACCGGTTTGCAGGATGGACGATAGTTTTCCCCTTGTCCTAACGTTTATCAGGTCAATAAGAATCATCATTACCAAAACAAGAAGTGTAATCTTAATTGATTCAGTTAATGTAGATAATACGAGGTTAACCATTTAAAATCTCTGTTAAAAATAAATAAACGTAAATACGAACCTGCTAAAGTTAAATCAATGAATCTAATTATTAAAGAAATTAATTACAGGTATGGTTTAAGTCCATTTGCTAGTGTGTTAAGAGCTAAATGAATGCATTCATATTTGGATTCCGGCACACTTTCAAGAAAATCAAGAATATCATCGAAGCTTATTTTAGAAGCATCAACCAGGCTTAATCCCTTTATCAGTTCAGTTAATGCGGAAGCAGCAGCCTGCAAACCAATACAACCTACAAATTCAAATTTTGCGGAAATTATTTTTTCATTTTCAAGCTTTAGATAAATGATTAATAAATCCCCGCAATCTGATTGATACCTGGCAGTGATATCGGCATTTTCAATTTTACCGAAGTTTTGCTGAAGGAACAGCAACAGAATTGCTTTTTCCGAATAACCAATACTTTTTAAAAGCTGAACAGAGCTTGTATCCGGCATAATTAATTTAAATCCATTTTAGTTTTATTCAGGTAATGGTTAATTGCTTCAGTTATTTTCATGTTGCTTTTAAATCCTGTTACAATTTTTACTTTTCCCGTGTTCAGCACATTTTCGGCGTTTCCGCCAACTGCACCGGTTAAAACAACTTCTGCATTTTCATTTATAATCAGTTGTGCAGCTCTTGGCCCGGCTCCATGTTCTGAGTTTACTGCAGTATTTACGATTGAGTATATTGTCTCATCTACCGTATCATAAATAACGAAATATGAACATCTGCCGAATTTTTCTGAAACAGGAGATTCTTTGCTTGCTCCGGTTGAAGTAATAGCTATCTTCATTAAAGTGCCTTTATTAGTTTTGTAGTGAATTCCATATGGTTGATATTTCTATTGAAGCTTTGCTCGCAGGGAATTCAATTATACTTTTTTCCTGCTGAAGAGAACGAATAACGGTTTCATCAAAAGGAATTTTACCTGTAAGTTCTATTTTCTCTGCTTTCAGGTAGTCTTCAATCTTTGATGTCATTTCTTCATTAATATCAAATTTATTAACAACAACACGGACTGAAATATTAAATAATTTGATCAGTTTAATTATTCTTTCAAGATCGTGCAAACCGGAGAGAGTTGGCTCGGTTATAAGTAAAATCAAATCAGCCCCGGTAATACTTGCGTTAACCGGGCAGCCAATTCCAGGCGGTCCGTCAACAATAAACCATTCATTCCCGTTTTGAAAAAAATATTCTGAAGCGTTTCTTTTTAGTGCAGTAACAAGTTTACCCGAGTTACCTTCACCCGGCATTAGCCTTGCAAACAAAAAGTTTTTTGAGGTATCAACTTTACAATTAAAATAACTGCCTGAAATTACAGGTTGAAAATCAATTGCATTTTGCGGACAAATCTTTTGGCAAAAACCGCAGCCTTCACAAAGCAATTCATCAACCTTAAAATTTTTAATTGCTTCAAACCGGCAAAAGCTTTCGCATATTCCACATTGGGTACAAATATCCTTATTTATTGATGCTTTCTTCCCACCGTAAAATTTTACTTCGTTTATTATTTCAGGTTTAAGAAGAATGAATAGATCGGCCGCATCAACATCGCAATCTGCAATTACACTGTTTTGTGCCAGCTTTGAAAAAGCCGCAGCAATTGTGGTTTTACCTGTTCCGCCTTTTCCGCTTAATATTACCAACTGTTTTTTCATTTCTTCTACCTGTTAAGCAATACTTCTTTCATCAAAAAAGACGATTGAATTTTATAAAATACGTCCCGGAATTTTTCTTTCAACTCCGGGAATTTACAAACCGGAGGAATTCCGTATGAATAGCATTCTGCAATTTTTCTTTCAAAGGGAAGCTTTAATAGAATTGTTATTTTTTGATCTGAACAATATTTATCAATATCGGCAAATGAATCATCATACTTGTTGATTATTACTCCAAATGAAATTCCCATTGAACGGATGACATCAACCGCAAGTTTAAGATCATTTAATCCAAACGGAGTTGATTCTGTAACAAGTATGCAATAGTCGGAATCTTTAACTGCTGCAACCATAGAGCAGGAAGTTCCGGGTGGAGCGTCAATAAAATTAATTCTTCCCGGCACTGCTTCCTTTCTAACTTGTTTTATCAATGGGGCAGCTGCCATTTCTCCGATGTTTAATTCGCCTTCAATAAACATTGTTAATTCAGATTTTGCGTAACCGGATCTTATTTCGCCAATATTCTTATTAATTTCTTCAATTGCTTTTTCCGGGCAAAAGTAACTGCACAAACCGCAGCCGTGGCACATTTCAAAAACCAGTACATCATTCTTCAATGCTATTATTGCATTGAATTCACATATATCTGTGCATTTACCGCAGTAACTGCATCTGTTAAAATCAATACTGGGCAGTTTTTTCATAACATATTTTTGTTCGGTAATTATTGGTTTTAGAAGAATATGGCCGTTAGGTTCTTCAACGTCGCAATCAATATAAACAGAAGGCTGAACCGATAAGGCCAGGTTAACTGCCACGGTAGTTTTACCTGTTCCTCCCTTTCCCGATGCTATAGAAATATTCATCTGAAACAAATCCTGAAGTTAATGACAATCACCCTGATGACCCTCGCATTCCTGGTAGCCGGAGATTTTTCCTTCTGTAAAAGCTTTGAGAGCATCTTCAAGTTTTAATCCCGGAGCAGTAATTACGTTAATGCCGTAATTTTCAAAGAGAGAAATTGCTTTACCCCCCATTCCTCCGGCGATAATAACATTAGCTCCAATCTGGTTTACAAAATGTGGCAGTTGGCAGGTACCACCATGATTTCCTGCTAATGGATTTTGAAAAACTTCATTTTTAACAACTTCATTTTCATCGTTGATCTCATATAAATTAAACTGTTCGCATCTGCCAAAGTGTTCGGCAACAGAATATTCGTTTTGTATACCTTCAACTGCAATTGCCAATTTAGTGTTCATATTATTCCTTTATGTTTAATAATTAGTTATTATGTGTTTCGTTTTGCTTTAATTGAATTTCCAGTTGTGAAATTTTTTCTTTCAATTCTTCAATTTCGGTTTTTAGTATTTCTTGTTCATTCTGAACACTATTTCCTTTATTATTCCATTTACTTCCGCGGCATTGCATTCCGTGAAACTGGTTTGGAAATTTCTTATTGAAGTTTAGATTGTTAGAAGCTTTGAGCATTCCGAGTTTAAGTTTATCAATAACAACTCTAACAGTTCCCTCAACATTTTCATAAACTAAAATTCCGGCAGAATCAAGGATTCTGAAAGCATTCATTCCAACTCTGCCTGTAAAAACGGCTTTTATTTCTTCCTTTATTAAAAGCTGGGCTGAGTGAATCCCAGCTCCATCTACAACATTAACATTTGGATTAGGAATAGCCTGGAATTCCAAAGTCTGCAGATTAATAATCAGAAAGAAATTTGCCCTGCCGAATTGGGGACAAACCAAAGAGTCTAAATTATTTTCAATAGATGTAACAGCTATTATCACTTTTCATCTTTAATGTTAATTGTATGGTTTTTAAAGAACGTTCAATAAATATTAACGTTTTTATTAGCTGTTAAATCTTCTTCTGCCGCCACCAAAGCAGTTGCCTTTTCCACCGCCGCGTGGTCTTCCGCCCCTGCCAACTCCAAGTATTTCATTTGTTGTTTCATTAGGTTTTGTTTCGGTTGCTTTTTGTGCTGAAAGAGAACCCGAACAATATCCGCGTCTTCCGCCTGTCATTGAGCCTTTGCCCTGAGGTCCTGTTCTGTCAAATCCTGGCATAATACTTCTCCTTAAAATGATTAATAGATAAAGAACTATTCCAATTTTAATACCAGCTTTATAACTAATGTTTATCAAGGTTTAATAAACTTTTTCAATACAGAGAGAATATATTATTGCATTACTGCAACTTTGTTTTTCAAAAAAGAAATTATTTATGGTTTCTTAATTGTTGGTGCTTCATAGTGTTGAGCATGAATTAAATCTGCAATTGATTTGAAAGATTTAGATACTTCACACTCCGGTTTTTCAAGAACAATTGGTTTGCCTGCATCTCCAAGTATTCGCGCATCAAGATCAATTGGAACAGAACCGAGTAATGGAATATTATATTGCTGGGATAACTTTTCACCTCCGCCTGCTCCAAAAAGTTCTACAACCGCACCGCAACGTGGGCAAATAAATCCCGCCATATTCTCAACAATACCGATGTAAGGAATTTTTAATTCTTTTGCCATGTTAACCGAACGTTCCGCATCAAGTATGGATACATCCTGTGGAGTTGTAACCACAACGGCAAAATCAGGTTTCATCTGTTGTGCAATGGTTAAAATTTCATCCCCGGTTCCCGGAGGCAGATCGGCAATTAAATAATCAAGCTCATCCCATTCAACATCTGCAAGAAACTGGTTAATTACTTTAGAGCGCATTGGTCCGCGCCAAATTAACGGTGTTCCGTTTTTAAGCAGGCTTGCCATAGAAATCATTTTGGCGCCAAACTTTTCAAAGGGAATCATTTTCTCATTAAGGAAAATTATATCGTTATCCACGCCTAACATCTTTGCAACATTTGGCCCGGTTATATCTGCATCAAGAATGCCAACAGAGTAGCCTTCCATTTTCAACGCATAGGCAAGGTTCACGCTTACTGTTGTTTTTCCAACTCCGCCTTTACCGCTGAATACGGCAATTCTGTGTTTTATTTTAGAAACTGTTTCAGAAATTCTTTTTTCTTCTTCTTCAAACGCTTTTTGTTTGTCTTGTTGATTCATTAGTTATTATCCTTAGTTGAATAAAAAAATTTATCCTGGTAAAAAATTTTTTGTAATTGATTATGAATTATCATTTGGAGTAAAGTTTCTTTGTTTCCGCCCATATCTTTTATTAGTTTCAACAATGATTCTTCGCGCATAGGATGAACTCTTGTTATTCCAAGAATCTCATCTTCAATTTCACCAGCAGCATAAAAGCTGTTGCTTTCAGGAGAAAACAACGTCTCTGAGTTTGGAATATTCTTTTCAATATAATCTGAGAGCTGATCTAATGTTTTTCTATCTGGTGCAGTTGCAAAACTTTCTGTTGGTGGACGTGTTGGAATTGTAAAATATGATTTATCGCTTCTGAATTTTTTAAGGAAATTACCGACCTGTTCAATTTCCTGTATGTTATCATTTATGTTTTTTACAAGCATTGTTTCGGTTGTTAATTTGCCGTTGTAAATTTTAGCAAAATCTATTATTCCTTTTAAAATTATATCCAGGTTTAAACGGGTATGCGGGCGGTTTATTATTTGCCAGGTCTTATCATTTACAGAATCCACTTTTACTGAAATGTAATCTGCAAACAAAAGGTTTTCTTTTACGTTATCATTCCATAAAAGTGATGAGTTTGTAAAGACGGCAATTTTATAACCAAATTCTCTTAGAATATGAATATTCTTTCCAAGCGATTTATCAATTGTTGGTTCTCCGTTTGGTACAAAGCTGATGTAATCAACCTTTATTTCTTTGGCCTCTAATTTTTGTAATTTCTTTTTAACAAAGCAAAATAATTCATATGGAGATAAACAAGGCTCACAACAGGTAGAACAACATGTTGTTCTACCAACCTGACAATAGATGCAGTCATATGTACAAATTTTACAACGCATGTTATTTACGCCAAGGCTTAATCCCAATCTTCGCGAAGGGACCGGTCCAAATATTATTGTACATGGTATGCCGGTGTTTGCTATTACGTTATTCTCAAGTTTTTCACATAAGGTTGAAGCTTTGTTCTTAAGGAAGTATTTAATTTTATTTATTTCATTTTTCATAATGGCCTCGTGTATTATTAAGTACACTTAAAATTTCCCGGCCTTTGATTAATTAAACTTGTCTCAATCCGTTTTCAAGATCGGCGATAATGTCATTCAAATCTTCTATGCCAACAGATAACCTTATCAAATCGTCAGTTATTCCGGCTTTAATTTTACCTTCTTTGGAAACTTTAGCATGAGTCATTGAAGCAGGGTGTTGAATTAAAGTTTCAACACCGCCAAGCGAAACAGCCAATAAAGCCAGATGAAGGTTATTCATAAGTACTTTAGCGGCTTCAAATCCACCCTTCAATCCAAAGCTGATCATTGATCCGCTTCCTTTCATTTGATGTTCTGCTATATCATGTTGCGGATGAGATTTAAGTCCCGGATATTTAATCCAGGCAACTTTGGGATGTTCTTCAAGGTAGGCTGCAACCTGTTGGGCGTTTTGTTGGGCTCTTTCAATTCTTATGCTTAAAGTTTTTAAACCGCGCATAACAAGGTAAGCCTGGTGCGGATCCATATTACAACCAAGGCCGATCATCATGTTTCTAAGCTTAGTATAAATGTTTTTTTCTTTTGCTATGATAATACCAGCAACAACATCCGCATGTCCATTTATAGATTTTGTCATAGAATGAAAGACAATATCGGCTCCCAGATTAAGTGGATTTTGCAGATAAGGGCTGCAGAATGTATTATCAACAACAAGCAGAATTCCGTTTTCATGCGCAAGTTTAGCACACGCTGCAATGTCTGTAATATCCATGGTGGGATTAGCCGGCGTTTCAATATAAAGCAGTTTTGTGTTTGGTTTAAGTGCGTTTTTTACAACATCTATATTTGTAGTATTTATATAGGTTGACTGGATGCCGAATCTTATAAGTTGATTTTCCATAATGCTGCGGGCCGGTCCGTAAATCGCATCGGTACTTACTATATGATCTCCGCTGCTTAGCAATGTAAGATAAACTGTGTTTACTGCTGCCATTCCGGAACTAACCGCTATTCCTCCATAGCCATTTTCAAGGGCAGCTAACTGTTTTTCAAGAGCGTTAATTGTGGGATTGCCGATTCTTGTATAAATATATCCGGCACTTTCTCCGTTAAAGCACTTTGCCCCTTCATCCGCATTATCAAAAGCAAAAGTTGAAGTCTGGTAAATTGGAGTTGTTGCGCTTTTAAATTGATCCTCAATTTCGCCCCCGTGAATTAATTTTGTGTTGAAACCGCATTCGGTAATATTCATTAGTTAGCTTCCTGTTTTAAGTTTTTAAATTAATTATTGCCAGTGCACTACTTAAGTAAAATTGCCGCAGCAAGAACAGTTGTCCATAGCCCGTTCTTATCTCCTTCTGCAGATTGTGTTATGTTAAATGTATTTACAATCTGACCCGACATTTTGTAAACCTGTTCTCTTTCGTTCCAGTCGGTTTCAGGATTAAAATCAAGTCCTAATGTTGAAGCAAGCATTGTTGCGGCGAGGTCCTCTGCGTACTCACCTGCATTTTTTACGGTTTCTCCAAACGGATGATGTTCCGATAAATAGCCGTACATAGTATTATCTTTTGGCAATGCAACTCCAATTGAAGCAGCAATAAGTCTGTTTGGTTCATTTGTAGAGTTTCGCGCCATGACTGTAAAGGCAATTTGTCCGGGGTTTAATTCTTTCAGTCCTTCATCAAGACTTATTTTTTTACAACCCGGTGGAAAAATGCTGCTTACAGGAACAAGATTTAGCTTTTCAATTTTAGCCGATCTGAGCGCCTGCTCAAATGAAGCAAGATATTCTTTATGTCGACCTATTCCTTTGGTGAAAAATATTTTTGTTGGAACAAACATTTTAATTGCCTGCTGAATTGTTGTTGATTTTACTTCCTCTTTTAATAAGAATGCTTTTCCCGATTGGCTGCCCGCAGTATTTCTCAATTACGTCACACTTTACTTTAAAGAGAAAATATATTTCTCTTTTACAGTTTTCCAACGTTTCGAAATTTCCCTGCCCTTTGGAGATCACCAAATCAACTTCGTCATAAAGTCTTTTAAATTCATCTGTACAATTATCCAGAACAGTTCCTGGCAAATCAGAACCGCTTTCTATAACAACACACAAATCATCTATACCTGTTTTATTAACATCTTGCAGTGAAATATCATTTAGGATGGGTTTTGAGCGAACTGCATAGTAAATTCTTCGCGGCAGCAATTGTTCAATAAGGAATTTGTCGAAGATGGCTTCTTCAAAATTATCTGCAATGTATAAAATTGATTTTGCATTTAATACGTCTTCTTTAAATGAGGAGAAATCATCCATTACTATATTGTTCGAAGAAAGTTTATTTATCTCTCCTTCAATATCATAATCCGGATTTGCACCTAAATCAATAGTGTTGCCTGCAATTGCTATTCTGATTGCTTCTTCAAATGGATTTTTTGAAGCATCAACATACGTTTCAAGATAACGTTTGAATTTTAATATTTTCGAGAAATTCTGATCCTTTACTTCTTTATATGGATCCTGTATACCTGTGTGCTTCACTGTAATTGACTGAATTACTTTGGAAACTTCAGGGGGTGATGATTTGGGATCTACTGAAGGTAAGTAGTTGCAAAATTCATTAATAATATTGCGCTGGATCTCTTCATCATAAGTGGCTAAACTTGCGGCATTATAAGCCTGCTTGACTGTGCAGGCAATACATTTGGGTTTTATATTCATTAAAAAACATCAGAATAATTATTCAGAGTAATAAAAAGGACAATTATAGTACCAGATAATTAAACCGTGATAATAAATTTTAAATGAATTTGTTGTTGAGAAAATGCAACCCCTATAAAAATAAATTGCAAAAATGCAATGCCTGTTGACCAGTTACAGATTACTTAAAGATTTGTTAATAAAAAACATCTGTTTAATTATTCTAAATTAAATTTTTTCATCTTACGCCAGAGAGTGCTTTTATTTATTCCAAGTGTTTTTGCTGTTTCGTTTTTATTTCCATTGAATTTTTCTAACGTGGAAATTATTAGTCTTTTTTCCGCTTCAAGAACAGGGGAAGTTGTGGTTTTAGTATCAGACTCAACATTTATTTGGCTAATAAGTTTTTCGGGTAAGTGTTCTGTTTGAATTATTTTATTCTGGCACAATACAAAACCGTGCTCAATAACATTTTCAAGTTCACGTATGTTGCCGGGCCAGTTATATTTTTCAAGAATTTTAAAAGTGTTTGCAGCTATTCCGGTTATATTCTTTTTAAATTTTTCATTGAATTTCTGAAGGAAGTGATTGATAAGAATGGGGAAGTCATCCATCCTTTCTCTTAATGGAGGCAAATCAATATTAATAACATTTATTCTAAATAGTAAGTCTTCTCTGAATCTACCTTCTGAAATTTCTTTATTAAGGTCTTTGTTTGTTGCAGCAATTATACGTGCATTCAAATCTATTGGAGTTATTCCGCCAACCTGTTCAAACTGCCTTGTTTCAAGAATTCGTAAAAGTTTTACCTGGAGCTGAAGTGAAAGATCGCCGATTTCATCGAGGAATAAGGATCCGTCTTTTGCAAGTTCAAATCTGCCGGTTTTGTTTTTTATTGCACCGGTGAAAGCACCTTTTTCGTGGCCAAACAATTCGCTTTCAATAAGACTTTCGGCAAATGCGCTGCAATTGATGGCAATAAACGGTGCATTTTTTCTGTCGCTGTTTAAATGGATGGCCCTTGCCACAAGTTCTTTTCCGGTACCGCTTTCTCCAGTAATAAGAACGGAACTATCGCTTTGGGCAACACTTTCAAGTAAAGAGTAAATCTTATTCATCGATTTACTTTTTCCGATAATATTTGCAAACTTATATTTTTCAGAAAGATGCTCTGCAAGGTTTTTAATTTCACTTATATCGATAAATGTTTCTACGGCTCCAATTGGTTCTCCTTTTCCATTTAGGAGTGGGGCGGAGTTAACTTTAATAGGAATTAGTTTACCCTCTTTACTTTTAATAATAAGCTCGTTTCCAATTGTCGGTTGATGGTTTGCCATTGTTGATTCCATGTGACAACCGTTTCTGCACAAGTCAGAATTGAATATTTCCCAGCATTTTTTATTTATTGCCTGTTCTTTGGTAAAGCCGGTAATCTTTTCTGCGGATTTATTAAAAGAGGTTACAGACCATTCATTGTCAATTGTAAAAGTACCTTCTATATTACTGTTGAAAATAGCATCGAGTTTATTTTTCTCATCCAGCAATGCCTGGGTTCTTTCCTTAATTTTCTCAGCAAGCAAAAGCATCTCTTGTGTATCGCGGAAAACGAGAGCTAACCCAATTATACTTTTATCTGAGCGGGTAATAGGTGTTAGTGAAGCGAGTACGTTCAGAATAGTGTTGTCGTATCTTGTAATGTTAAGGGAAAGATTAGAAAAGGTGTTGCCGCTTGTTAATGAATCAATTATATAGTTCTTGTCAAATTCGGTGTTCCGGAAAATGAAATCATAGTCCTTTAGAATAATCTCATCTTCGCTATAGCCTGTAAGTCTTGAAGCTGTTTGGCTGAACGCAATTATTTTTTGTTCGCTGCTTATAACAACAATACCGTCAGGCGTTATAATCTTTTCTTTGTTGTCACCCCAGAAAGTATTAACCGCATCCATCTTTATACTTTAAATTATTTTCAGATTGTTTTATTGCAAATATAATAATATTTTTGTTATGAGCATATGCTCATAAATAATAAAATGCCAAGACCATGCAAACATAGAAGAGTATCAATCGATCCCGCTTGCTATTATTTCAAGCCGAGAGGGATTCCAATGGACAATCTTGAAGAAGTAATTCTTGAGCATGACGAACTTGAAGCTTTAAAACTTGCTGACTTTCTTGCCCTTTCGCACGAAGCAGGTGCGGATAAAATGAAAATATCGCGTGCTACATTCGGAAGAATTATTGAGAAAGCCAGATATAAAATTACAGACTGTATTCTGAACGGTAAAGCAATCAGGATAAATGAAACTTACCCTGAAAATATTATTAACAAAATAAAAAAAGATAAATGCGGCAGATGCGATAACCGGAGAAGTATAAATTCTTCTTCACTTAAAACAGAATGCCCCAAATGCAAAAAATTAACCGGAGGTTCTAAATGAGAATTGCTGTTGCAACAGATGACCGGAAAACCATTACCGGCCACGTTGGAAGATGCCTTGCCTTTGCAATATATGATATAAATGGCGGGACAATAGAAAAAATTGAAATCAGAGAGAATGCTTTTACGCATCACAGGATGGCTGGCGGACAAAACCATGAGCATCATCATGGCGAAGGACAACACCATGGCCATGAAAGTTTAATTGAAGGTTTGAAAGATTGTTCTGTATTACTTTTCAGCGGCGGCGGCTGGCGTCTTATTGAAGATCTTGAAAAAAATAATATCAAGCCTTTCTTAACCGATGAAGAAGATATTGAAATTGCTGTTGGAAAATTTGCAAAAGGCGAACTTACCGAAAACAAAGAATTAACCTGCAACAGACATTAAATGTAAAAGGGCATCGGAGAGATGCCCCGATATTTTGCGGGCTCTTATTCGGTTTCAATATCCGAAAAAATTAATATTGTGATGGTAGTAATTACGAAGTGCTTTATTCTTTTTAATCCCTTTAAAGAATCTGATCTCTTCCAGTTTTCATTTACAAGGTAGCGAAGCCTTGGAAATAAAATTATAACATTGTTTATTTCTGTGGTATAAATATTTTTTTTCTTCTCAACGAATTTTCTGAATAACTTAAGCAGATATGGTGCTGCAAAAGTGAACCAGAGAAAAACTATAAGCACAGAACGGATAATCATAATTATAACTTCCGAAATCGTATTTTTTCCAAAGAAAGGGAATATGTAAGTTAATAGCGCAAAGATAACCGAAAAGGAAAGTATCAGAATTCCGGATGGCCTTTTCCACCATCTTCTTTTGCTCTTGCCCTTGCTCTTATTATTTTTCTCCTCAATTTCCTTTAGAGAAAAGCTGTTTATTTCCTTTTCATTTTCGGTAATAAACTTTTTCATCCATATCGGAAGTCTGCCCGCAATAATACCCGATGCAATTCCACCAGCCATGTGAATTGCAGAATAAATACCAATAATCAGCAGGCTTATTCTTATTCCAGTTGAATGCGGGAAAAATATTTTCATTACAGATTCACCGAACTGATCCAGTGATTCCCACAAAGTAAATCCGAACACAATTGTAAGTACTACAACTTTTTGCACGGCTGAATAGGAAGATGCGAGTATTCCAAGTAATAATGATGACGTTCCTGGAAATCGTTTTGTTAAAAATAATAATTGTCCGAGCATTCCCTGGATAAGGACGGCAAAGTGAGCATTAACAGGTGTATTGGGACTTATAATAACTTTTACCAGAACAACAATTAAAGTTGATCTTACAATTTCCCATCGTCTTTCAGAAAAGTGAGCTATAAGAGAAATAAAAATTACTGCCGCACCGCAAATAAATAATCCGGAAAATGGAATACGGAAAGCATGCAGTACTCCTCCAAATGCGGCTTCGCTGAATGCCCATAGTGCGGTAATACGGTTTACTGCCGAAAGATTATTTATAATAAAATGTCTTGTATTTTCTTCTGCTTTTTTCTGATGCATAAATTTTTATAGAGTAAGAGAATGAGTAAGAGTAAGATTTCGGGTAAGAGGATTATAAAAAAATTCTTATCGTTAGTACTCTTTCTATTCAAAGGAAAATAAATTAGGGTTTGTTATTCATTACTAAGAATATCTTCTGCCCAGGTTAAAGCTGCCATCATAAACGGAAATCCTATTGTTGGTGCCGAAAGCAAAATTGCCTGTCTTATTTCTTCTTTGGAAATGTTAAGATCTAATGCTTTTCTTACATGTGAATGTACGGCCCCTTCACTCTGGCAGCCTATGGCAATTCCAAGTTTAATTAATGCCCGGTTTTTATCATCTAACGGGCCCGAATTATGAACTGCGCTTCCAAGGGCATTGTATGCTGCAGTTACATCCGGATATTTATCTTGAAACTCTAAAAACTTTTCCGGTAAAGGTAACATGTTAAACTCTTATAGTTATTTTCGCTTTCAAAATACAAGTAAATAAATGAACCTTCAATAGTGCTGTAACTTAATTATTTATATGCCGTCTAAATTTCTAAATGAAAATATAGAAAGGCCGGGCATGAGATTAAAAATACTTTTATTTCTAATTGGAAGTGCAAATATATTTTTATTTGCAGCCGGGCCCGATAATAAAGTTGATAAAAAGATTCTCCTCAAAAAAACTTCAAATGAAATTATTATTGACGGATTGATTGATGCCGCCTGGAATATTGCGGATTCAGTCAACGAGTTTATCCAGTATAATCCCTTTTACGGCAGTAATCCAACACAGAAAACCATTGCAAAAATTTTAACTACGGAGGATGCGCTTTACTGTTTAATGATTCTTTATGATAATACCGGCAAGATTGAAGCCAATAAGGGTACGCTTGATAACTGGAATGGCGATGGCTCAACATTAATTATTGATACATATAATGATAAACGTACGGCTTATGAATTTGATGTTAGTGCAACCGGAGCAAAAGCTGATGCTCGTATGCTTGATGACGGCAGAAACAGGGATTGGAGCTGGGACGGAGTTTGGTTTGCCGATTCCAAAATTTACGACTGGGGCTACATTACTGAAATTAAAATTCCTTATAAATCAATTTCTTACGATAAAAATCTGAATGAATGGGGCGTTGATTTTGGACGGTGGATTCCAAATAATAATGAAGACATTTCCTGGTCTAATTACGAAGAGAATGAAGGTATCCGCGTTTCCAAAATGGGCAAACTTATTTTTGATAACGTTCAGCCTAAAAGTGAAGGAATGAACCTTGAAATTTATCCGGTTGGTTTAACAAATGTCTCTCTTCAACAGGATGGTAAATATAAAGTGAGCCCAGATGCGGGGCTTGACATGTTCTATAATCCTTCACCAAGTTTAACTTATCAGCTAACCGTTAATCCTGATTTCGCGCAAATAGAAGCCGATCCGTATTCATTTAATATATCCCGTTACGAATCATATTTCAGTGAACGCCGGCCCTTCTTTACACAGGGAAGTGAAATTTTCATGCCTTCAGGCAAAGACAGAAGCAGCGGCTTTTACAGCCCGCTTGAATTATTCTATTCCAGGAGAATTGGAAAGAAGCTGCCAAACGGTGAAGAAGTAAGATTGCTGGGCGGTACTAAAGCTTTTGGCCGGATTGACGATTGGGAGTACGGCGGATTTCTTGCAATGACTGGTGAGGAAAAATATAATGACGACGATGAATTGAAAACCGAGGAAAGAGCTGTATTTGGTGTAGCAAGATTGAAGAAACAGATTTTTGATAACTCAACACTCGGTGCAATGTTTGTTGGCAAAAAAACCAAAGACCATATAGATGGAGTAATTGATATTGATGGCGCATTAAGGCAAACCGACTGGCAGCTTGCTTATCAGTTTGCAAGATCAATTAAAGATAAGGAAGGAGACTTTGCTTCTGCACTTGGTTTCATGATGTTCGATAAAGACAAGATGATCCTGAGCCGATTAAGATATGTTGGTGAAAAATTTGATATAAGCCAGGTTGGATTTGTGCCATGGAAAGGAACGGCTGAACTGACAGCAATTGGTGGTCCGCGCTGGTACTACGAAGAAGGGTATATCCGCCAGATATTAATATATGCCGGCATAAGTTTATATGATGAAAAAGCTGATTTATATACTGATCATTCTGCAATTCTTGGATTTAATATGCAGTTCAGGGATAACTGGGGATATGAAATAAATCTAAATGCAGGCAAATCAAGAGATGCTGACCAGAAGTATGATTCATATGAAGTTTCGCTGAGTTCCTGGTATAACATTACTCCAAGATGGAATGGAAACCTGTGGGGCGGATATTCAAAGACTTATAATTTCTCAAGGGATTATCTTGCATCTTATATGTGGTTGGGGAATTCAATTACATGGTTTGCAACTAAAAATTTTTCTCTTGGTGCTGATAATAATTTGTATGTTGAAAGAAAACCTGATGGCTCGCTTGAAGATATTACTTTTAATGCCAGACCAAACATTACTTTTATTCCTATAAATTATTTAACGATGAGATTATATGTTGACAATGTTTATGTTAAGTCAACACAGCACCTTGAAAATTTAATCGTTGGATTTTTATTCTCCTATAATTTCCTGCCAAAGAGTTGGATTTATCTTGCTTATAATGAATTCCAGGAACGGCAGATAAAGTATGATGAATACGGAAACGATATCGGCAGACGCATGAAGGTGACTGACAGAGCTTCTGTGCTTAAAATTAAATACTTGTATTACTTCTGATTAGATTTCTTGTGAAATAAATGTTGGAAATTGATAATCAAAAATGATGTTTTCTCAAAAATATTTAAAGCCCTTCCCTTTGGCTTGCCTGCCTGCTTTGCAAGGCAAGCTGCAAGCAGGGAAGGTTGTCCAAAGGACTCCTTTGGAGGGATGGGCTGTTTTTTTAATTTCGGCTCCACTTTCCCACCTGAAATGTAACCCATCAAAAAGTTATATCTCTGTGGAGCCGAACCTTTTTTACCGCTTAACTTTTCACAATAGTTTATTTAAAAATCCTTAATTTGCATCCCAGATTTATAATTCTTTTTAAGCGAGTAAAATTATGTACAACTGGAACTGGCAGATTCAAAATGAAGAATTTTTAAACCGCTCAATTGAAAGATGCCGAAAACAAAAAATTGTATTACCTACATTCAAACAACTTAAACAACCGGAAACTATTCCTGCAGAAATTCAGGGCAAATTGGAGAATGTTGATCTTAATGCACTTGATCCTCTGAATCTTTTCAGAATAAACTGGCGCAACGATATTAAAACCGGCAGGATTGGTGAAATAAATTATCTTGAAATTCCGCAGAGCATTACGGGCGTTAAAGCAAGAATTATCGGATTGGTTGGCAAACACTTTCCAACAGGTGCGCATAAAGTTGGAGCAACTTACGGATGTCTTGCTCCTTATCTTGTTACAGGAAGATTTAATCCTGAATATCACAAAGCGGTTTGGCCTTCAACCGGTAATTACTGCCGAGGCGGTGTTTTTAATTCGGCTTTGCTTTCAGTTCATGCTGTTGCAATATTGCCGGAAGAAATGAGTAAAGAAAGATTTGACTGGCTTAAAAACCTTGGTGCAGAAATTTATGCAACATACGGCTGCGAAAGTAATGTGAAAGAAATTTATGATAAATGCCATGAGCTTGAAGCTAAAAGTGATGAGTATTTTATATTTAACCAGTTTGATCAGTTTGGAAACTGTGCCTGGCATTATGAAGTAACGGGATATACAATCGAATCATTGTTTAATCAAATTAAAAAAGACGGACAGAGATTAAGCGGTTATGTAAGTGCAACCGGTTCTGCGGGTACAATTGGTGCAGGAGATTATCTCCGTAAAAAATATCCGTTGGTAAAAGTTCTTGCATCAGAAGCACTTCAATGCCCAACACTTTATATGAATGGCTTTGGCGCCCACAGAATTGAAGGAATAGGTGATAAACACATTCCGTGGATTCATAACGCAAAAAATACAGATGCAGTTGTAGCCATAGAGGATAATGATCCGATGAGAATTCTTCGTTTGTTTAATGAACCTGCAGGGCAAGACTGGATGGCTCGACAGGGAATATCAAATGAAGTAATTGAAAAACTTCCATTGATGGGAATATCTTCAATAAGCAATATGATAAGCGCAATTAAACTTGCAAAGTATTACGAGTATAATGAGAACGATATTATCTTTACAATATTTACAGATTCAGTCGAGATGTACAGATCTCGCCTGCAGGAATTAAATGATTCACTTGGTAACTATTCAAACAGGCAGGCAGAAATTGACTGGCGTGTTGCAATTGAAAATCAAAAAACAGATTATATTAAAGAACTTTCATATTATGAAAAGAAAGCAATTCATAATTTAAAATATTTTACCTGGGTAGAGCAGCAGGGTAAAGATGTTAAGGAACTAAATGCTCAATGGTATGATGATGATTACTGGGATGAAAGATTTTCTACAGTTGAACTATGGGATAAGCTGATTGAGGAATTTAACATGGCAGTTTCCAAATAATAATTTATCACTGAAGGAAGTATGAGTTCAAAATTAAAAGTGCTCTCAAACGTTTTTATTAATATGGGGGGAAATAAATTAAAACTTGTCGATTTTTTCTTTGACGAAAAAATCATCCAGATAATTCCTAAAATGACAACCTCTGTTTTGTGGGATGAAATTTCTACACCACAGAGAAAAGAAGCATTTATAAATGGTCTGGGATTGAAAAAACAAATGCAAAGTCCTTCAATGATTGACGGAGGATATATGCTTGCAATGCCTGGCGCAGTTGATTCACATGTTCATTTCAACACTCCCGGTTTTGAACATCGTGACGATTTTGAACATGGTAGTCTTGCTGCAGCATTTGGTGGTACAACAATGGTTATCGATATGCCTTGTACGTCCACCCCACCCATAACTAATTCGGAAAGTTTTAGTATCAAACAGAACGCTTTACAAGGAAGAAGTTTTGTAGATTATGCCTTGTGGGGCGGAATAAACGGTAATGATTTTGACGGGCAGAAAAATGTTGAGAAACAAATTTATGAACTCGCAAAAAGCGGTGTTGCCGGTTTTAAAGCATATCTGACTTCCGGAATGGATACTTTTAAAGAGCTCACAAAAATTCAAATGCAGGTTGCTGCAAGCTGGATTGTCGAAACGAAAAAGATACTTGCTGTTCATGCAGAAGATAAGGAATTAATTTACGGCAGAATGGAATCATTCAGACGTGAAGGCAAGAATGACTGGAAAGCATATTGTTCTGCGCGGGATGAAGCGGCTGAAGCCCAGGCAGTTAAAAATATGATTGACGTTGCAAGGAAAAATAATTGTAAGATTTTAATCGTTCACCTTAGTTCTAAGCTGGGATTAAATCTTGTTAAAAAAGCAAGAGAAGCCGGTTTGAATGTTTCTGCAGAAACCTGCCCACATTATTTATATTTTACACAGAAAGATTTTGAGGACGAATCAATTTCCAATTTTCTGAAGACATCTCCGCCAATTAAAACCGAGTTGGACAAAGAAGCATTATGGGAAGGCTTGAAGGACGGAACCATTTCATTTGTTAATTCTGACCACGCCTGCTGTAACCCCGCTGTTGAAAAAACTCATAATAACTTCTGGGAAGTATATAGTGGAATTCCGGGAGTTGAGCATAGAGTGCCTTTTCTTTTCAGCGAAGGTTTTCTTAAAAGAAGACTGAGTCTGGAACAGACAATTAATTTATTATCTGTAAATGCAATTCAATACTTTGGAATTAAGAATAAGGGAAAGCTTGAACTTGGATATGATGCAGATATTGCACTAATAGACCTTTGGAACGGCGAAAAAATAACTTCTGAAAATATGCATACAAAATTTAAATTCACTCCTTTCCAGGGAAAGACATTTAATGCAATTGTTGAAAAAACTTTTCTGAGAGGAAAAATTATAGCGGACAGGAAAAACGATCCGGAAGTTACTGCCGGATATGGCAATTTTATAAATATATTTGGAGTGTGATTTTCTATTAAGATTTTGTTCTTAGTCTTTCTTACAAGAGGAGTAAGAATAAGTGTAAGTTTACCAGCCGTAGGCTGGAATAAGAGTAAGAGCAAGAAAATTTAAAGGATCAAATGAACAGCGAAAAAAGATTAGCAGAAATGTTTAAAGAATGGAGCGGAGAGGAAGCTTTAACAGTAACTCCTTTACCACCGTCCGGCTCATCAAGAACTTATTATAGATTATTCGGGAAGTCCAACACTTCAATAGGCGCTCACAATTCAGATAAAAGAGAAAACATTGCGTTCCTTACTTTATGCAGGCATTTCTTATCAAAAGGATTAAGAGTACCGAAAGTATACGCAGAGGATTCCGGCAAAGATGTTTATTTATTGCAAGACCTTGGCGATACTACGTTGTTTTCCTTTTTAACTTCAAAAAGAAACGGAGGCGAATTTCCGTCTGAAGCTATTTTGCTTTATAAGAAAGTAATTGAACAGCTTCCGCAATTCCAGGTTAATGCCGCCAAAGATCTTGATTTTTCAGTCTGTTACCCGCGCTCAAGATTTGACAGGCAATCAATGATGTGGGATCTTAATTATTTCAAGTATTATTTTCTTAAGCTTGCCAAGGTCCCGTTCGATGAGCAGCATCTAGAAGATGATTTCCAGTTATTCTGCGATTATCTTCTTAGGGCAGAAAGTGAATATTTCCTTTACAGGGATTTTCAATCAAGAAATGTAATGCTGTATGAAGGTGAACCGTATTTTATAGATTTCCAGGGCGGAAGAAAGGGTGCTCTTCATTATGATCTTGCTTCGCTTCTTTATGATGCTAAAGCAGACATTCCTCAACAGGTAAGAGAAGAGCTTCTTAAGCATTACATTGAAGTAGTTAAGAGGATTATTCCAATCAATGAAAAGGAATTTACGGAACACTATTTCGGATTTGTACTAATAAGGATTCTTCAGGCGATGGGTGCTTACGGCTACCGGGGTTTTTATGAACGTAAAGAACATTTCCTTAAAAGCATTCCTTATGCGTTAAAAAATCTTGATTGGATATTAAACAATGTTAATTTTCCTGTAAAACTTCCAACACTCTTGTCGGTTCTTGAACGGACAATAAATTCAGAAGAACTAAAGAAATATGCCTCAACAAAACAGGTGTATACTCTTACGGTTACAGTAAATAGTTTTTCATACAGGAAAGGAATTCCTGAAGATAAAACCGGCAACGGCGGTGGATTTGTCTTTGATTGCCGCGGCTTACATAACCCGGGAAGATATGATCAATTCAAATCCTTTACCGGCAAAGATCAGAATGTAATAGAATTCCTTGAAAAGGAAACAGACGTTGAACAGTTTTTAAATGCTGTATATTCACTTGTTGACAGAACAGTGAAAAATTATAAAGAAAGATCATTTACAGATTTGATGGTTAGCTTCGGATGTACCGGCGGGCAGCATCGCTCTGTTTATTGCGCAGAAAAATTAGCAGATCATTTAAGTAAGACCACGGATATAAAAATTATCCTTAATCATCGTGAATTGTCCCTCGACTCCGCTCGGGACGTGAAATAAATGTGTGCATGGATTTATATATTAAAATGTGCAGATAAAAGTTTTTATACCGGTTCTACTACTGATTTAAAGAAAAGAATTGCAGAACATCAAACCGGATATTTTCCGGATAGTTACACACATTCAAGGTTACCGGTTGAATTGGTTTATTCATTGGAAGTGAATGATTATAATGAAGCATTCAGATTAGAGCATCAGATCAAGAATTGGAGTAGAAAGAAAAAGGAAGCTTTAGTCAAAGGCGACTTTGATTTATTGCATGAGTTGGCCAAATGTAAAAATGAAACCAGCTCAAAATATTTTAATAAAGAGTTACTTTAAAAATTTTTTTAATTCGTTAAAAGAATGAAAGCATTTTATAGACTTAAGTATTTATATATATCCATATTTAGTATTGAATTCATTCCGAGCGGAGTCGAGGAATGCGTGCGATGATTTTTGCTGCCGGATTAGGCACGCGTCTTAAACCTATTACAGATACAAAACCAAAAGCATTGGTGGAAGTAAAGAACACACCGTTGCTTGAGATTGCGATTAACAAATTAAAAAACTCCGGCTTTGATGAAATAATTGTAAATGTTCATCACTTTGCCGATATGATAATTGAATTCCTCAAGAGCAAAAATAATTTTGGGATAAGAATAGAAATTTCGGATGAAAGAGATTTGCTGCTTGATACCGGCGGCGGACTTAAAAAAGCATCCTGGTTTTTTGATGACGATAAACCATTTCTTGTTTATAATGTTGATATACTTTCCGATATAGATTTACAGAAGATGTATTCATTTCACCAGTTGTTAAATTCAATTGTAACACTTGCGGTTAGAAACAGAAGCACACAACGCTATCTTCTGGTTGATGATGACAATTTAATCTGCGGATGGCAGAATACAAAAACAGGTGAAGTAAAAAAGGCAAGAGAAACAACATCGTCATTACATCAGCTTGCATACAGTGGAATACAGATTGTCGACCCACGCATCTTAAGTTTGATGCCGGAAGAAAAAGTTTTTTCAATAATTAATTTTTATCTAAGCATCGCCTCGAAAGAAAAAATCACTGCGTTCAAACATGATGAAACTTACTGGCTGGATTTAGGAAAAGTTGAAAGTTTAGAGAAAGCAGAAAAGTTACTAATAAATTAGATTAAGCCTTTTCTAATAGCTTTTGCAACTGCTTCTGATTGCGAGTGTACCTGCAACTTAGAATAAACATTTCTTATGTGATGCCGAACGGTATCAACACTTATGAACAAAGTATCGGCAATCTCCTGGTAACTTTTTCCTTTAGATAAACCAGATAGAACTTCTTTTTCTCTGTCACTTAGATTTGATTTTGTATTGGCTAAATGCGGTTTAACCTGCTGGAACGCAGCCACCACCTTTCTTGCAATATTAGAACTCATTGGCGAACCACCGGAAGCTGCTTCACGTATTGCTTCAAGCAATTGCGTTGGCGGAGTTTTTTTAACCAGGTATCCGCATGCGCCGGCACACAGTGCATCAAAAATCTGGGTATTATCATCGTATACAGTAAGCATTAGGATGTTAGCCCCGGAATTTTTGCCGATAATTTTTTTTACTCCTTCAATACCGGACATTCCGGGCAGTCCGATATCCATAAGGATGACATCTGATGAAAATGTTTTATTGACTTCAAAAGCTGATTCACAATTTACATAAGAACCAATGCACGAGAATCCATCTGTGCCATTGATTAATGCGGCCAAGCCTTCACGGATAATTTTATTGTCTTCAACTATAGTTACAGTTATCATTATTATTTCAAATTACATGTTAATGCAATAATTGTCCCAACTGCCGGAGAAGAAAGTATTTCTAAGTTACCTTTAATAGCCTTTGCTCTGTCTTTCATATTAAGCAAACCGTTACCGGATGATTTTAGGGCAGCATCAAATCCTTTGCCATCATCTTTTAATGTAAAACAAAATTCTTTTTCGTCTTTATCAATTGAGAAAGAAATTGTTTTACACCCGCTGTATTTTATAGAATTATTTATCGCCTCTTTAAAAATAAGATAAATATTCTGTCTGTCATTCATGTTCAGTTTAGTGTTCTCAAGATTTTCAAGATTAATTATTTTAAAAGATATTTTCAAAGGTTCACAAACTGGTGTATAAATGTCCTTTAGTCTTAAAATCAAATCGTATAATGATGTGGGCTTTGGATTTATCAACCATACAATGTCGCTCATACTGCCAATTAAAATATGGGATCTTTCGCTGATTAGGTTCAGCTTACTTTTAACAGGTGCGTAATTACTATCGAATTCCTGAAATGCTAAATTTGATAAAATAGAAATTTCAGTAAGTCCGGAACCGATTACGTCATGCAGATCTGCAGATAATTTTGCCTGTATTTTTTTAACTTCATTCTGCTGTTTGATACGGAAGAAAAAAAAGTAAGCTGTAATTGAGGAAATTATTAAAATTATTGTTGGAAAAAACCACCACATTTTCCAAAACGGCTGAGAGATAGTTATTACTAATCTCGTTTCATTTGGATTCCATAAACCAGAAAAATTTGCTCCTTTTAATTTGAAAAGGTATTTACCCGGAGGCAGTTCTGAATAAAGCACTGAGTGATTATTCCCGGTAGTGTAATGCCAGTTTTCATCATAATTTTCAAGTTTATAAGCATATTGATTTTTAAGCGGATCAGTAAAATCTAAAATAGAAAAAGAAATAGAAAAGGAATTATCTGTGTAAGAAAGTTCTATGGGTTCATTTGTAATCGGCAGCTCGCGATTTTGTACTTTAATTGAGGTAATAACAACAGGAGAAACCGAGAGAATTTCCGGAATGCTATCAGGATAGAATGAATTAAAACCATTGATTCCACCAAAATACATTTCTCCACTTGTACTCTTGAAATATGCACCTGCGTTAAATTGATTTCCCTGTAACCCATCATTAGAATTGTATGTAACGATTGATTTATTGATTAAATTAAATTTTTTTATTCCACTTTCCGTGCTTAGCCACAAATTTGAATTCTCATCCGGTAAAATTCCGTAGATGGATTTACATAATTGTAAAATGGGATTCTGTACTTTGTAAAACTTTCCGTTCTTTTTGTTGAATTTAATTAATCCATTTCCGGAAGTGCCAATCCATAATTCATCATTTGTAACATCACATATTGAAAGTATTTGCTGACCAGAAGTTTTTAATTCTTTTAATGAGGCTAAATTAAAAACATTGAATTCTTCATTCTTCTTATCAAATTTACATAGCCGTCCGCCATATACAGCAAGCCACAAGTCGCCGGTTTTATCTTCATAAATTCTTTCGATTCTGTTATCAGGCAAACTTCCGGCATAAAGTGAATTTGATTGATAAGCAGTAAAGGAGATTTCGTTTTCACTATTAAGTGTAGCTTTGAATAAACCTTTGCCGTAAGTGCCAATCCATACGGTACTGTTTTTATCTGGTACTAAAGAAGTAATTCTTGATTTATCTGAAAAGCTTTTCGGGAAAGTTATTTCCTTTATTGTTTTTAAATTGAATACGGAAATACCATCACTATAAGATCCTATCCAGAGATTGTCATTGTTATCGAAACATAAACTTGTTATTGAATTGAATGTTTGTTTACTTAAAATCTTTATAGGATTTCGATAAAAGGTTCGTTCTTTAGGATTGAATTTTGTCACTCCGTTTTTGTATGTACCAATCCAGATATTTCCCTCCTTATCTTCTGTAAAAGAGGATACAACATTTCCCGCCAAGCTATTCTGGTTATTGGGTTCTGATTTAAAGTGCGGAAATCTTTTTTTCTCTGGATTTAATTTGTTTAGTCCAAAACCGGAGAGTGTTCCCGCCCAAATCAAACCGGCTCTGTCTATCTCAAGAGAAATTATATCGTTATCCTCTATGGATTCAGAATTCAGCGGGTCATTTTTGTAAATACAGGTTTCATTTTTCTTAATGTTGAATTTAACCAGGCCATCGTTTATTGTTCCCAGCCATAAATTTCCGAGTGTATCCTGACATAAACCAGTAATTTTCAATTTGGCCGGGGCATATATATTTTTTACAAGAATAGAAAGAATTGAATCTGTTTTACTTTCATTAGAAAAAATTGTTTTATATAATCCATTGCCGTAAGAGCCAAGCCATAAAACATTATTGTCTTTTCTGTCGGGATAAAAGGAAGTAATGTTTAAGCCGGACAAATAATTTGAAAATAAATATTTTTTATTTCCCTTTTTACTTTTCCTTATAATCATTTTGTCAAAGCCACCAGAATAATATCCTATCCAAAGATTCCCGCTATTATTTCCCCAAACGGACAAAATGAAATCAGAGGAAACCGAATTCTCATCTTTGTTTTTAAAATAATGTTGTGTGAATTCATTTTTTTCAGTATCAAATTTAAATAGTCCTGTTCCCCATGTTCCTATCCATAGAGTAGCATTTTTATCGCAAAAAATTGAAGTTATTGTTTGTCTTTCATATCTGGAATAGCAGGCGGGAATTTGGAAAGATATATTTTGATTATCGGGATAAAGAATGTCTGGCTTAATTTTAAACGAAGATATTTTATTTGTCTGATATTCTATTTGAATTAAGTAACCATCTTTTGTTCCAATCCAAATGTTTCCAAACTGGTCTTCAGCTAATGCAGTTGCAAATACATCTGGTAAAGGTTGTCCATCTGAACGATGATTAAACTTAGAAAAATCATAACCGTCAAACTTATTTATTCCGTCTTCCGTAAGAATCCACAAATAGCCCCGACTATCCTGATGAATACAGTTTATTACGCTTTGTGAGAATCTTTCATCAAAAGGGATGTGTTCAAAAATAGAAGAGGTGCTTTGAGAATAGCAAACTTGAACAAGAAGCAAACCAATTAAGTAGAATTGTAATACTGCAGAACTTCTGTTTATTATATTCCACGGGTTACTTCTCAATTGTTATTTCCAAAGATTAATATATTAATCGCAAAGATAAACAGATGCTATTCAAATCAAAACCGGAAATAGTGTAAAATTATCTTAACTGGAAAGAAAACGGAATTGTCATTTTAACTCTAACAGTTTTTCCATTTTGCCGGCCGGGATTCCAGTTGCCTGCAAGTTTAAGAACCCTTATTGCTTCTTCGTCGCAGCCGGCACCTATTCCTTTTATCAACTGTATTTCTGAAATCGAACCATTTGGTTCTACAACAAAACCAACAAACACCTTCCCTTCAACACCGGCTCTTTTGGCAATTTCCGGGTAAATTATGTTGGTGCTCATAAAAGAAAGCAGTGCTTCTTCTCCACCCGGATATGAAGGCATTTCTTCAACAAAAGAAAATGCCTCCGGCTCCTTTACAGTCTCATTAGTTTTTATGAACTGATATTCAGTATCATTCTCGCCCGGCAGTAAATTATCTGCTGTATTATTCCCATCCTTTGTTTCAGTACTAATGACTTTACCTTTTAACTCGTCAATGGTGGGAAAGAAAACTTCTTCGGTGAAGGAATCTTCCGGGACAACTCTGGGTGCTAAAAACTGGATTGTCTTAACATCGAATGATTTTGTCAGAACATCATTCAGTTTTGCAATTTCATTTTCATCCTTAATATCTGCTGCATTTTGCAAATCTATTGGAATGGAACCATGAGTATTTGGCTTTGTTCCTGATTTCTCTGTAACATTTTCCTTTAAGAATAAAGGAGATGTAACTGAAATTGTAAAAATTAAAATAGTTATTAGCAGAGCAATGGATAAGTTACGTTTATAGGTGTTTCTTAAATCATATGCTCCATAATCTTTGTTTCTGTTATTAAAGATTATTTCAGCCAAACTTGTGCTGTTTACACTTGCAAGAGCAAATACAGTTTTCATTTTATGCCTCCTTATTCTGTTAAGTAAATTCTCACTCAATAAATACAAAAAGAATGAAACTGCGTAAACAGCATAGCTATGTGGTTGTTATAACTTTTATAAACCTTACCTGCATATCTATGCTGTTAAGACCAAAGAATTTAAAGAATGTTTTTTGTAACTTAATGCCGCAAAAAATAATCGGAACAAATGTCAGCTCTCATTTACGATATAAAACGATTTACTGTTCACGATGGACCGGGAATCCGGACTACTGTATTCTTCAAAGGCTGCCCGCTTAATTGCCTGTGGTGCCATAACCCTGAAAGCAGAAACCCTGAACCGGAAAAATCAATTAAAGAAAATCGGGTTGGTGAAAAACAATTTGTTACAGAAGAAATAATCGGAAAAGAATATTCAGTTGAGCAGTTAATTGCTGAAATTGAAAAGGACCAGATCTTTTTTGAAGAATCGGGCGGCGGAGTAACATTCTCCGGTGGTGAACCGCTTCTTCAAATGGATTTTCTTGTTGAGGTTCTAAAGGTATTTAAAGAAAAGGGCATCCATACGGCGGTTGATACTTGCGGCTTTGCGGAAGAAGAATCATTCAGAAAAATACTTAACTTGCCGGATATATTTCTTTTCGATTTAAAAATAATCAACTCGGAAAAGCATATTGAATTTACGGGCGTTTCCAACGATGTAATTCTTAGTAATCTCAAAATACTTTCTGAAAATAAAAGTAAAATTTTTATCCGCTTTCCGGTCATTCCCGGTTTTAATGATGATGAGACAAATGTAAATGATATGATAGCATTTCTTAAGACTATTAATTTCGAAGAGCTTAACCTGCTCAAGTATCATAATCTTGCAAAAACAAAATGCCAGCGACTTGGAAAGAAATATGAAATGCCCGATATTCCCAATACGAAAAAAGAAGATTTGTTTGAATTGAAAAGAAGTTTTGAAACTGCCGGCATCCAGGTTAAAATAGTTTAATTAAAAGTTTTCCCTTAGGTAATCTGCAATGAATGATAGAATAAAAAAGTTAAGAGAACATAGCCTTAATGCAATAAACAGGATTTCTGCTGAACGAGCTTTACTTGTTACTGAATTTTACAAATCGGAACCGTTACAAAAATATTCCTACCCTGTTACGCGTGCGCTTTGTTTTAAACATATCCTGGAAAACAAAAGCGTCTGTATTCTTGATGATGAGCTGATTGTTGGTGAACGCGGTCCGGCTCCAAAGGCAACTCCAACTTATCCGGAAGTAAATCTTCATTCGCTTCAGGATCTTGATATTCTTAATTCACGCGAAAAAGTTTTCTTTAAAGTTGATGATGAAACGCGTAAAGCTTATGAAGATATTATAATTCCTTTCTGGAAAGGAAAAAGTCATCGTGAAAGAATGATGAAGCAAATGAGTCCGGAATGGTTAAGTGCATACGAAGCAGGAATGTTTACAGAATTTCAGGAGCAGAGAGCGCCGGGACATACAGTTTGCGGAAATAAAATTTATAAAATGGGAATGCTTGACCTTAAGGATGAAGTTAAAGCCGCAATTGGTAAATTGGATTTTGAAAATGATCCTGATGCATTTGATAAACGTGAACAATTAAAAGCGATGGATATTTCCATCGATGCGATAATTTCTTTGGCGAACAGACACGCTGAAAAATTAGAATCTCTTGCCAGGCAGGAAGTTAACCCTGAAAGGAAGAAAGAACTTGAAGATATAGCTTTTGTTTGCAGGCGTGTTCCGGCAAATGCACCGCAGACATTTCATGAAGCATTGCAATATTATTGGTTCATTCATCTTGGAGTTATTACAGAATTAAATCCGTGGGATTCATTTAATCCCGGCAGACTTGACCAGCATCTTTATCCTTTCTATCAGAAAGAAATTTCTGAAGGTACATTAACCAAAGAAAGGGCCGTTGAATTGCTTCAGGCATTCTGGATTAAGTTTAATAATCATCCTGCACCGCCAAAAGTTGGAGTAACTGCTCAAGAGAGTAATACATACACTGATTTCGCGCTCATAAATCTTGGCGGAGTTAAACCTGACGGCTCAAATGCAGTTAACGAACTTTCATACATCATACTTGATGTGATTGAAGAGATGAGATTGCTTCAGCCAAGTTCGATGGTTCAGGTAAGCAAGAAAAATCCTGAAAGCTTTTTGCACCGCGCACTCAAAATTGTTAAGACAGGATATGGTCAGCCCTCAGTTTTCAACACTGATTCGATTGTGCAGGAACTTGTTAACCAGGGGAAGAATGTTGTAGATGCCCGCAATGGCGGAGCAAGCGGCTGCGTTGAAACAGGCGCATTCGGTACAGAAAGTTATATTCTTACCGGTTATTTTAATTTAACTAAAGTACTTGATGTTGTTTTGCACAATGGTGTTGATTCGCAATCCGGTAAGTTGATTGGTTTAAAGACCGGCGAACCAAATAATTTCAATTCATTTGATGATCTGCTTGAGGCATTCAACAAGCAGCTGAAATATTTTATCGATATAAAAATAATAGGCAATAACATTATTGAAAAAATGTTTGCCACATATCTGCCGGTCCCTTTTCTTTCCATTTTAATTGATGACTGTATTGCTAACGGCAAAGACTACAACGCAGGCGGGGCAAGATATAACACAAGTTATTTTCAGGGGGTTGGACTTGGGACACTAACGGATAGCCTTACAGCAATTAAACTTCATGTGTTTGATAAGAAAAAAATTACGCTCGAAGATTTTATTCTTGCCCTGGATAATAACTTTGAAGGCTTTGACGATTTACAGCATGAACTTATTTACAATACTCCTAAGTGGGGAAACGATCTTTCCTACGCAGATGATAACGCTGTAAAGATTTTTGATATGTTTTATGATTCAGTGAATGGCAGACCAACCCAGCGAGGCGGTAAATACAGAATTAATATGCTGCCTACAACCTGTCACATTTATTTCGGAAGCAAAATTAATGCAACACCAGATGGCAGAAATGCACGCCAGCCTTTATCGGAAGGAATATCACCGGTACAGGGTGCTGATGTGAATGGACCAACTGCAGTGCTTAAATCTGCTGCTAAGATAGATCATATTAAAACAGGCGGAACATTGCTAAATCAGAAATTCTCTCCGCAGTTTTTTGAAGATGAAGAAGCAATTTCTAAAGTGGGAAGTCTTGTAAGAAGCTATTTCAAAATGGATGGGCATCATATTCAGTTCAATGTTGTTTCGGCAGATACTTTACGCGATGCACAAAAGCATCCGGAAAAGTACAGGGATTTAATTGTACGTGTTGCCGGCTATAGCGACTACTTTAACGATCTTGGAATTGATCTTCAGAATGAAATAATAAGAAGAACAGAACACGAAAGCATATAAGAATTTATATTAAAAATAGATGGCAGATAAATTTACATTTGTTGGCAAACCGGTTATCCGGCAGGATGGACTTGAAAAAGTAA
>QZKB01000017.1 GCA_003599415.1 Ignavibacteriales bacterium | reverse complement strand
GCGCAGTTTAGTTTCAAGATTCTTTTGCTGCAATTCTGTCCAGCAATTTATTGGTGAGCTTCCGCCGATTAATCTGTATTCCTCAACTACTTTTGGTGCACGTTTTTTAGATATAAATCTGGCAAGACTTTTCTGGAAAGGAAGTTTAAATATGTCCGGGTCATTAAAAAGGTTTTCAAGGAAAGGCTGAACTGAGTCAAGTGAATCCGGTCCGCCAAGGTTAAAGAGAACTACGGCCCATCTCCCTTTCCCTCTTCCCCAGGGGAAGAGGGTGGACGTTTCTTTGCTATCATTATTTTTTAATATGGTACTGTCACTCATAATTTTTCGCTTTCTGTTTTCTATAAATCAAAAATCATTTTAAATCTCTTCGCATCTTTATTTCGTTATTCTACTTTCCTTATTCGATATTCATTATTTAAATATTCTTAATAACGAAGATGGAATAACAAATATTGAAGTTGTTTCCTATAAGTCCCCCTTGGGGGTCCACCAAAGGCGGATTAGGGGGCTAAACTGTTCTCGAGTACTTTGCCTTATCTTCCTTACGTTCGATGTATCCGTCAAAATTCATTGCGATATTGCGGATCAGTAATCTGCCCATTTCAGTTACCTTAATCATATCATCATTTACAGAAACAAGATCATCATCAATCATTTCTTTCAGCCCGTTAAGTCCTGCCGCAAAATATTCTTTAAAATTTATTCCGAACTCACTCTCAACCTTTTTAATATCAAGCTCAAAGTCGCACATAATTTTTGTAATTACATACCGCCTTAGAACATCATCATCATTCAGTTTATAGCCTTTCATAATCGGGAAGATTTCATTATCAAGCGCATTGAAATATTCTTTTTCAGTTTTAAAATTCTGGGAGTAAATTCTTGGAAGCTGGCCGATTGCTGTTATACCCATCGCGTACAAATCCGCCCCGGCATTTGTGCTGTAACCCTGGAAATTTCTGTAGAGTTTCTTCTCTCTGAGAGCAACTGCAAGTTCATCTTCCGGCTTTGCGAAATGGTCCATACCTATAAACACATAACCGGCAGTAGTAAGTTTTTCAATCGTCATCTTCAATATCTGAAGTTTTTCTTCCGGTACAGGTAAATCTTCCGGATGAATAAGAGCCATGTGTTTTTTCATCCACGGAACATGAGCATAATTAAATACAGCAATTCTGTCCGGAGAAATATCAATAATTTTATCAACTGTTTCTGCAAAAGTTGAAACGGATTGAAAAGAAAGTCCGTATATCAGATCGAGATTGATACTATGAAATCCCAGTTCTCTTACCCATTGAACTGTCTGTCTTGTAATGTCCTCGGGCTGAATTCTGTTAGTAGCTTTCTGAACCTTATAATTAAAATCCTGCACTCCCATGCTTATTCTGTTAAAACCGCCGTTTCTTAACGCTTCAAGATGTTCTCTTGTTAAACCGCGGGGATCAATCTCGCAGCCTTCTTCAGCATCATTCTTAAATTCAAAGTTGCCGTTGATATAATTAATCAAATCCTGAATCTCATCTGGATCAAGATGAGTTGGCGTACCGCCGCCCCAGTGAAGCTGCGCTACTTTTCTATCCGGCAGAATGTACGTTCTTACCATATCAATTTCTTTTTTTAGATACTTGATATATTCTTTCACCCTGTCGCGGTTGCGTGTAATAATCATATTACAGCCACAGAAATAACAAAGTGTATCGCAGAAAGGAAGGTGATAGTAAAGCGAAAGATCAGGGAGGTTGCTTCCGTAATTTGTTTTTACCACTTCTTCAAGAAACTGTTCGTACCTGAAGTTCTCATTAAACTGAGGTGCTGTAGGATAGCTTGTATAACGCGGTCCCGGTCTGTCGTATTTTCTGATTATATCTAAATCAATGTTTATCATAAAAGTCAGGCCTCTCCTTTACCCTCTCCAAAGGAGAGGGAATAAGGATTAAATTTTTGTGTGGAATAAATTATCATTATAAAACTTTTATTTTGAATTTCTTTCCGCGGTTGCTTCTTTAACATATTTTACAAGTGCTTTTACTTTTTCGGGATCAATATCCGGAAGAATTCCATGGCCAAGATTAAATATATGTCCGCTTCCTTCTCCATAAGAATCAAGTACTTTAATAATTTCTTCTTTTATTTTGTCTTCATCGGCATACAGAACACAGGGATCAAGGTTTCCCTGTAATGCAACTTTATCACCAGTCTTTTTTCTCACCTTGCCAAGATCCATAGTCCAGTCCAGACCAAGAACATCTGCGCCGGATTTAGCAAGTCTGTTCAGTTTATAATGAACTCCTTTAGCAAAAACTATTACCGGTTCATTTTTTCTTTTAATGTTATCAATTACTTTGGTAATGTATTGAAGAGAGAACTCCTCAAATTCATTCTGTGCAAGAATGCCGCCCCAGGTATCGAATATCTGAACAGCATTTACACCGGCTTCAATTTTTGCTGAAAGATAATCAGCTACAGCATCAGCAAGTTTATCTAAAAGTTGATGAGCTAATTCCGGCTCATTATAAATTAATTGTTTAACAAAAGAAAAATTTTTAGATCCTTTGCCTTCAACCATATACGTCATCAGCGTCCAGGGTGAACCGGCAAAACCTATGAGCGGAACTTTGTTATCCAGTTCTTTCTTTGTCAGTTCAACGGCATCAAGAACATATTTTAATTCTTTGTACGGATCAATTACTTTAAGTTTATCAACATCATTCTTTGTTCTGATCGGATTCGGAAACACCGGCCCCTTACCTTCATGCATTTCAAGGTTCATACCCATTGCATCGGGAATTACAAGTATATCCGAAAACAGGATCGCGGCATCAACACCAATAATATCAACAGGCTGAATTGTTATTTCTGCAGCAAGCTCTGGGGTTTTAACCATTGTCATGAAATCCGCCTTTTCTCTTACCGCCCTGTATTCCGGCAGATACCTTCCGGCCTGGCGCATTATCCAGACAGGTGTACGATCAACTGGTTTTCTTTTGCATGCGCGAAGGAACAAATCATTTTTCAGTTTCAAAATTATTCTCCGGTTTTTAAATTCAGGTTAAAATATTCAATAAGTTCATCAACAAGTTTTTCTATAGTAAAGACTGAGGGCATTACTTTTACCTTAACGCCGCAACTTTCAACATCTTTTTTTGTAGTTGAACCGATTACAGCGACAACATAATCATCAAAATATTTCTGAGGTTCTGTTATTTTCAGAATCTCAAGAAAATTTCTGAAGGTTGACGGGCTTGTAAAAACGAAAACGTCAGGCTTCTCATTCTTTATTATTGCAAGGTTCTTTTCAACAATTGATTCTTTGGGCAATCCAACTTTGTAAATTGGAGCCGCAAAAACTTTATTGCCTTTTGCTCTTAAATTTTCCGCCAGATCTTTTCTTGATAATTCAGACCCGGGAATGAAAATACTTTTGCCGGTAACATTCATCTTTTCAAAGTAACTGCTTAATCCCTCAACGCTGTATTCTTCAGGCACTGCAGATACAGGAAGATTAATTTGTGCACAGGCACGGGCAGTCTTATTACCAACCGCAACTATCCTGGTCTTTTCAAAATTCAGGTTTAGATTTTTCTCTTCACATCGTTTCGAAAAATATTTTACACTATTACCCGACGTAAATACTATAAAATCAATTTCTTCTTTCCCTGAAATTACATTATCAAAAGAACTCCAGTCATCAACCGGTTTATATTCCAATGTCGGAAAGTGAATTAATTTTGCTCCCAGCTCTGTTAGCCTGGAAAATTCCTCAACAGAATCATCAACGCTTCTTGTAACAACAATAGTTTTCCCATTCACACCAGATAAGTTCATTTGTCAGCTGTTCTTCCTTGCCACAGAGTAAATTTCATTTAAAATTGATTTTGCTCCGGCTTTAAGTAAATCCTTAGCCAATTGCTTACCTAATTTTTCCGGTTCTTTTTTACTTCCTCTTAATTCCTTTCGGAACGTAACCGAACCATCAATTGCTCCTACCAAACCATCAAGGTACAAGCCTGTAGGTTTCACTTGGGCATAGGCACCAATAGGAACCTGGCAGCCGCCTTCAAGTACTTTAAGAAATTCTCTTTCTGCTTTTACTGCTGCATAAGTTTCAGAATGATGAATTGATTGTAAAATTTCATGAACGATTTTATCCTCGGAACGGATTTCTATTCCAAGTGCACCCTGCCCAACTGCCGGCAATATCTGTGTAACAGGAATGTAAGAAGAGATATATCGTTTCAACCCTAACCGTTCAACTCCGGCACGAGCTAAAATTATTGCGTCCCAATCCGAATCTAAAAACTTTTTAATTCTTGATGGAACATTTCCGCGCAGTTCTTCAATCTTTATATCAGGACGAAGGTGAAGCAATTGAGATCTTCTTCTCAGAGAGCCGGTTGCAACAACAGCATTTTCCGGAAGTTTATCAATCGTAATTTTCTTTTTTCCTGCAATAAGTACATCTTCAACAGAATGGCGTTTTGTTACAGCAGATAATTTCAGCCAATCCGGAATTTCCGTTTGTAAATCTTTTAAGCTGTGGACGGCAAGATCAATCGTTTTATTCAGCAAAGCATTTTCAAGTTCCTTGGTAAACAAACCTTTATCGCCAATCTTTGATAAAGCAACATCAAGAATTTTATCGCCCGTGGTTTTAATAATCTTAATCTCAACCTCAACGTTCTTATTCTTCCTCTCTATTTCTTTTTTAACAAAGTTAGACTGCCACAAAGCAAGTTCACTGCCACGTGAGCCGATAATTAATTTTGTCTTCAAATGATTGCCTTCTTGTTAATTTGTTTTTTTTAAAAGTTGTATGCCCGTTAATGTTTGCTGCCGTTCAATCCGAACAAATTTTTAATTGCACTGATAATAACAATTGTTTCCTGCGTATCTGTACTATTCTCAGTAAGCTTTTTCAATTCAACAGTTGGCTGGTGCAATATTTTATTTATAATCCGTTTAGTTATGATATCAACTTTCTCAACATCTTCTGCTGCAATTTTATTTTTCATCTTATCCACTTCTTCGGCTCTTATATTTTCAAAATGCCGGCGAAGTGAAGTAATTGTAGGCGCTACCTCAAGCGAATTGTACCAGCCGAAAAACGCAACCAGTTCTTCCATTATAATATCTTTCACTTTTGGAATTTCAGACTGGCGCTTCTTCATATTCTGATCAACAATAATTTTTAACGAATCGATATCATGATAAAAAACATTCTCCAGTGTTTTAACGCGGGGATCAATATCTCTGGGAACTGCAATATCCATTAGTACCGTGGCGGAGTTATTCCTTTTCTTCATTGCAGATTTTACGTCTTCAAAGCCAAGCATCAAATCGGGTGAACTTGTAGCGCTTATAATAATATCAAATTCGGTAATGGTTTCCCTGAAGTATTGGATGGGAATAACTTTAGCATTTATTTCTTTCGCAAGCTTTTCGGCTTTTTCAATTGTTCTGTTTGTAATTGTAAGGTTACCAATTCCCTTATCCCGCAAATGTTTGGCTGCAATTGCTCCTGTTTCACCTGTACCTATTACCAATGCGGATTTTTTATTCAGGTTTGAAAATATCTTTTCAACAAGCTGAACAGCAGCATAGCTTACTGTTATTGCACCTTCGCTTATAACCGTTTCCGTCTTAACACGTTTACCAACTCTAATTGCTGAATCAAAAATTTTTTTTGTAAGGAATCCAGTAAACTCATTTTCTTCTGCTAGCTGGAAGGCTTCTTTTACCTGTCCGAAAATCTGGTTATCACCCACAAGCATAGAATCAATACCGGCAGCAACATTGAACAAATGATTAACCGCACCGCAGGAAAAGAAATTCTGGAAATTTTTTGTGGTCAGATTTCCATTCGATTTTTTTTCTATGAGAAATTTCTGCAGGTCAAGGAAGTTTATTCCTGGATCAACAGGAAACCCGTACAACTCTGTCCGGTTACACGTAGAGATAATAAAACCCTCGTTAAAAATTTTCCCTTTTAAATCTTTAAGGAAAAGTTTTATCTCATCTGCACTAAGGCTTAATGCTTCCCTTATTTCTACAGGTGCGGTACGATGATTAATACTAACTGATATTAAATTCATTTCACTTAAACCAAATCAATCCTACTCTTCCAAATCAATAAAACGAATGAAAGCTTTTAAGTATAAAGTTCGACATAATAGTTTGAAAGATTGCAATAAAAAAACCAATGATTGAAAAGACAACAACCTTTTTACCCTGCCACTTACCCAAAGTCTTGCTCAATATTCCCAAACCATAAATAATCCAGATAAGAAATGTTCCAACAAGTTTTGAATCAAGGTAATTAAAATTTGGGAATGCAGCCGGCAGCCATATAATTCCAATGGTTATTGCAATACTAAGCAATGTAAAACCAATGCAGGCTGAATAGAAGCTAAGTTTTTCAAGAATTTCAAGATTCGGTAACCGTTCGAATATTAAACCAAATCTGTTAAGTTTTATCTCGTTATATAATGATAAAAACAAAAAGCCATATATGGCAGAGACTATAATTCCGGAATAACCCAACAGGGCGCTTATTACATGTAAACCTAAAAGACGGTTACGTAGTACTTCAGGCACTTCAATTAAATCCTGAATAAAAAGCGAGGAAACCAATTGAAAAATGACTGAAAAAATAATAATGAATAATCCGGTGCCTCTTATGTCCGTCAGTAATTCAAGTATGAAATATGAACAGCTTAGCGCAAAGGCGAGTATAGTAAATATTTCAAATACGTTGGTTATTGGCGGATGATCAAACACTAATGTTCTTGCAACAAGGTATGCGATGTGAAAAATCACGGTCAAAAACAAAAGCATTCTTTTTGCTTTTACAAGGTTAACAGTCCCTTTAAGGAAATCATACAGGTAAACGCCAAATGTTAAACCGTATAAAAAAGGGAGCAAAAAGTTTAGAATTTTTACAAAAGAGTACATTTTCACTTAATTTTAATTCAGGACAAACTTAAAGAAAGCACAATGCATTATCAATATAAACACTTGTCCACCAATAGTTTAATGTCTAAACAAATTATATGGTAAATAAATTCAAATCTTATATTTGAAGAAGAATTTTAATTAATTAAATTTGATGTCAGAATTACATAACATTTAGGTTACAGGGAATATGGCAGATAACGAAAAGCCCAAATTACTGGTTGTGGAAGATGACTTTGAGAATCAGAAATTCCTTCAGATATTTTTAAAACGCCGGTTTGAAGTGCATATATGTGATTCCGAAGAAACCTTTTATGAAAAGCTAAACGGGGAAAAGTTTGATATCATTTTAATGGATATTTCTTTAAGGGGAAAGAAAGACGGATTGCAGCTAACCCGTGAACTTAGAAAACTTCCAAAGTATAAGTCTCTTCCCATAGTTGGTTTATCTGCACATGCTTTTCAAAAGGATAAAGATAATGCTTACAATGCCGGTGTTGATGTTTTTCTTACTAAGCCGGTTCAGAATGATGTTTTGATGGACAGCCTTGTAAAAACGCTCGAGGAAAAATCCAATCAAAGTTTAAGCTAAACATCTTATACTTAAAAATAAAAGCTTCCGGGTAGTGTTCATTAGACTGAACAACAATAGCTTTAATAATGAACACATTTAACAAAATTCGCATCGGCTTATTAATATCAAACTGAGATAAAGCTTCCGCCTTTAAATTCTTTTATGCGTTTATGTAACAATTTTTAAATTAATCACGTCTAAAGTCTTGAGATTATAACTTTATTCTATAAAATTTTTTTTGGTACTTAGTTTGTTTGTTACAAACATGTTTAAAACTATAAGGGAGTCATTATGAAATACCGCTTCTATTTAATGTTGCTACTTAGCTTCCTGCTTGTATCCTATACGCTTAACGCCCAGGAAGATTCAACAGTAACCAATACAGAAGAAACGTGGGAAGATTCATCTGATACAGAAGAAATGTGGGATGATCAGGATGAAGCCGATCAGGCCTGGGAAAATGTTGAAGATGACTGGGATTCACATGCAAAGGAATGGGATTGGGAATGGGACGAAGACTGGATGGACTGGGAATTCCACGGCAGACCAACTATTGAACTGATTTATGGAATCCCGCAAATCGGTATCAGATCAATAACCAAATCTGAATATGGAAATACTGGATTTGCCGAAATAAAAATTGGCTATAGCACTCTTCGTGAATATGAAGATTATATCTCTAAGTACAGATTCAGATATCTGTTCCTAAATAACTTCTCAAAAGATTTCGCCTCTAAGGAAGATAAATATTATAGTGAGCTTTTTGGAAACATCTGGCAATTCGGTATTGGCTGGCAGGAAGGTTACGGCTACCAGATTGGCAAAAGCGCAATCATTCCTTATACATCAAATACTGCGGTTTGGACAAGATTGAAAGCAAATTATTATAACCATTTTGCTGATGGCATGATTGTCCACGAAGGTAAAGTTGGTTTAGCCGGCGAAGAAGCGGTAAAAACCATGGACTTATTCAATGATGCTTTCCGTTTCGGTACATCTACAGAAGGCGGATTAAAAATTCAGCCGGTTCCATTGCTAAGTTTAAATGCAGGATTTGAGCGAACAGTTGTATTCCCAAGACATTTGTTCTGGAAACATCTTGGCAGTATATGTATTGAGTGGATTGGTCTTGGTATGGCAGATTTCTTTACAAGAGAAATTATGGATGAATCACCTGCAGCCGGACCGATTATGAATTTCATTCTGAAAAATGCAGTATCGTTTGGAATGTACCAGCTTAGAAGAGAAAAGATGAACTGGCCGTTCAAGAGCGCAGAACCGTTAACTATTGACACGTTTAAGTTTGGAGTTACTTTTACTTTCTAAGAGCGCTAAAATATTTTATTCATCAAAGCAAATCCGGCACTGGCTGGATTTGCTTTTTTATTTTCCTTCAGCACTTTTTCTTAAAGAAAATCTTTTCAGAAACCCCGGGTCGAACGTTGAAAAGAAAAATCCAAATACAGCAATAAGTATAACCGTTTGCAGTGGCGTCAGAACATAATAATATCCTTTAACAAAATGACGCTGCAGGCTGCCATAGAAATCAGGAATCCTTTCTAAATAAAAAATTTGTTTCCAACCCGTTTTAACCACACTTCCCCACTCCAAAACTTTATCAGTGGTAACAGCCAGATATCCGAAGTTCAACATTAAACAAACGAAAAGAATAATTACGGCATACACTTCAAATGTAATAGTTGAATAGACAGAAGGAAGTTTCTTATTAAAATTATCTGGCGGAATATAAAAGCCATAGTAAATAAGTAACCCAAGGATAATCCCCTGGAAGTTCAAATATACATCATTAAAATCCACTAACTGCTGTGGGAGATACATTAAATAGAAGTACATAATCTCATCAAAGAAAGCAAAAGGAATAACAAGACTAAGGATTTTTGTAAAAGCAAATTTAGTTTTATCCTGATCATATACTTTACACAATAGAAAAGTGAATATTGTGTACTGAATAAAATGAACATACTCAACAGGATGAAGGCAAAAGATAAAATAATCCGCCAGAAGCAGTTCAATTAAAAGAATGAAATACAAAACGGTTATTAGCCGTCGCTTTCCTTTTACAAATTTATAAATAATGTAAGCAAAGAATAAAAGGCCGAAGATAACTGACAGATAAGTTGATTCCTTTTTAGGGTTGAATATTCCGAAAGGAGTATTATAATCTGCTGTGAACACATCTGTGATTTTAAGATGCAGAAACATTATACAAAAGCCATATGCAAACACAAGCACTTTAAGCAGAATTCTGAACACTAACTGGAAATCATAAGCAAGGAAAAATTTGTAAACAGCGGATGATCTTATTTTCTCTTTCACTCAGCTTACCCTCTTTGTAATAAAATTCGGGGAGAACAATTTTATAAGAAAGAAATATTTACCGGAAATATGATGCGAACATAAACTATTTTCTTCATCTTTTAAAGTGAAAAGTTGAAATTAAAATGATCATCACATCATATATATCCTCACTCCTTTGACTGTCTTTTAAGCGGGATAAAAGCTAAATTTATCCCGTAAAAGAAAGGATATTATGAACAAACCCGAATTGATGGCTCCTGCAGGCGACTGGACAATGCTGATTACCGCTGTACAGAATGGCGCTGATGCAATTTACTTTGGTACAGATAAATTAAATATGCGCGCCAAGGCAAAAAACTTCGGCATAGATGATCTTGCCGAGATTGCAAAGTATTGCAAAGAAAATAAAGTTAAGTCCTACCTTACGCTTAATTCAATTGTTTATGAAGAAGAATTGAACGAAGCGGATGAACTAATTAAGAAAGCAAAAGAATCCGGCATTGATATGGTTATCTGCTGGGATTTGTCCATCATCCAAAAATGTATTGAACATAAAATGCCTTTCGCGGTTTCCACACAGGCATCAATTTCAAACAGTGCTTCTGCAAATTTCTATAAAAGTCTTGGCGCAAAAAGAATTGTTCTTGCAAGAGAATGTTCGCTGAAAGAGATTAAACAGATAAGAGCAAATACAGATCTTGAAATAGAGGCATTTGTTCATGGAGCAATGTGCATTGCAGTAAGCGGAAGATGTTTTATGAGTCATCACCTGTTTGGTAAAAGTGCAAACCGCGGGGAATGCATTCAGCCATGCAGAAGAGAATACGAGGTTTACGATAAGGAAATTGACAAATCACTTATCATCGGCGAGGATTATGTCCTCTCACCAAAAGATTTATGCACGGTTGAATTTATAGATAAGTTGATTGAAGCTGGAATTGATTCATTAAAAATTGAAGGAAGAAAAAGAAGTCCGGAATATGTTGCAAAAGTTGTTTCCGTTTACCGCAAGGCAATTGATTTATATTTTGAAGGCAAACTAACAGACGAACTGAAGAAACAATTTGTAGAAGATTTAAGAACGGTTTATAACCGCGGCTTTTCTCATGGTTTTTATTTTGATGTTCCGAGTTCAGAAGATTACTCTCCAACATACGGCAGTATTGCAACAACAAAGAAAGAATATATAGGTAAGGTGATAAATTATTTCAAACAACCTAAGGCAGCATATATTCAAATTGAATCCGGCAAGATAGTGCTTGGCGACGATATCCTGATAATCGGTAAAACTTCCGGCGTAATTGAAATTAAACTTGATAAAATGCTTGATGAGGAAACAGAGATAACAGAGGCAAAAAAAGGTAAACGTGTTACATTCATTAGCCCAAATCAGGTAAGACCGAACGACATGGTTTATAAAGTAGTTACTGTTGAAAATCCTTATTAAAGAAAGACTGAGGCGAAGGCTCCCTTCGACTACGCTCAGGGTACAGGTTGAAGGTGAAAATTGGAAATTTGAAGTTGGAAATTGGTTATTGGACATTTAATGGATTGTAATTCGGTGGTCATTCGATGGTCTATTAAGAAAATGTCAAGAGATAATAAAATCCCCATGAGAAAAAATTCTCTAACATCTCTGCATTTGGGCTCGCTTTCGTTTTATGGCTGAATGCATATTTAAGTGTTCGTTTGGAAAATCAGCTTTAGTAATTTTTTCTTTAATCGTTTTCTATAATTCTCTTTTTCAAATCGTCTATCTGGGCCTCTAGGGGCTACGTTAAATTTATAGAATATTGGGAAGAGTTAACTGTCATTTTGGCTTTCCGTTTTTTTTGAAGCACATCGAATGTCGAACTTCATTCCCTGAGAATTAAAATTACTTTCTATTGTAATAGCCAAATGATTATTCTTCTTGCAATGATACTTTACGCTTTGTATTAGCTGTAAGCCCAGTTGAACATAAGCAAGCTCTGCTGGCAAGTCCTGACTTATTGGGACTAAGTGATAATTGGATGAGAGTGATCTTAGAGAAGAATGTTATGGCCCTTTTTCTCTTTTATATCATTCTCATATACCTAAAAAAAACGTAAAGTACTTATTCAGCCATTATTATATTTTTCTAAGCAGCTTTATTTCCTGACTTTTCCTCCAATGATATGGTTCATATTCAGTTTTATTTTTCATTACCGCATATACAGATGTGGCAATGTATCTTGTGATTGTATTTCTTGCATCCTTTTCTGAATAACCTTCTCTTAGTAAATATTCATAGTATTCCCGTATATCATTTTTTCCGCATAATGCGGCATGGGTTGTCATCTTGAAGATAGCTTTAAATCTTCTTGAATACTGCTGCTCTTTTTATTAAAGCTTATTTTTCCGCTTTCTCTTTTATTCTTTACAAGTCCGCTATAACACCATAATCTGTATTTGTTCTTAAATCTGCCTGCATCTATTATTATTCCATATGCTTTTACTGCTTGTATATCTCCGAATCCTGAAATTCGTTTTATCTATTTTATTGTTTGGTTATCATTTGCTGTCTTTAATTGATTTTCAGCTTCAGTCTTTTTTGCATTCACTTCATCGAAGCGACTTTTCGGAATTAACTTCCCGTCATCTTCAATGAATTTTTTAGTTCCGATTTTTTCAGTAACCTTTTTTAGATTGTCAGAATCTTTCGGAAATAACAGATTAAATAACTCATCGCCTAGTAATAATTTTAACCATTCCATTTTGTTTAGTTCCGTTTGATTGTTTCTGATTTCACTTATTGACCCGGGTGTGTCCGGTTGTCAGTCTCTCGATTGACGCCTCGAGATACTAGAGGGGCTAAGTTCTTTTGATGCGAAACTAAATTATTCCTGAATGGTTGTCATTCTAAAAAAAGTTAAGAAGGAAAAGGGGAAGAGGAAATATTCAAAATATTCACATATTAATTGATGAGCATTGAAAACGTATTTGGAAATATATTTATCATTTATTCTAGTAGATAATTTTACATGCAGGTATTATCCTTTTAAGTATTTCTATATCATGCAAAAATTTTAAAATCATCGGTTTTTTTTGAGAATTTTCAATTTCACTTAAAGCATTACAGAACGAAAATATGTTATTTTCCTTTAGCAGGTTTACTAATAATGTTATTTCTTTATATCTATAACCATCTGATTCTTCTAACAAAGATTTTAAAAAGAAATGACTATCAAATAATGATAGAAATGAGTGTAATTCATTAATAAATGCTTCTCTATTAACTTCAAATAATTCTTTAGTGTCGTAAATATTTAACACAAAAATTTTATATAACCGAAAAACAATAAATTCTTCTTGCCTATTTAATCGTAATATATGTTCTAGTTTTATACTAGTTAAAACTTTAATTGTATTTACCAATTCGACATAATTAGGGGTATATATTAAAGTCAGATCATCATAAGATAAATTATCTTTGTGAGTTTTTTTTATATCATCTAAATAGGATTTTATTATTTTAGAAAAATCGATTAATTTTATGTAAAAAGGCTCTTTTGATTGTAATATATCTTCAAATTGATCAATTTTTAGCAGAATTTCTTTAAATATCTCTGATAGAAAATGAATGATAGTAATTTTGAAAGAAAGCAGATTAATATAGAGAACATATACATTATCAATAAAATTTTTATGTATAATGGTAATTATCTTAACACTTGGGAAAAATAATTTAATTAGATGGAGGCAATCAGAATCCTGTAATTTAATTATAAGATTTTCAACAAAAATAGATTTTTTAAATGTTAAACTTGAAAGTTGTTGAGTGCTTTTTTTATCTTCTTTATAAGAGAACTCTCCTTCCGAATGCTGCAATTTATCAAAAAACATATCTTTTAAAAAATTGAAGGTTGCATCCATACCTGAAAAATTAAAATTATTAAAGAAATTATGATTTATAACTAATTCTTGAGCAAGGAAATATTCCAAAATTGATTTATGAGAAAATTTGTAATTCCCAATAGCATCTCTATTTAATAATGATTTTGTTTTCCCAATTTTTTCTGAAAAAAAAGAATCGAATTTTTGAGGATCAAAAATATTCGAAATTTCTTTAGGAAAATTTTCTTCCCTGGGTAGATAATATCCACCATATTTTTCTCTATTTTTATATAGTTCAATTGCTAATTTCTTCGAAAAACTGGCAATTAATCTTATAAAGTTTTCCTTTGTCTCAAATAGTTCTCTGATCTTAGGTTTTTTTGATTCCCTTTCGAACCATCTCATGATTAAAGTTTCATAGATTTCAAAAGAAAATCGATAGGTTTTCCTTGATGAAAGTAATTCATCTATATTACTAAGTAACATTGGTCTAACCACTAAATTTGGACTTTTCTCCGCTATAATCTTTGCCCTATGATATTTTCTGAATTGAAAAATCTTTGAATATCTTTTTGACAAGAATTTTTTCACATCTTTATTATCAAATGCTGACAAATAAAGTTTTTGAAATTGATATTCTCCTTGTTCTCCACCAGTAAAATAACCGGTTTCGTGAGGCTCTTCTTCTCTCGATGGAAAAAATTGAGTTCTACAGGTAAGAATAATTACTCTAAATTTATATACTATTGATAAAATTGAATCTAACCTTTTTTTATAATCCTTTATGGCTTCAATATCTTCATCAAAAGCATCCAATAATAAGATAGTGTTTTCCTTATCTCTCAAGCTTTTTATTTCTTCTAATGTATTACTATTCCCTAATGGAAATAATTTTATTTCATACTTCTTTTGTCGTTTGAATAATATTCTAAATTTATTTTTATAAGCAATATAAAGGTTAATTAAGAAGGTAGTTTTTCCCATTCCAGTATCAGCAAGAATTAAATAGTATTTATTATTTCCTTCCTCATTTTGGAATATATCATTAAGGAAAAGTGGAATAATTTTATTCTTTGCGGCAGCAATATACCTACGTCCTAATTCTTCATCTTCATTAGGTGCAACATTCTGATATTTTAATGGAATATAGTATTTAGTGGTTCTTTCAACATCATCAGGAGAGTAATACGGATGTAAATCTTTATTGAGATGCCTTTGATTCTTCCATAAAATAAATTTTTTAATCAATCCAAAAATACTTTTTGAAATTGTTAATATTAAACTTGATAGAAGAATATAATACAAATATCTGTTAAGTTCCCCGTCGGGTAGGTTAAAGAATTTTGAATAAGCTTTAAAAAATTCAACCAAGGAATTAATATTTTCTTGCATTGCAGGCCACAGAAGTTTTAAAATATTTTTTAAATATTCTGTGAATTGTATTTCACTTGTTAATTATTTTATAAGTTTTTTCAATCGTTGCTTGTAAAGAAAATGACTGAAGTTATTCTTTAGACTAACTTCTGTCATCACTTTAGTTAAATAAGGTTAAAGGCGGTTGAAAAACATTTATAATTTATATAGAATATTTACCACTGTTTAAGTATAAAATAATTTTAAAACTCATTGCAGGTTTTTTGTAAGAAATTTTCATAATGTCCTGTCCAATATTAAATCAAATATTTTTACTTTTCAACAATTATACATTATGAATTATTTGTTATCAAACATTGTTGCCTTAAAATCAAAGAGTACTTTATTTGACATATTCTACAACATAAGAAGAGATAAATTCCAAAATCATAAATCCCAAATTAAAAACTTGTAATTTCAATCCCCTCTATACAACGACAATTAATATCCTCGTTTGGATCTCCGGAGAGCCCCGGCCCAAGTGTTCGAACTCCACTTGGTAAAGTGTAATATCCTTTTTCATCAGGATGTTTACCATCCATTTTTTCATGATGACTATCTTTAGAACGACCATCTTTTATAGCAATCCAAACTTTCTGAACTTCAATGCCCAATGATTCAGAGGCGTTAAAAGTTTTATCATAAGAAATTTGCCGGCCAGCAGATGTTACTCTATGCGTTTCAGTCCTTGCTATGCGAATGGCTTTCCCTGCAGCGACTCCAGTTCGTTCGGTAATTCCTCTTGCTATTTCATTATAAGGTTTGCCCTGGATGATTCCCTGACTAACTTCAGTCTTAACATCATTCACAAGTTTATTGATGTGTTTTTTATTCCTTGTAGTCCATTTAATTTTATCAGCAGGATTTAAGACCGATGCCTGAATTTATTCGGGTCTTAATTTGCCAAATGATATTTCATTATCGAGAACAGTGTTTATAGACATGCACGTTAATTCATAGCTAGTTCCAAAAATATCTTTGATGCTATCTTCAATAATGTTTTGAGTTTCGAGATTTAACGATTTTATATCCTGACGAATGCTATCGATTATATTTTTTATTCTTACATCTTGCTAAGCAGGCTTTTCTCCAAATCGTTCATATATATGATCAAGTTGAATCTTAAAAGCTTGTAGTGCTTTTTTGTATTCAGCTATTATCTGTTTTTCGTAACTGGATAAGATTTTCTCAATCCTACTATCATCGCCATCTAGCAAATTAAAAAGCCGTTTATTTTTATCGTCACGCTTTGACATTATTATCCTCTTCGTTCAGATCAGCATAATTGCCCTCTTCTGCTTCAATTTATTTAAGCTCCCCATCAACATCTTTAACCCAAGGGTGATTAGCAAACTGAGTTTTCTTCGATACAATTTCCCGGCTGTTTTGCATATCGGTTATTCTCTCGGATTCATTAAAGATCAATGACTTGTTAAAAACTATTTCAAGGTTAGATGTATCGAATTCGATTCCTAAGTATTCAGCATAAGCAAGAAAGAAGCTCTTAATAAATTTTTGTAGTTGTCTGATTAAAGCATTTGCTTTTATCTCTAAACTTCTCTCTTCTCCTTCCGATAATAAACCAAATAATACAAACTAAGATTAAAAATCCCTTTGCTGCGAAATTATATTTTTTTAAGTTCACAAAGTAAATTTTAACTTCCGGGATAATCAAATGCTTGAACTGCGGAATATCAAAAAGTCTTACGGCAAATCTCTCATTGTTAAAAACGTTAACCTCACAATAAATGATGGCGAGTTCTTCGCCCTTCTTGGTCCCAGCGGCTGCGGTAAAACAACCCTGCTTAGAATGATAGCAGGATTTGAAAAGCCTACCGAAGGTGAAATAATTTTAAATGGAAAAGTTATAAACGACATTCTTCCCTTCAAGAGAGATGTTCATACTGTTTTCCAGAATTATGCTCTCTTCCCGAACCTTACAGTATTTGATAATGTTGCTTACGGATTGAAAATAAAAAAACTTCCTCCCGAAAAAATAAAGGAAGATGTTGAAAATATTATGTCCACAGTAGGGCTTGAAGGGTTCAGTTCAAGAATGCCGTCCCAGCTTTCAGGCGGGCAGCAGCAAAGAGTTGCCCTGGCAAGAGCGCTTGTTAATAAACCATCTGTACTTTTACTTGATGAACCGTTGAGCGCCCTTGATAAAAAAGTATCCGAACAAATGCGGCTTGAGCTTTCTGATATACAGAAAAGAATTGGAATTACTTTTATTTATGTAACGCATAACCAGCTTGAAGCTTTAACAATGGCTGACCGTATTGCTGTTATGAAAGATGGTTTAATTGAACAATGTGACACGGCAGTTAATATTTATGAAAATCCTGCCACTTATTTTACCGCTGCTTTTATCGGTTATATGAATTTCCTTAAAGGCACGGTTGCAGAAGTAAACACTGAAGGTTGTAAAATAAAACTTATGAACGATTTTATTATTTCAAGAAACGGGAAATTTGATTTTACTGCAGGACAGGAAATTACATTCGGAATAAGACCTCAGCAGCTTAAGTTAAGTCTTATTGAACCTAAGCCATACGAGAATGGAATAGCAGGAAAAGTTGAACACAGGATTTACATCGGGGATTTAACACAATATTATCTTAAGCTGGAAACGGGCGACACGGTTCAGATAAACTATTCAAATTATCTTATGAACGAAGCCAATATGCTTCAGTATGAAGTGGGCGAAGAACTATTTGTAAACTGGAGTAAAACAACCGGAAATATTTTATATGACAAGAATTAAAAAAGGAAACAATGAATTCCGGCTGATGCTTTTTCCGCCGTTCTTCTGGCTATCATTGTTTTTTATTATTCCTCTTATAATAATTATTGTCTACAGTCTCTCTGTAAGAAAAATGTACGGAGGTGTTGAATTAAGTTTTACACTCGAGCATTTCAAAGCAGTATTTGATCCGTTGTACTTGAATATTTTCCTCCGGTCTTTTGTGTATGCCTTTGTTACAACTGTAATTACTCTTCTTTTTGCGTACCCTATTGGTTTTTATATGGCTTTTGCCAAACCAACTGTAAAGAAAATAATAATGTTTTTAATTATACTGCCGTTGTGGACAAATCTTCTTGTTGAGCTTTATTCACTGATTATTCTTTTCGGCAATTCAGGATTAATAAATTCAATTCTTTTAAAGCTTGGTTTTATAAATGAACCCATCGCAATGCTTAACAATTCATTCTCTGTTTACGTGGGACTTGTTTACTGGAATTTACCTTATATGATTTTACCGATTTACGCCAGCCTTGATAAAATGAACATTTCACTTTATGAAGCATCGATGGATCTTGGCGGCAACAGGTTTCAATCTTTTAAAAATGTACTGCTGCCTGTTTCCCTGCCGGGCATTATTGCGGGAATTGTATTCTGCTTTATCCCAACGCTGGGCAACTTTTTTGTTCCGGATGTTTTAGGCGGAACAGATAATTATTTAATCGGCAACGTAATTACTTCACAGTTCCTTCAGGCGCGCAACTGGTCATTCGGTTCTGCGCTTTCATCCGTATTAATTTTTATAATCTTCATCTTCGTGTTCCTGTACATCAAATACTATAATCCTGCTGAAGAAAATAACGCGAGGGAGATATAAAATATGGCCGGAAACCTTTCACGCGCAAACGAACTTAATACCGGCAAAGGTATAATTGTTAAAACTATTACGGTACTAGGAATTGGCTTTTTAATCATTCCGCTTATTATACTCGTGTTCTATTCCTTCAACTCGTCAAGAGTAGTAACAATTTGGGAAGGCTTCAGCCTTAAATGGTACAAGGCTGTAATTGACGACAGAACTTTATGGACTGCAATTAAGAACTCACTTATAGTTGCAATTGCCACATCTTTAATTGCTACAACACTTGGAACGCTTGCTGCACTGGCTATCGGCAAATATAAATTCAAAGGGAAAAAAGTATTCCTTAATTTTCTTTACATACCAATGATTTTACCCGAATTGATTTTCGGTATTGCACTGCTCATCCTGTTCATAACCATAAGTCTTCCGCTCGGACTCTTAACAATTATTATTGCACACGTTACATTCAGCATTCCATTTGTTGCAGTTGAAGTGCTTTCTAAAGTTGGAAGCCTTGACAGAAATCTTGAGGAAGCAAGCATGGACCTTGGGGCAAATAAATGGAAAACTTTTTATAAGGTAATCCTTCCTCAAATTTCTGCGGGAGTTATATCCGGTGCTTTGTTTGCGTTTACAATGAGTCTTGATGATTTTGTAATTACCTTTTTTACCGCGGGCACAGGTGTAACCACTCTGCCGTTAAAAATTTATTCTCTTGTAAAGATGGGAATTACTCCGGCAATAAATGCAATATCAAGCATTCTTATTGTAATTACTATGCTTATCATCCTTTCAATTAATTCTCTTCATAAAATAAAAGAAGCAGGTAAAGGATTGAAAAGAACATTTGCCGCTGCCGGAATTTTATTTGCCGGTTTGTTTTTATTCCTCGTCTTTCAGAAAGATAACACGCAGCAATTGTTTATTTCAAACTTTGCAGATTACCTTAGCGATGAGGTAGTGAAAGATTTTGAGAAGGAATACGGCATTACAGTAACTCTTGATTACTTCAACGATAACGAAGAGCTTTTGGCAAAGATGAAAATGGGCGCAAATAAATCCGATGTAATACTTGCAACAGATTTTATGGTTAGGATAATGATTAGCGAAGGTTTGCTTGCAAGGATTGATACTACCATTGTTCCTAATATAAAATATATTGATCCTGCATTCCGGCGGTTGGATTATGATCCCGGGGAAAATTATCACATACCGTATACTTATGGTTACAGCGGATTATTCTATAACGGCAACAACATAAAAGATACATCGATGAGCTGGAATATCCTGTTCGAAAAAAAATATGACGGCAGAATTCTTCTCGTGGATGACATGCGTGAAGTTTTGAATATCGGTTACAGGCTTAACAACTACAGGATGAAAGACAGAAAATCAGATGAACTGCAGGCGGCTTTGTCAACTCTTATTAAACTTAAACCGCACGTTAAAAAATTCGACAACAACATCGGCGGGGATTATCTTGTTGCCGGTGAGGTTGATCTTGTTCATAACTGGAACGGCAGTTATCTGCTTTTGAAACGTGAACATCCCGAATTTAAATTTGCTGTTCCAGAAGAAGGTGCTTTTTTCTTTGTGGATAACTTCTGTATTACTGCAAACGCTGCAAACAGAAAGAACGCCGAATTGTTTCTTAACTACATACTAAGGCCAGAGGTTGCCGCAAAGAACATGACAAAGATTCTTTACCTTATGCCCAATACCGGCATGGATAAATATCTTGATGCCAAGACAAAGGAAATAATAAACAGTGTTCCGAAAGATGTTATGAACAGGCTGGAATTCTCACCGGAGCTTGGTGATTTTATGATGGAGCTTGAGAAAGCCTGGACAAAACTGAAGAGCAATTAAACTCTAATTCAATTCTTACTTCCCAGAACTTTAGAGGGAATTCTTGATTATAAAATTATTTTAGATTAAGATACTACCAAAATAAAAATTTTTATTAGACTCCTCACTTTTACTAGAAATATACTTTCTTAAGTATCAAGATAAATTATGTAACACACAAAAATAAAGGAACCCCACCCAGCCTCCCCTTTAATCAAAGGGGAGGACAGGAGGGGTTTCGAAAAATGACTAAGCATTATAATAAAAGCTCAGAAAAATTCAAGCGAAGGAATTTAAGAAATAATTCCACCTATGGAGAGAAATTATTGTGGAATTCTCTTCGTAAAAAACAGGTGGCAGATACTAGGTTCCTCAGGCAATACAGCATTGATAAATTCGTGATTGATTTTTATTGTCCCGAATTACATCTTGCCATTGAAATAGATGGACCGACGCATTTTGAGAGTGAAGATAAAATTGAATATGACAAGGCAAGACAAATTTACATTGAGAAATTTAATATAAAAATTTTACGATACACTGATGATAAAGTAAAAAATAATTTTGAAGAAGTACTTAAAGAAATTCTTGAAGAAGTATTATCACTAAAAAAATTCACAGTAGAAAAATAACTTCGATATAAAAATTATAAACAGACAAATGTTTATTTTATATAAGTTCGCTAAAAGCAGATTACGTTCTTGCCACTCAGTAAATATAAGTTACGTTGTTAAATCTGGTAGAAGAATACTCCTGCCGTTAAAAACGAATTAGGCCGTTGATATTATTTTGTATTTAATTTTTCCAGCATCTTCTTTGCATTTTCATTTTTGTCATTCAATTCAAGCGACTTTTTGTAATTCTCTATTGCTAAATCTGTTTGATTATTTTTCATATATGCCTCGCCAAGGCTATCATAAACATTGAATGATTCGGGAAACGCTTCGGAATTAAGCTTGAATATTTCGATAGCATCTTCCAACTTGCCTTCATTCAACAATTTATAACCAAGCAAGTTATAACTGCCTTCTGTTATAATTATTTTTCCTGGTCTAGTGGTTTTTAATTCCAGATATTTTTTTACCGCACTTTCAATACCTTCAGCACGGTAGATTTTTTCTACAACTTCAGAAGCAAGGTCGCCCTTAATGAAATAGTTTGCTACATCAATTTTAAGTCCGGTTATATTCCCTTTGCTGTCTTTTTCAAAATAAATTGTGTTTTTATTTTGTTCATCAATCCAACCACCTTCTTTATTGGGCATCTGAAGTTTTATTGTTCCTTTTTCAATCGGTTCATCCACACAAAGAGCTCCATCTTTATATAGTACAGTAAAATCCAGATTAACAGCTGCAAATAAATATTTCCCCAGGTAAGGTTTCAGGTTTTCTGGAACATCATTGGGAATACTATCCTGGGATGATTTCTTTGTCAAAGGTATTATTTCATGAATTATAAACTTTTCAATCTCTTCATCTTTGTCTTTCGCAAATTCAAGATATAGTCCGGGACTTATTTTACAAATCCATCTTCCCTTATCATCCGGTTCATTCAAAGGAAGCACCATCTGGCCCGGAATATCAAGCGACAGATTTCCTTCCTTCTCAACAACTGTAAATGTTTTGCCGCTTTCGATGTTTGTATATTTGCCATAGTATTTTGAATGGGTGTTCTCTGTACTAGTCTTTTCTTTGTTGATTAATTTATAATCAAGCACTTCGAATTTCTTTCCATTAAAGGAACTCGCAAGGGATTGATATTCGGAAATACGGATATGACCGGCATCTACAAAATCGCATTCAAACGCAGTTGCATCAACAGGAATCCATCCTAAGTTACTCATATAAATCTCGTTCCAGGCATGCTGGCCAAATCCTCCTCCATTATTAGGGGCATACATAGCACCCCATACTACTCTGGCCGGAATACCAACAGCTCTGCAAAAAGTAGCAAGCAAGAACGAATGTGCTCCGCATTCACCCGCCCTGATATCATAAGTCTTTCTGGGTGTTCCACCACCGGGAATTGCATAATGGATATTTTCTGCAACCCATTTACTTAATCTTACTGCAGCTTCCCAGCTATCTTTTGCACCTGCGGTTATTTCTTTTGCTTTGTCAATCAAGACAGGGTCATTACTTTCAATCCTATCTTCGGCTGTTAAATATTTTTTAATTGATTCGTCAATAATCTCAGGTGGAAATCTGTCCGCATTTTCTCCGTTATACTTTTTATATGAAATCTCAAAAATTCCTTCTATATGATTATTAACTACCGAGCCGGTAAACTTCTGCCCCGGAACATTTAAATCATCAACGCTAAGTTTTTTTCCTGTAGGTTCAATAACAACATTTACTTTTATGTATTCAATTGATTGTATATCAGAAATGGAAACATTTGCTTTCGTAAAGATGTTTTCATCCATATTTGCAACTTTAATTTTATCTACCACACTTTGGTCTGCCAAATAAACTTTTCTTTGCTGTACTTCGAACATTACAAAGTAATCATTTTCCGGAGATAACCAGTAAGTGGTTTTTCTTCCCGTTTTATTATTTACCTGCTCAATTACAACCGTACTATAAGTTTTCCCCGCAAGTTCTTTTTTCCCTTCCTTTATTTTTTTAAATGATGAGTTTTGTACTTCTCCCTCAATAATTTCAAGAATATCGTAACTGATTTCACTTTTTCCCTCTTCGTAAATGTCCTTTTTAAGTCGGGAGAACATTTCATCGGAACCAACAATTATATAGGGTGTTATTTCAATTTCTTTTTTCTGGTTATTCATTGATGAGATAATAATTGATTTATTATCCTTAAGGGTCATCTCAACACTCATTTCTACAGAAGCCTGTTTAACCTTTGTTTTCATGAATATGCATCTTCTTGTTTCGGGATCAACAACAGCTTCCGAATTCATTTCGGAATTAAAAGCACTGCCAAGCAACGACAGCATTATAAACATATTCGATTTCTGTTCAACAAAGTTTTTTCCATCTTTAGCTATCATTGACTCAGTCGCTTCGCTATATCCGCAAAGAACATCATTTACCTGGATTGCATAAAATGTTTTTTCGGTTTGAATGGAATCAACTAGTTGGCTCTGCTCTGCATAAATCGTTAACGACAGGCAGTAAATCATTACCATAGTCAGGTAAGTATTTTTTAAATTCATATAACCCTGTAACATAGCAAACCTCCTAAGTTAAATTGAAAACTCTTTGTATTAATAACTCAGTCACTTTTCATTATTGAAAACGAACACTTCTTCAATTGAGAGATTAAAAATCCTTGAAATATCATAAGCCAGTTTGAGTGAAGGATTGTATTTACCTTTCTCAAGAAAAACAATTGTCTCTCTTCTAACACCCGCTTTTTGTGCCAGCTCAAGCTGAGATAAATTATGTTTTGCACGCAACTCTTTTATTCTATTATCCATTTGAAACACCAAACATTTTAACACCAATCCAGCTCAGCAGAAAAATGATTGCCATTCCCAGAATCCCTGCACCAATAAGGCTGTGAGATTCTAATGCCACTTTATCACTAAGGTACATTATAATAAGCCACAGATAGATAGAGATGTAATATGAGATTGATGAAGCTTTTGTCATTATCTTTTTTGATAGTTCATCTTCAAACGGTTCTTTTTGAATTACACTTTTTATTCTGTTAATCCCAACAAATACTGCAAATCCAACTACCACCAGTACAACTCCCAACATAAGGATCTCCTGGTAGGTTATTGTTCGGGCTTTCATAATCCAAAGCATAAGTGTAACTGCAACTAATCCGATAATAACGAAAATTAAAATTGTCTTTTTCATATTTAATCCTTTAATAAATGTTATATATTTCTAACATCAAGTTAGAAATATATAACACGATTGTCAATAGCAATTTTACTTTTCAAAAAAATTTTTTGTTCTTAATTGGTAATTAACTTCGGGATATTTTACCTAACCAGAGAATTTGGCAATAATTAAAGCTATAGTAAAAACAAGAGCTATATTAATAGAAATAATCCAATGATAAAACAAAGGCCCTACATGCCCAGTTTCTTCAAGAGTAATTTTTTTATACCGGTGGGCATACACCGGAATCATAAACCTTATTAAAACAAATTGAATTTTCTGTTTTCTCTTTAATAATTCACCCACTATCATAAGGCTGGCCACGACATACCATATAACGGCAGCCACAATCATAATCAGCAGAAATATTTTAATATTCATATTAACCTCCTCAGGATTCAAACATTATCTTAAATATTTCAGAACACCTAAGCATCAGCAATCAATTTCAATTTTCTGATAGTTTAGATACTTCAGTATTCTAATTGTTACAAGATGTGATTTTAAATTCCTGCTTGTTGCTTCCAATTTACTGTAAACGATATTTTTCCCCGGCAGGCGGTTAATAGAAAGATTTCTCTGATTGATTTATTATACTTTACAGAAGATACTTTATATGGAAATGAAACTGTATGATTAGTTGATGTGCTGGAAATTTATCTGATCAGACTCTTATATGTCATTAAAAGACTCTCCCTTCTTTTGAATTGGCTTCATATTTGCGTAATTTTGCAATCATTTCAATAAAATAAACTGGAGCTATGAAGTTAAGTAAATCATTCGTACCTACGTTAAAGGAAGTGCCAAACGATGCGGTAATTCCAAGTCATATTCTAATGTTAAGAACCGGGATGGTAAGAATGCTTTCCGCCGGAATTTATTCTTTCCTGCCTCTTGGTTACAAGGTTGTTAAAAAAATTACACAGATAATCCGCGAGGAAATGGATGCAATAGGCGGACAGGAATTTCACCTGCCGGCATTAAATCCAAAAGAAATCTGGGAAGAAACCAACCGCGTTGAGGCATTCGGAGATATTCTTTTCCATATAAAGAACAGGGAATATGTTTTAGCTCCAACACATGAAGAAATTATGACCTACCATGCACGCGGCGTGGTAAAATCCTATAAAGATATGCCGCAGATATGGTACCAGATACAAACAAAATTCCGCAATGAACCGAGACCCAAAAGCGGAGTTATACGCGGAAGACAATTCCTTATGAAAGATGCTTACTCCTTCGATATATCAAAAGAAGGACTTGATCATTCTTACAGCCTTCACGATAAAGCATACAGGAATATTTTTGACCGCTGCGGAATAAAATATTTTGTAGTCGGCGCATCAAGCGGTGCTATGGGCGGAAGCGGATCAGAAGAATTTATGGTTAAATCAGAAGCAGGTGAAGACACTGTTGCTTACTGCGAACACTGCGGCTATGCTGCAAATGTTGAAGTTGCAAAATCTATTGTTGAAGCCGCACCACGGCTTAAAGAAAGCAAACAGATTGAAGAGATTTCAACGCCAAATGTAAAAAGCATTGATGAGCTTTGCGCGTTCTTAAAGATTAATGAAACCGAATGTGCTAAATCAAGAATATATATTGCAGATGGAAATCCGGTTCTCGTTTTAATGTCTGGTAATGATGAAGTTAATGAAACAAAACTTACCGCCATACTTGGAGGTTATGTTCGTCCTGGTCACCCTGATGAACTTAAGAAAATTACCGGTGCAGATGCCGGCTCAATCGGTCCTGTCGGATTTAAACATAAAATTATTGCAGACTTAAGATTAAAAGATGCAAATAATCTTTACAGCGGTGCAAACAAGAATGATTATCACATCGGCGGAATTGACATGAAGCGTGATGTGCCTGAATGTGAATATTATGATCTGCGCGTAGTTGAAGCGGGCGAAACCTGTACAAGATGTAATTCAAAGTTAGATGTTTTCAAAGCAATAGAACTTGGACATATATTTAAACTCGGCACAAAATACTCCGAAGCATTAGGTGCTACTTTTGTTGATGAAAAAGGTGAAGAGCACCCTATAATAATGGGAAGCTACGGCATTGGTGTTGAACGTGTAATGGCTTGTTATGTAGAGCAGAATTATGATGAGAAAGGAATTGTATGGGATAAAACTTTGGCTCCGTTCCAGATTCAGATTTTAAGTTTGAACATGAAAAGCGAAAAGATTGCCGCCGAATCCGAAAAGCTTTATAATGAATTGACCGCAAAAGGTTATGAAGTTATCTGGGATGACAGGAATGATGTTTCGGCAGGCTTTAAATTTAATGATGCAGATTTGCTTGGTATGCCGCTGCAAATTGTTGTTGGTGAAAAAAACCTGAAAGACGGTAAAGTTGAAATTAAAGTAAGGAAAACGAATGAGAAATCTGTTGTTGCGCTGGATTCTTTGCACGATAAAATTAAAGAGCTCTTATAATTCTATATGAACGATATTTTCATCTTTTCGGAAGAAAATCTTCTTGAACAAATAAAGAACGGAAAGTATGAGCTTGGCTTTTACCGTATAAAGTTTTATACAAAAAACGGTCTGCCGGCAGATGAAAAGACTGATACGATTTCCGAGTTTTATCTTTACCCAAGCGGTGGAACACTACGGGATGAAAATATGAACATCGTAATGTATAATTCAAAGTTCGATACTTACAGGGGATTCAAAGCCCCCTCTAGCTCCCCCAAAGGGGGAGTAAACGAGTAAAAATGAACGACAAACTTTATATTGTTTCAACACCAATCGGTAATTACCAGGATATTACCTTACGAGCGCTTGAAGTTTTAAGATCAGTAAATTTTATTATCTGCGAAGAATTTAAAGAAGCACGCCGGCTGCTTTCACAATACCAGATTGATAAAGAGCTTGTTACACTTAATGAGCACAACGAAAATGAATCGGTGGATGAAATTCTTCCGCGTTTAACAAAAGGAGAAAGCGCCGCATTAATTTCCGATTGCGGAACACCTTTGTTTTCTGATCCCGGGCATCTGCTTCTTGATCTTTGTTTATCGCATAAGATTCAGGTTGTACCTGTACCGGGAGCAAGTTCCCTGCTTACTGCAATTATGGCTTCAGGATTACATCTTGAAAAATTTTACTATTACGGCTGGCTTTCTCCTAAAAAGGAAGAAAGGCAGAAAGAGCTTGCAAAGTTACGGCATCTTAAAGAGGCAATAATTTTTCTTGATACTCCATACAGGTTAAAATCTTTATTATCTGATGCGGCAAAGATATTTTCTAAAACAACTCCTGCGGTGCTTGCATACGAACTAACCTCATCAAACGAAAAATTTTACAGGGGAAGCATTGATGAAGTGCTTAAAACAGCAGAAAGTAAAAACTTAAAGGGCGAATTTGTACTGGTTGTGGACAACAGGGGAAGGTAAACTTTTATATTGAATTTCATAGAATCGAATTTTAATTTTGTCTGAGATGAATTCGAAAAACAAGAAAACACTTAAAGCTATCTTCGATGAACCAGTTCGTTCAAATATTTCGTGGTTATCAGTAGAGATGCTCTTACGTTCTTTAAATTCAGAGATAAGTGAAGGAAACGGTTCAAGAGTAAGAATTGCTTTATCCAATGTCAGAGCTGTTTTCCACAGACCGCATCCACAAAAGGAAATAGATAAAGGAACAATAAAATCTCTAAGAGAATTCTTAATTAAGGCTGGAGTTAAAGTTGAAATATAAAGGCTATCAGGGATATATTGAATTTGATGAAGAAGCAGAAATTTTTCATGGGAAAGTAATAGGAATAAAAGATGTTATTACCTTTCAGGGTAATGATGTAGCAAAATTAAAACAGGCTTTTAAGGATTCTATTAATGATTACCTTGATTTTTGTAAACAGCGCGGAGAGGAACCGGACAAACCATTCCAAGGGAAATTAGACTTGAAGCTTCCCAAAGATTTATATGATAAAATTCTTATTGCCGCTACAAGATCCGGCAAAAATGTTAATACCTGGATAACAAGGCAACTGGAAAGGGCAATTTAACTGAACTTTAGAAACACAATTTGAGTTATTTAATGAAAAACCGGAGAAAAATATGTTAAGAGTGCAGGATGTTGATTTAACACCTAATCCACAGGCACTTAAGTTTATTTTAAACGAAAGATTGCTTAACCGAGAATCGCGTCATTTTAAAAGTAAAGAGAACGCAGAAAACGATCCGCTTGCAAAAGGTATCTTTGCAATTGATGGAGTGGAATCTGTTTTCTACATGGATAAATTTATTACAGTTGAAAAGAACCCGGCTACCGACTGGGGAAAAATTCAAAAACCATTTATTGAATTTATTCAGAGCTTCGATACTTCGTTAATTCCTGCCGAACAGGAAATTGAAAAACCGAATGAACAGGAAGAAAGCGCTTTGCTTGAACAGATAAATTCTTTCTTAGATCAGCGTGTACGCCCGGCTCTTGCCGGTGATGGCGGAGGTTTGGAAGTGTTGGGAATTGACGGTTACACTTTAATGATCCGTTACCAGGGTGCGTGCGGTTCGTGTCCAAGCGCAATAAGCGGAACATTAAATGCAATAGAAAATTTACTCCGCAGAGAAATTCATCCCGCAATAGAAGTTATACCGGGATAACATTCTGATAATAAATTTAAGGCAACCTTAACGGTTGCCTTTACTAATCTCTGCAATGAAAAATAATTTTATTTAGTCCCTGCTTTTTTCAGTTTAATCCTTTCAACTAATTCTTCTGCTTTTTTTCTTAAACTCTCATCTTTCAAATTCATTTTAAAAACTTTATTGATTGTAAAAAGAGATTCTTTATACCTGCCGTTCTGGTAATACATATTTGCAAGTCTTTCATGAAATAAAGCACGGTTAGGTTGTTCTTTAACGGCAGCTTCCCAGAATGTTATTTCGCTTTTATACTTCCGGGATTGTATTAATGTCAGGACGATAAATAACAATAAAACAGACAGCGAAATATTGAATATGCTTTTTACATTAGAATCATTCAGTATCGCTCCTAATATTAAAATAAATCCTATTGAAGGAAGATAAACTCTGCAATCCCAGTATTGAAACCCATCTACCGACATAGTGGATATAGGCAGTCCGGGAATTAAAAAGAGGATAAACCAGGCAAGACCGAAGAAATATTTGCCCCGGGATATTTTTTTATATACGAGAGGCAATAACAAAATCATTATGAAAAGGACAATACCGCTTATGGTTAAATAAAGGTTGTAATCAGGAAGCACTTTTAATCCAAATGGAAAAATTAATTTTGATATTAACTCAAACGGCATCGGTAAATTTTGTAATGCGCCCGCCAGATAAATTTTTTCAGGGTTAACCTTACCTGCCATTAAAAATCTGATTATGATGTAACAGCAGAGTGGAATAAAAGCAATTACTGTAGCCGGAATATTTTTCTTCCAATTCTTATTCAATATTAAATACAGGCTTGCAGCAAAAGGCAACATAACTGCCACCTCTTTTGATAATACCGCGAACAAAGCAAAAATAATATAGCTAAGCAAAGAAATAATTCTCTTTGATTTTATATAATTCAAAAAAGAAATAAATGAGAGCAGTGAAAATACTGCGGCAAGAATATCACAGCGGCCTACAATCCAGTTAACTGCATTTGTATTAATAGGATGAACAGCAAAAAAAGCTGACAGTATAAATGAAATTTCTCTCTTCACATCCAAGGTCATAAAGAACCTATAAATTAGTATGCAGACCAATGAATGCAGCAAAAGGTTTGTTAAATGAAAGTAGAATGGATTCCCCGCTCCAATCAAAATATCAAACAGAAATGTAAGGTTAGTAATTGGTCTGTAGTACTGACCGCCAAGGTACTTGTTTACGAATGCATTTGTAAAATCATTAAGCCCCGGATTTAAATCATTAAAGAGTTTGTAATATTCAATCATGTAAGAATCATCAAGCTGAACGAATCCGAAGAAAAGACCGGGGAGATAACTTAAAACAGCAAGCAGAAAAATAACACCCTGATAAAGCACAGAAGTTTTATGAAATAAATTGTTGGTAATATTTTCCGGCTTAAGCATTTTTAGTTTTTTAATAAAGAGAAAGGTCTTGTAAATACCAAAGGTTTACAATAATCAGGCAATTTACTTTTTATAAATTGAAACGCCGAAATTATCAATATGTTTTTTTAATTCTTCATTTGAAATGTTTGAATAATCAAGCACATCAAAGTTATAAGGCATAAGCGTTTCTTCATTTAAAATTGATTTGATAGTCAACCGGATTTCATCAACTATTCCTTTTACACCAAATCAACATCTGATCCCGGCTTGTGATTACCCAATGCTCTGGAGCCAAAGATAATTGCTTCTTCAACTTCCGGGAATTTCTTTAGAACCTTCAGGATTTCTTCCTTATCGGTTTCTGTTACTCCAATGTTTTTTTCAATCATTAATATTCTTACCGAGTGTTTCAAATACTTGTTCAATTGCCCTATAGTAATGTTCCTTTATTATGTTCACGGCTTTGTTTGCTTCCGATTCATCATACGTATGAGAAAGTTCATTCCTTATTTCAAGCATTATCATCCACGTATGCCCATCTTTAATAATATCAGAGCTAAATGCCTGCTTAATTACTTCACGGGGAGTTTTGGTATCAACACCATTTGCTTCCAGAAAATCTTTAAGAGTTTTCCAGGCAAGCTCAAAAGTAAATTCAAAAGCTTTAACTAGTCCGCTTGCTTCTAATGGAGTATAATTTTTCTGCTGAACAGAATTCTTAAGAACTAAAAAAGCCTTCTGAAAGTTTTCAAACCGCTGTTTCCATCGAATATCTTTTAATTCCATTTTATATACTTCTATTCTTATGCGGTTTCAATTTACTAAATTTTAGTCAAGGATTAAACATATTATCATGAATTATAGTCCACCAATTTTTACGAAATTAAAATCTCTTTTACTTTTTGGTTTATTTAATCATCAAACCTATTTTTGAACAATACTATTTCGGGTTGTAAAAAATGATTGAAATTCTAAACATCAACAAAAGCTATAACAATAAAGTTAAAGCAGTAGATAACCTGACAATTTCTATTCCGGATGGAGAAATAATTGGATTTCTTGGTCCAAACGGTGCAGGAAAGACTACAACCATTAAATTATTAACCGGAATTCTGAATGCTGATTCCGGCGTCATCAGGATTAATGGTTTAGACATAAATGAAAAACCGGTCGAAGTTAAAAAGCAATTCGGATTTGTACCTGATAGCCCCGATATGTTTTTACGTCTTAAAGGAATTGAGTATTTGAATTTTATGGCCGATATGTACGATGTTTCCACCACAGACAGAAAAGCAAGAATTGATGAATTAGCTGATAAATTTGAAATGACTTCTTCCCTGTCCGCTAAAATACAAAGCTACTCGCATGGTATGCGGCAGAAGATTATTATAATCGGAGCATTAATTCATGACCCGCTTGTTTGGATACTTGATGAGCCAATGACTGGTCTCGATCCAAAATCATCATTCCTTTTAAAAGAGATTATGCGTGAATATGCACAGAAGAACAGGACGGTATTTTTCTCAACTCACATTCTTGAAGTAGCAGAAAAGATCTGTTATCGCGTCGCGATAATAAATAAAGGAAAATTAATTTCTTTCTGCACAATTGAAGAATTACGGGAACAGTTTAAAGGTAATGAATCGCTTGAAAAAATGTTCCTTGAGCTGACAGAGGAAACAGAATAGAACACAAATAACACTGATGCCGCAAATTAACACAGAGCAAAGATTATATGAAAAAATTTGTCGTATTAACAAAAGTATTATTAAAGAACAGTTTTTCAACATTTGCCTCCGGGAAGAACAGAAATAAAAAAAATTTGCTGTACATGGCGCTAATTGCCTTAAGTATACTTCCGATGGTTATCGGAATAGGTACTTCTACAGCAAGAATGTATGACCTGTTTGTTCAAGTAAAGCAGGAAGGAATTTTAATAGCTTCGGGATTTGTTTCTATAAGTGTCTTAATACTTGTATTCGGAATATTCTACGTCATAAACATTTTCTATTTTGCACAGGATGTTGATACACTTGTTGCTCTACCGCTGAGGGCTAACCAGATAACCTCGGCAAAATTTACTGTAACACTTTTGTACGAGTATCTTACAGTTATACTTTTTCTACTTCCGCTTATTATTGCATATGGAATTAAAAGTTCAGGGGGAATCCTTTTCTATTTATACAGTTTTTTACTTTTACTTGGAATACCGGTAATACCACTCGCTATTGATGCACTGATAATAATGTTCATCCTGCGGTATATTAATATTGCAAAAAGAAAAGACCAGTTTAGAATTTTTGCCGCTATCTTCGGAATATTACTTGTCTTCGGAATTAATTATGTAACTTCCACTTACCTTAATGCACAAACCAACCCCGGTAAAGTTATGGCTTTGCTTCAGACAAGCAAGAACTCTCTTATTAATACTGTTTCAACAATTTTTCCAACAACAAAATTAGCTACTCTTACATTACTCAATTACGATAGCTACCAGGGTCTTTATAATTTATTCCTGTTTTATGTGGCAAATTTATTTTTTATTGCTTTGTTCTTAATAGCCGCTGAGAAGTTGTATTTCAAAGGAGCCGTCGGTGGTTCAGAAGTTAGTTCACCGGCAAAGTCGTTTCACAAAGAAGAACTAAAGAAAATTTCCGTAAAGAATTCTGCTTTAAAAGCTTTTACATTGAAGGAAATAAAAATTCTGTTCAGAACTCCGCCATATTTTATAAACTGCGTTCTCACTAATTTCTTGTGGCCATTCTTATTGTTATTTGCTTTTGGCGGAGTAGGAAATGATTTGGGAAAGCTCCAGGCTTTGCTTAGTAAAAGTAATCCGGATTCAATTATACTTGCTATTGCGCTTGCAGCCGGGTTATTTATTACGTCTTCAAACGGAATTACTGGTTCGGCAATTTCTCGGGAAGGAACAAACTTTTTTGTAAATAAATTTTTGCCGATCAGTTACCGCGAGCAAATATATGCAAAACTTTTGCCCGGAATACTTCTGAGCTTTAGCGGGACAATAATTATTCTTTTTGCTGCTGTATTTCTTTTAAAGATATCCCTCATGGTTTTAATAGCATGTATAATTCTTTCTCTGCTTGGTATTTTATTTTCTGCTCAACTTGGATTAATGCTGGATATACAATTTCCCAAGCTTATCTGGGACAATGAATACAAACCCATAAAACATAACTGGAATGTCGCAATTAATATTTTAGTTTCTACAATTCTTGGTGCTGCGGTAGTTGTTGTTACTATAATGCTGGAACTTGATCTGGGAACGACTTTGATTGGATTGAGTTCTTTACTACTTTTTCTAAACATTTTGATTAATAAAATTCTTTTTACTGTTGGCTTAAAATCAATTGCAGGTATAGAAATATAAATTGCCGTTTTAATATGATAAAGAATCCTCCTGCTAACTTCAGGCAAAGTTAACTATTGATTTATTTTCCAAAACCGCAGTTGAACTACAATTGCTCAGTCCCTTTTTTCAACTAAAGCCACACTAATGTTACTTATTCTTCTCCTTAAGTCCGGAAAGATAAGTTTCCTGTTCTGCTTTTGTCTGCTTTTATAATTCTGGCCAATTGTATTTATCAATTGAGAAGACCAATGCTGGTTTTCCGTTATTTCTTTATATGATGGGACATAAATATCATTATGCTGATTAAGATATTTCCTGTATCTGCTCATTTCTCTTTTTATTTTAACAATGTACCACATCATAAACCAGGCATATCCAATGTATACTATTTCCATATTCACCTTAACATATTGTTATTAATAATAACGTTTCCAAAATATTCTTTAGTTCCTGTTTCAGTTAGACTATACTACAATTCTGTTCTGCCTAAATATTCTGATTGATTTTGTATATTGCTATGCGCAAAAACAACTATTTACTTACCGAGGATAATATGAAGAAAGAAATCACATTAATAATCTTTCTGTTTACTTTCTTATTTGCTGCTTGCTCAACTGTAAAGGAGACCACCAAAACACCTGCTAATGATTTATTCACATTAAAGCAAAAAATTCAGGAACGTTTTGATGATTCTATTTTTGCCAATGCTCATTGGGGCGTATTGATTAAATCATTAAAGACCGGTGAAACATGGTATGAAAGAAATTCAGGTAAAATGTTTATGCCCGCATCAAATGAAAAGATTCCGACTGCAGCAGCAACACTTGTTACTCTTGGTCCGGAGTTTACATTTGAAACTTACATGAACTACGAAGGTGAAATAAAAGATTCAATTCTTGAAGGCAACCTGGTTGTGTATGGTAACGGAGATCCTACACTTTACACAAGATTAACTACCGATCCCTTGGGATTATTCAAATCCTGGGCGGTGAAGCTGTCTTCAATGGGCATCAAAAAGATTAATGGAAATATAATTGGTGACGACAATGCATTCGAAGATTACCCATATGGTTACGGCTGGACTTATGATGATCTTGATGCATGGTATTCTGCGGAAATCTCTCCCCTCCAGCTTAATGAAAATTGTGTAGATCTAAAGTTTATTCCTCCTGCAACAAAGGAAGGGCGGCTAACAATCCAACCCAATCTCCCCAGTTCATTTTATAAAATTGAAGATGTAACAATAGTTGGAGATACAGGAAATTCAAACATCAGAATAAGTCGTGCTTTTGGAACCAACACAATTAAAATAAGCGGATATGTAAAAGCCGGTTCAAAAGAATTTGAGGAAACACCAAGCCTTTATAATCCAACTCTATTTTATGTAACTGTTCTTAAAGAAGAATTGGAAAGAAACGGAATTAAAGTTATTGGCGAACCAAAAGATTGTGATGATATTGCCGGATGGAAAACCACTCATCATAATCTAACACTGATTGACAAACATAATTCACCTTTATTCAGAGATGTACTGGCGGGATTGATGAAACCAAGTCAGAATTTATATGCCGAAACTTTTGTGCGTACTTTAGGATGGAAGAAAACCGGAATAGGATCTTTCAGGCAGGGGAAAAAGATTGTTGAGGATGTATTGAAACAATTCGGCATTCAATCGGATACTTATGCTTACATGGATGGCTCCGGTTTATCAAGATACAATTACACAAGTCCTGAAATTCTCGTAAAGATTTTAGAAGGAATGAGACATCATTCATATTGGATTGATTGGTATAATGCGATGCCCGTTGCGGGAGTTGATGGTACTTTGAAAGGCAGGATGAAGGGAACACCTGCCGAAAAAAATGTTCATGCCAAAACCGGTACTATATCAAATGTACGAGGTCTTTCAGGCTATGTTACAACAGCCGATGGTGAAGAGATTGTTTTTTCATTTCTGGTAAACGGACATTTACGAACTGCAGCAGAAACAAATTATATAACCGACTCAGTACTCGAAATCATTTCATCATTGGACAGACGATAAACTTTTAATAAGAAAACCGGAGAGAAAAACCAGCTCTCCGGTTTCATCTAATCTATTGCATTTCGTGAATCAATGGAGAATACTGTACGGATGATGGCGCACTCTCATCATATCCTTTAACTCCCATTTCAGGAATATCAAGTCCTTCAATTTCATCTTTTCTGTTTACGCGTATTCCGAATAATTTATCCTGCAGTTTGAAAAAGCCGTACATAACCGGAAATACGAACGCTATACAAGCAACCGCACCAATGGTTTGCGCAATTAATTGGCTTGCATCACCATAGAATAATCCTCTTACTGTTCCTGCAACTCCGTTCCATCCATCTCCGTATGTTCCGTCGGCAAACAAACCTAATGCAATTATTCCCCATAAACCATTTACTCCGTGGACTGCAACTGCACCAACCGGGTCATCAATTTTCAATTTCTGATCGATATAAAAGACAGCAATAATTACTAACACACCGGCTACTGCGCCTATAAAAAATGAAGAAATTGAATTTACAAATGCACAGGGAGCAGTAATAGCTACCAGGCCTGCAAGCATTCCGTTTGCCATCATACTTGGATCCGGTTTTCCATATCTCCACATCATATAGAGTGTTGCTGCCAAGGCGCCTGCGCCGGAAGCGATCATTGTATTGGTAGCTGCAACTGCAAGCCGTAAATCGCTTGCCGCCAAAGTTGAACCGGCATTAAAGCCAAACCACCCGAAAGCAAGAATGAATGTTCCGGTTATTGCCATTGGTATATTATGGCCCGGTATAGCATTAGGAGAACCGTTTTTATTATACTTTCCAATGCGTGGACCTAAAACAATTGCGCCGGCAAGCGCTGCAACTCCGCCAACCAAATGAACGACTGATGAACCTGCAAAATCAACGTGGCCATGACCCAACCCAAAATTAACGCCAAGCTGGGCTAACCAACCGCCGCCCCATACCCAGTTTCCAAATACCGGGTAAACAAACATCGAAATAAAAAAAGCAAAGAAGATGAATGAGGAAAATTTCCATCGCTCCGCCATTGCACCAGTTGGAATTGTTGCAGTCGTATCCATAAAAACCATTTGGAATAAAAACAACGCAAACACACCAACATCATAAACAGAGTTGTTAAGGAAAAAGCCGCTGCCGCCAATCAATCCAAATGTTTTTCCAAACAGGTTAACTGATATTTCATTTGCCAATCCCGGCGTTCCGCCCAAAGCTGAAATTGATCCGACGCCGCCAAACATAAATGCGAAGCCGCACATCCAGAAACCAATCATACCAATAGCATACACAAGGAAGTTCATTCCCATTGTATGCGCTACATTTTTGGCTCGTGTAAATCCTGTTTCAACCATTGCAAAACCGGCCTGCATAAACATTACTAAAAATCCCGCAAGCAGTGTCCATATAATATTTGTTGCAATCCTGTTATGCCCAACCGCATCAGCAATTTCTGTTAAGGTTGGTTCGCCTTGTTTTGCAGCAGGCACATCTTTCACCGTTCCCGTATTAGTTCCGGCAGGGTCAGTTTCGGCTTTAATTACAGACGGGCCTACAAGAATAAGCGTTGTTATAAAAATAGCCGCCACTATAAAATAAAAATTTGTCTTAGACATATCATTCTCCTATCATTTATAAAATTAAAAAGTAAAGCCTGCTCCAAATGTCAGGTAGCTTATATCCTGGTTTGGATTAACCGTATATGAGACATTGATTGGAACAGTAAACTTCTCAGTAACAACAATTGGTTTTGAAGCCGTAACACTGGCATTTATAATTGCAGCTTTTTCAGTTAAGTAATAAGTGCTTTTACCAGGCACAAATCCAAGCGACAGGGATAAAACTGCGTCATCAATTTCAAACGGGTAACCTATTTGCAGGTAGACTGAATTATCAACATCATTGTGCAGGTTATAGTAACCGGCTAATGACAACGGAAAGGTTTGCGGACCGGAATAACTTAAACCAGCTTCAATTACATGTGCTCCTCCATTTTTTTCATAATGCCCCAAAGGGATATGAGAAGAAGGCAAATAATAGTCGGTTGCAATAACTGTAAATGAACCCTTATTTTCTACCGTTAAAGAATAAGATGCATAGATATCATTTTCCGAATATGTAAAGCCATCTGTAGGATAACTATATGCTCCCCAGAAACCAACACACAATCCACCAGTGGTATATGATAAACCCGGTTGTAAGGAGGGTGAATCTCCGCCAAGATTTATTCCCCTCCAGATATACCTGCTGTATAAATCAGCACCGAATTTAAGTTGTGCTTCAATTGCAAGGTTTGCCGAAAGAAAAATTATTGTAATCAAAATACTTTTTTTCATTGTTATTTCTCCTGTTTTTTTAGATAGCGCTTACGCCGGATTCTTCTGTTCTTATTCTTATTACTTCTTCAAGACTTGATACAAAGATTTTTCCATCACCAACTTCGCCGGTTTTTGCAGAATTAACAATAATTGATATTGCCTGTTCAAGTTGCTCGGATTGACAAATGAGTTCAAGCTTAAGCTTAGGTACAAATTCGATGTTATATTCAGAGCCGCGGTAAATTTCCTTATGACCTTTCTGCCTGCCGTATCCTCTTACTTCAGTAACAGTCAAACCAGTAAAGCCGGATTCGAGCAGATTATTATGAATCTCATCAAGTTTGTGCGGTCTTATTATTGCCTCAATCTTTTTCATATTGCTCCTTGTTTTTATTAAAAACCAAAATCAGTTAATTGCCTTAGAAATTTAAGAATCTGAATTAATTAGTATTAAAAAATAAGTTATTAATCAAGTTTAAAATTATTTATTTAATGTTCTGTCTTTCGGGCGGGAATATCATCGGGAAATAAATGTAAAATTTTTTGGGAATAATGCCGTGTATCCAGGAGAAGATTATAGAAGTCCGGTTGTAATTGAGCGGATCATGAAGTGTGTTTATCTATAAAAGAAATCACATCAAATTTCTTTTTAGCGCCGTTATAATTCATATATCTTATTTTACCAAAGACAGGTCTGTCAAACCATGCACGGTCATGTATGCCACCGATTGACCATGCTACACCAGTATAACCGTTCGGATCTCGTCCGTCAAGTTCATATTTATCGTTAAGGTATATCGCAAAGTGAATTGCCTCTTCGGGATTTTTAGACCATTCAAGAATTTTCTTAGCCCAGTACATTCTCATATAACCATGCATCTTGCCGGTATCAATCATCTGGCGTTGAGCCGCATTCCATAGTTCATCATGAGTTGCAGCATTTTCAAATACATCAAGAGAATAAATATACTCGCGATCATCTTTCCGATGTTCATTCAATGTTTGCTTTGCCCAAGCACGAAAGCCATCAAATGAATCATAGTTTTCATTGTAGTTACAATAATTATCTGCAAGTTCACGCCTTACAACAAGTTCTTCCGGAAAATCATCCTGCATGTTAAGAGAATTAAATTTGTTACGGTAATTTAGCAAAACTCTTTGCGCACTTATCTGGCCGAAGTGAAGATACGGTGATATATCTGACTGGGCCTGCTGGTTAGGATCATTTCTGTGCACGCTGTACAAGTTCAGGCGATCATCAAGAAAATCACTTAATGAATTTAATGCGGCCGATTCGCCAGGTCGAATCCAATCAACAGGTTTTACATTTTTGTTTATTTTTAATGAAGAGTAAACAGATTCCCTATCTATTGGTGAAATATCCACTCTGTCTTTCATCTTAATTAATGGAGGATATTCATCAAGAAATTCCGGTAACAGCTTGTGAATTTTTGGTCTGAAAGTATATGCTGCAAATTCTTCCTTATCAGAAGCAATCCAGCATGGGACTATATTATGCGCGTCAACTTCATAAAACGGGACTGATATTTTTTCGCTAACTTTTTTCTTCCATTCCTTTTTAATTTTTAACGGATCAAAATCCGCAACAAGTAATCCAATGCTATTCTCTTTAACGAACCTGCTTATTTCTATTTGCGGAGAACCCGGCAGCAGAATGAAGGGAATATTTAATTTCCTCAATTCTACTTCAACTTCCTTCAATCCCTTCAGCATAAAATCATACTGACGAAGTGTTGCGCCAAGAAATTCATTTACAAGAGCAAACACAACAAACAAAGGTTGGTTAGCCTCTGCTGCTTTCTCCTGCGCATACAGCAACGCCCAGTTATCATGAACACGCTGGTCGCGACTCATCCAGTAAACAACGGCTCCATTTGATTGATTACCTGCTTTCAGTAATCTTACTCGTTTCTCATTAACCATAATATTTCATCCGGACATCTTTAGAATTTCTTCAAACTCATCTTTGGTTACCGGCATAACCGATAAACGGTTTCCGGGTTGAACAAGTCTCATGTTTTTTAATTTAGGATTTAATTTAACACTCTGAAGCGTAACAGGATTTTTAAATTCTTCTTCCCATTTTACATCTACCATAAACCAGGCAGGATTTTCTTTTTTGCTTTTAGGATCATAATGTTCATTATCAGGATCGAATGCTGTAAAATCAGGGTAAGCTTCCTTCACTATTTTGCAAATACCTGCAATAAGGTTTGGCTCTGAATTGCTATGGTAGAATAAAGCTTTATCTCCCAACTTCATTTCATCTCTTATAAAATTACGAGCCTGATAATTTCTAACGCCATCCCAGTAGGTTGTTTGGCCGGGAGAGTTCTTCAGATCGTTTAAAGAAAAAACTTCTGCTTCAGATTTAAGCAGCCAATATTTCATGTTCCCTCCAAAATTTATTACTTATCAAACCAAATATTTCTTAAACCAGTTCCTTCTCATTTCATCAACTTCTTTACGATGAGATTTAAGAAAGTGGTCGCCTCCCTCAAGCAATACCAGACGAAATGGAATTTTTAATTCTATCAGCTTTTTAGATAAATCAATTGAGTTATCAGGTGTAACCCGTTCATCATTCGTACCGTGAAGAATAAGAATAGGAGTATGCTTTGGAAGCTTGTCAGGGAAATTCATTACCGAGCGTTCATAAAACTTTTGTTTTACTTCAGAAGAAATTTCATAGCCGAGAATATCTTTCAAAAATGTTTTTGTGAAGCGGCTGTCATCCGCCTGGTAATCAAGATTTGATATTGCTCCGCTTACAACAGCGGCTTTGAAATTATTATTTTTTGTTAATGTAAGATAAGTCATCATTCCCCCACGGCTCCAGCCTTCTATTCCCCATAATTTTGTATCAGCTACAGGTACCTCATCTGCCAGAGGAATTAAATTAAGAACATCATTTACATCACCGCCGCCAAATTCATCTTTGCCTTCGCCGCCGGCATTTCCACGGTATTGAGAAGCAAACACCACATATCCCCAGCTTGCAAGCTGTCCAAAAATTCCCCGTGCATTAAAATCATCAATGGCACCGCTTTGCCCAACACCGCCGCGATTCCATATGATACATGGAAATTTTTTATTGCCTGCATTAACGGGTCTTGCAATAAATCCATGAACTTTTAATCCGTCGGAAAGATATATAATCTTTTCCACCGCAGAATTATCAAACGCTTCTTTTCCCCATCCGCTTTTAATCATCTTCTCCTGAAGCGGAGTAAGTTTAATCGGTTCTCTATTTAATATCAAACTCATATATACAGCCCATCCCCACCCTTCCCCAAGGGAAGGGCTTTTAAAACTTATATAATAATTTATCTTTCTCTTTACTTTCTGTTAATGAAACAAAAATTCTTTGGGAATGGTTTGCTTTTTCAAATCGGGTCCTTCAATACTTGCATCAAATGCCTGTCCTCCTCCTTTCTGGAAAAAGAAAACATCTAATTTGTGAAAGCCCGAACTTAAATATTTAACGCCGGAAATTTCCTGGGTCGCATGTAAACCATCATTATTAATTAATTTAATGTCATCAATTGAAAGAAGTGAACCGTCATCGGAGCTAAGATAAAACCTGTACAAACCTTCTTTTGGAATTTTAATGTAGCCGTTATATGTTAACCCATAATTTTCTTCCGGGTTTCCTTCGGGAAGAATTAAATTTTCTATTACACCGGTTTTATCAGGAGTAAGAAGACTAAAATTAGGAAGCATATTCCAGATGCCGTTATAAAGCTTATAATTCAAACCGGCCTTTGCATCTTTAACTTCAAGCGCAGGTTTCTTTTCTACTTCACCGTTAAGTTCCAATACAACTACAGATTTTGCCGGAAGTATAACTTCAATATCACCGCCGTTAATTTTATAATCAGAAAATTCAGAAGGCATTACAACATCCGGATTATCAAAAGTATTATGTGCGTTCATTTCTTTATGAGTAATTATTTGCCCAGTAATATTTTTCGTCGTTAATCCTTTAAATGAACAGACAACCGTCTGCGTCTCATCCGGGTTAATATTAACAAGCGACAGATGAATTTTATTGTTGTTATCAATTGAAGCCGAGCCATTGACGGAAGGAATTTTATCTTTCTCGAAAACATAGTCTTTGGATTCAATCTTAAGCGGAATAAGAGTTGCGTTCTGATGAACCTTGAATAAATCAAAAACATGATAGGTTGGAGTTAAAACCATCTTATCATCTTTGGTTAAAATAACAGACTGCAGTACGTTAATTATCTGGGCAATGTTTGCCATCTTAACGCGATCGCAGTGATTGTTAAAAATATTCAAGTTTGTCGCCGCTGCAACTGCATCACGTAAAGTATTTTGCTGGTAAAGAAAGCCGGGATTTGTGTTCGGCTCAACCTTATACCACGTTCCCCATTCATCAACAATAAGAGCAATTCTTTTATTCGGATCATACTTATCCATAATGGCTGAATGTATCCCTATCAACTCTTCCATTTTAAGAGTCTGCTTCATAACATCAAACCAATCGGCTTTGCTTATGTCGGTTGCAATCTTACTATTCTTCCAGGTATAGTAATGAAGCGCGAGACCGGAAAAATCTGAGCCTCCGTTTTTCATTAATACTTCTGTCCAGTTATAATCATCACCTGCAGGTCCGCAAGCTATTTTATAAAGATTATAATTCCCATAATTGCGTGCGTAGGTTCCATATCTTTTTAACTGATCAGCATAATATTCGGGACGCATATTACCGCCGCAGCCCCAGCTTTCATTGCCGATTGCCCAGTATGTAACCCCCCATGATTTTTCTCTTCCGTTTGTTTTACGCAGGTCCGTCATCGGACTTACGTTATCGGAGTTTACATACTCTACCCATTGAGCAAGTTCCTGAACTGTACCGCTGCCGACATTTGCAGTAAAATAAGGTTCACATTCTATTTGCCTGCACAATTCTAAAAACTCATGTGTTCCAAAACTATTATCTTCGGTGACTCCGCCCCAGTTTGTATTAATCATCGTAGGACGTTTATCCCTCGGGCCAATGCCATCTTTCCAATGATATTCATCCGCAAAGCATCCGCCCGGCCAGCGCAGTATAGGCACTTTAATTTTTTTCAGTGCAGCGGAAACATCATTTCTTATTCCGTTCGTGTTAGAAATTTTTGAATTCTCTCCAACCCACAATCCGCCGTAAATACAATTGCCAAGATGCTCAGAGAAATGCCCGTAGATATTTTTATCAATTAGAAATTTCGTGTCGGTTACATCAAGGGTTACTTTTGTTTTTTCATTTTGGGCAATAGAGAGCGCAGAGAGGAGAAATAAAAAGAAGAATACAGAATTAACCTTTTTCATTTTAACTCCTGAAATTATTTCCGTATTAGAAGGAAAAAAATTTTTTACTTACGAAATCATCATCCCATACAATCAATTCTGCCAGAGAAAAACGTGTGGGATGATTTCACAATTTCCGGTTAAACACCTTTGCCAAGCTGGTAATACAATTCATTCCATCTTAATTCTTTTTTGAACTCTGAAATATTGGTAGAATCATTTATAAGAAGATATTCTATGTTTGCAATTTCTGCAAAGTCTTCCATAAATTCAGATGTAATTGCCTGGCTGAATCCCGTATGATGAGCGCCGCCGGCCAATATCCATGCCTCTGCGGCAGTGGGCAAGTCTGGTTTTGGAATCCATAACGCCCTTGCAACCGGAAGTTTCGGCAAAGGTTTATCAGGTTTAACAACTTCAACTTCGTTAACAATTAACCTGAAGCGGCTTCCCATATCAATTAAAGAAGCATTTAAAGCATTTCCTGCCGGAACATTGAATACTAATCTTGCAGGATTATCTTTGCCGCCAATACCAAGCGGATGAATTTCCAATTTTGGTTTACCTTCTGCAATTGATTCACATACTTCAAGCATATGCGCACCAAGAACTTTCATGCTGGTCGGATTAAAATGATAAGTGTAATCTTCCATGAATGATGTGCCGCCTTGTAATCCTACCGACATAACTTTCATCGCTCTTACCAAAGCAGAAGTTTTCCAATCGCCCTCTGCACCAAAGCCGTAACCTTCTGCCATTAATCGCTGAACTGCAAGTCCCGGTAATTGTTTTAATCCATGTAAATCTTCGAATGTTGTTGTAAAACCTTTAAAACCACCGTTAATTAAAAATGCTTTTAATCCAAGTTCTACCTTAGCACTTTCTCTAAGATTCTGATATTTATCTCCACTCTTTTTTGCTTCAGCAGAAATTTCATACTGGTTTTCGTAAACAGAAATAAGTTTATCAATTTCAGCATCAGTAACATCATTAACGAATTTTACAAAGTCGCCGATTCCGTATCCGTTAACAGAATACCCAAAGCGGATCTGAGCTTCAACCTTATCGCCTTCAGTAACTGCCACTTCTCTCATATTATCGCCTATGCGTGCAATCTTACCGCCCTGTGCATCCTGCCATGCAGAAGCAACGCGTGCCCAAACAGCAAGTTTATTCTGAACAGCTTCATCCTGCCAGTAACCAACAACAACTTTTCTTTTCTTTCCCATCCGTGTACAAATGAATCCGAATTCTCTGTCACCATGTGCTGCCTGGTTAAGATTCATGAAATCCATATCTATTGAATCCCATGGAATATCCCGGTTGTATTGAGTGTGAAGATGAACAAAGGGTTTGTTCAGGATTTTCAACCCTGCAATCCACATCTTAGCAGGAGAAAAAGTATGCATCCATTTTATAAGTCCGATACAATTTTTGTTGCTGTTTGCTTCAAGGCATAAATCAGAAATTGCATCCGGAGTAGTAAGCACCGGTTTGAAAATAATTTTAACAGGAATCTTTCCCGATTTGTTTAATCCATCAACTATAGCCTTGGAATCTTCCGCTACCTGCTTTAATGTTTCTTCACCATAAAGATGCTGACTTCCGGTTACAAACCAGATTTCAAAATTTTTAAACTCATCCATTTTATTTTCCCTTTAGATAATTTCTATTTCTTTATTTGACCGTAATAAGCGTTTGGTCCATGCTTTCTTGAAAAATGTTTCTGAAGAATATATTCAGGCAGTTCTTTAATCTTAGAATTAAGTTGAAGCGTGTTAAGTGCCATGAATGCTGTTCTTTCAAGTATCACACTATTCTTAACTGAATCCGATGCGGATTTGCCCCAGCAGAACGGAGCATGGCCTGCAACCAGAACAGCAGGAATTGCATTGGGATTTAAATTCTTAAATCGTTCAACTATTACCTTGCCTGTGTTTTTTTCATAATCGATTTCAACTTCTTCTTTGGAAAGAAACCGTGTAACCGGAACTGAGCCGTTAAATGCATCTGCGTGTGTTGTACCAAGACATGGAATTTCTTTGCACGCCTGCGCAAACGAAGTAGCATAAGCGCTGTGTGTATGGGTTATGCCGCCAATCTCCGGAAAGTTTTTATAGAGCTCTATGTGAGTTGCTGTATCAGAAGAAGGACGTTTGGTGCCTTCAATTATGTTCTCATTAAAATCAACAACAACCATATCATCAACTTTAAGAACATCATATTCAATTCCGCTTGGTTTAATTACAATTAAACCTTCAGCACGATTAATACCGCTTACATTTCCCCAGGAAAAAATAACCAGCCCGGATTTAGCAAGTTCAAGATTTGCTTTCCAGACTTCTTCTTTTAATTTCTTAAGCGTCATTTATTTCTCCTTACGGCATCTCTTATTTCAAGCAGATCTTTCATAACATTAAACATGCTTCCATTCCATTCTGTTGTACCAAAGCCATCATGAAGCTGATGATACAGGGAATAAAGTTTTTTATAAGTCTCATGATTTTCCGGTATAGGATTGTAAGTTTTGCTTATGCCGGTCATTTCTTTTTGTGCTTTGTTAATTGATTCGTAACCGCCCAAATTTTTACCTGCAGCAACCGCAGCAAATATTGAGGCACCCAAAGCAGGCGTTTGCTCACTTCTTGAAACTTTCATAGGACGATTTGTAATGTCGGCATAGATTTGCATAAGCAATGAGTTTTTTACTGCAAGCCCGCCGCAGTTTACAACTTCATTAATTGCAACTCCATATTCTTCAATCCTGTCTATAATTGCAAGCGCACCGAATGCTGTTGCTTCAACCAGTGCGCGGTAAATTTCATGCGGTTGTGTATGAAGTGTCTGGCCAAGTAAAAGCCCGGTTAATCTTACATCTACCAGTATTGTCCTGTTGCCGTTATTCCAGTCTAGTGCAAGCAATCCAGTTTCACCGGGTAAAAGTTTTGATGCTGCAATTTCAAGATTCTTAAATTTTTCGTCCTGTGTTTTTCCGTAGCTTTCAGGAACAAGATTATTTACAAACCAGAGGAATATATCTCCCACAGCGGACTGGCCGGCTTCAATTCCATAAAAACCTTTTAGCACAGAACCATCTACAATGCCGCACACACCGGGAATATCGTTTAATTTTTTCTCATAAGGCCATATCATAACATCGCAGGTGCTGGTACCAAGAATTTTAACAAGTGTGCCTGTAGAAACTCCCGCACCAACCGCTCCCATATGCGCATCAAATGCGCCCACTGCAACAGCAACATTTGTGGTAAGTCCAAGTTTGTCTGCCCATTCCTTTGAAAGATAACCGAATAGTTCTTCAGAAGAATATGCCCAGGAGTATAAACGATCCCGCAGTTCGCCTAAACCAGCAGAAAGTGTATTTAGAAATTCTTTATCCGGTAATCCATTCCATTCATTATTGAACATTGCTTTATGTCCGGCTGCACAAACACTTCTTTTAATTTTAGCCGGATTAAGGTCGCCGACAAGATGAGCAGTAATCCAATCGCAGATTTCAACAAAACTGAAAGTAGAATTATAAACTTCCGGGGCAACATTTTTGCAATGGAGAATTTTACTCCAGAACCATTCGGATGAATATACTCCGCCGATTTTAGCCAGATAGTCTGGCTTTATCTTACGTGCGGTTTCTGTTATTAATGCAGCTTCTTCAAAACTTGTATGGTCTTTCCACAACCAAACATAAGATGCGGGATTATCTTCGAATCTTTCATCAAAGCAAAGTGGAAAACCATTTTCATCAACAGGCATCGGGCTGCTGCCGGTTGTATCAACGCCTATACCGATTACATCATCAACATTAAAATTCTTATCAACCTCTTTTGCTTTGGCAAGTGCAGCTTTAACGGTGTGTTCAATTCCGATTAAATAATCTGAAGGATTTTGCCTTGCAAGGTTCGGATCGTTATCATCCGTAATAACACCTTCTTTGCCTGAAGGATAATTGAAAACAGATGAAGTAAGCTCTTTGCCATCTTTAACATCAACTAAAAGAGAGCGGCATGAATTGGTACCAAAATCAAGCCCGATTACATATTTGCTCATCAGGACCTCTCCTTTTAAAGATTATGTAAAAACTATCTGACTGAAAATTTGTAAATAGTAGTCTGTTTATAAATTTCTCCCGGTTCCAGTTTTGCTGAGGGAAACTCCGGCTTATTCGGAGTATCAGGATAAAGCTGAGCTTCGCAGCATAGGGCTGAGCGCTGCTTGTAAGGAATTCCTTTCTTACCGATAATTGATTCATTAAGATAATTGCCTGAATAAAACTGCAGGCCCGGCTGGTCTGTTGAGATTTCCATTAATCTTCCGCTTGCAGGATCATATACTTCTGCAACTTTGCGGACTTCTTTATTATAATTATCAAGAACCCAGTTATGATCGTAACCTTTTGCAAGAGTAAGCTGTTCAAAGTTGTCGTCTATCTGCATGCCTACCGGTTTAGGGGAACGGAAATCCATTACACTTCCTTCAACATCAACTATTTTTCCCGTTGTAGTCATTCCCTTTTCAATCTCTGTATACTTATCCGCAAAAATTTTTATTTCATGATCAAGAATTGTATTGTGCGGGTTGCCGGTTAAATTGAAATAAGAATGATGTGTTGGATTAAGTATCGTAGTTCTATCTGTAGTGCCGGAATAATTAATTACAAGTTCATTCTCTTCTGTTAAAGTATATTTAACTTCAAGTTGAACTTCTCCCGGAAAACCTTCCTCGCCATCTTTGCTAACATAATTTAGCACAACGGACTTTTCATTATCCGTAATCTCAATTTTCATATCCCATAGAACTTTAATATAGCATTTGAAACCTCCGTGCAGATGATTCTCACCATCGTTTACGGAAACCTGATACTCTTTTCCATTTAATTTGAACTTACCGTTTTTAATTCTATTGCCATAGCGGCCAACAATTCCACCAATGTAATTTCCGTCAGCAATATATTTATCAATTGTATCGAAGCCGAGAACAACATCATCAAAATTACCAAGCTTATCCGGTACTTTAATTGCGGTTACAATGGCACCATAGTTCATAACATTTATACTCATACCCAATGAGTTCTTAAGGGTATAAAAAAACACTTCTTTACCATCAGGTAAAATGCCGAACAGTTTCCTGCCCGGTTTGATATCGGATTGTGTATTACCAATCATACTTTTCCTACTTGAGATTCAATTAATTAAAAATGAATTAATAATACCGGAGACCACTATTCAATTATAATTTCCGGTACTTTTCCTCATTTTATGTCCACCTTCTTTTTCCAGGGCCTGAATGCAATAAAATATATTGCCCCAATAACAATAAGCAGCAATCCCCACCATATTCCAAAGTTAAGTTCTCTGAGAACTATTGTATGTTGTTGTGATGGTGAAATTGCCTCAAATATATTTGAAATAAAAATTGCTACTCCGTATATAAGCAGCAGAGAGCCTATAAAAAACCATATTGAGATTGAATGTTTATCAGTCATAACTTGCTCCTACCAGAAAATTATATTAAGCACCAGGAATACCACGAAGATTACCGATGCCCAAATGATAGGGCGTTTGTATAATGGTAAATCTCCTTCAGAAGGAACTGTAGTAACGCTTTTAACCAATCCTACCAATTCAGAATCCGGTTTTGGTTTTGTTAATAAACTAACAACAACTGTAACAACAACGCAGATTATCCATGACCACAAAGCGCGGTACATATTTTCAGCCATATCTTTTGCATGTTCTGAAAGTGCAATAAACTTTAACGCACCGGGATCTAATTTTACCCATGCCCACATTGCAATTGATGAACCGATGCCGGCAAACAATCCCCAGAATCCGCCCGCTGCTGTTGTTCTTTTCCACAGCATACCAAAAATAACAGTACCGAAAAGCGGCGCTACAAAAAAGCTAAACAATGCCTGAACATAGTCCATTATACTTGCAAACTGCTGAACGAGGTAAGCAGTACCGATACTGATGAGTACACCTATAATTGTACACCATCTTCCAATCTTAACGTAATGTGCATCTGTACCTTCAGTTTTCTTTATCCAAAGATGAATAGGTTTATAAATATCATACGTCCACACTGTTGCAAATGCGCTTACGTTACCTGCCATACCGGACATGAATCCCGCAATTAAAGCAGTAACACCAAGGCCAAGCAAACCCGGGCCAGCGTATCTCGCTAGCATTAAAGGAAGGACCTCATTGTAACTATGCCCACCGGTTGCAATTGCTTCTTTCTCACCAACCAAACCAGGAATGACAGCCAAACCCAAAAGTCCAGGAAGTATAACGATGAAAGGAACCATCATTTTAAATCCTGCACCAATAATGGGAGCCATCTTCGCAGATCGTAAATCTTTTGCAGAAAGAACTCTTTGAACAACAAGAAAATCGGTTGTCCAATATGCAAAAGAAATTATCAAACCCAACCCAAATACAATTCCTGTCCAGTGAATTCCCATCGGGTTATCCTGGAATGAGCCCATTGTACTCCAGAGATGTGTATAATCTCCTGCAGGAAAGTTAGTTTGAATTCTTGCAACCATGCCATCCCAGCCGCCGGCTTCAATTAAACCAACAATAGGAATAAGTAAAGCGCCGAGCCAGATCAGCATAAATTGTAAAACTTCGTTAAAGATTGCGGATAACAACCCGCCCAGGACAACATACACCATTACTGTTAAAGAAGAAACCCATATGCTGAAATGAATATCCCAGCCAAGAACAACTTTCATAACAATAGCCATTGAGTACATATTAATACCGCTCATAAACACCGTCATAAAACCGAATGAGACAGCCGAGAGTAAACTTGCGCCTTCACCAAATCTTAATTTTAAATAGCCCGGAACAGAGTGAGTTTTAGAAATATAATAGAAAGGCATCATTACAATACCAAGAAAGAGCATTGCGGGTATAGCTCCAATCCAATACCAGTGGGTTGCTAAAATTCCATATTGGTAAGCAGAAGCAGCCCAGCCCATTAATTCAAGTGAGCCAAGGTTTGCAGCCACAAAAGAGAGTCCCGCTATCCAGGCAGTCATTTCACGGCCGGCCATAAAAAAGTCTTCGCCTGTTTTTGTAAAACGCATCAGGTAATAACCAATGCCAAGTACAAAAAGGAAGTACACAACAATAATCAAGGAATCAACCCAGCCAAGTGAAAAAATGGTGGTTGAATTAGATAGCAGGAAAACAGGATTTTTAATAATGCTGTTAATCATAATTCTCCTTTTAGTATAATAATTTAAAAGGAACGCCTAAATATTTTTTGTTCTGAATCCCAAATTACACTGTTACCTGTGGAATTTTTTATCCCGCAGCACAGGTTCTGGCATTTATTAATCTCAGAAAAAACCAGAATGAAGATATAATTACGGTAAAATTAATAAAAGCCTTTTCTTACGTAAAACTCACCACATTGCGCAAATATTAATACGTAAATTATCTGTTTGTGTTAAGAAGATATGGTTAGCTTTTCCGGTGAAGCTTGCGGAATTCCCTTAAGCCTAAACCCTTTTCTTTTTTGAAATATCTTGATATGTGTTCGGCATCGGTAAAATTAAAGAGAGAAGTTATTTCGGAGATTGAAAGATTAGATTCGATTAATACTTGTGTTATCTGCTCTACCCGTACACGTTTTATTTCCTCGTTTATTGTTCTGTATAAAATTTTCCTGAATTTTTCTTCGAGGCTTCTTCTGCTAAGATAAGTCTGTGCAACAACATTATTAACCGAGATTTTATTTTTGGCGTTCTGTTTAATATAGCGGATTGCGTTAACAAGATTGGAATCATTTATTGACAACACATCTGTAGACTGCCGTTTAACAACATGAGTTGCCGTAGCAATAATTTCTTGTCCCTGTATTGGTTCGCCGTTCATCATCCTGTTAAGCAAATCTGCGGCAGCATACCCTGCGGGTTCAACATTAAGTGCAATGCTTGATAACGGGGGATCACTTATTGAACAGAGAATGGAATCATTATCCACACCAAGTACGGCAACCTCTTCAGGAACATGCAAGCCGGCAGATTTACATGCTTCAAGAACATGCTGGGCACGGTCATCGTTACAGGCTAATATACCAACCGGTTTTGGCAATTGCTTTAGCCATTCGGTCATAAAGTATTGTTCATTATCCCACGAATTAAATTTTTTATCCGAAGGTTTTTTATAAATGTTAACCTCGTAGCCGGCATCTTCCAGAATTTGTTTGAAAAATATTTTTCGTTCGTTGGACCAAATTAATTTATCGAAGCCGCAGAAGGCAAACTCATTTAAACCGCGGTTAAGGAGATGTTCTGCTGCAAGCCGCGCAATTGCAGATGCATCCGTTAAGATTGCCGGTAAGTGAGGTGGCCTGGTTTTTTCATGAAGTGCTAATATTGTAGGCAGTTTCAATTTTAGCAGTTCATGAGAAATTACAGTGTTCCTCATTATAATTCCGTCGGCATTCCAGTTTGTTAAACGCGGGATAGCAGATTTCAGATCTCCCGGCTCCCTGTAAAACGACCACGGCCCATTAAGTCTTGAGTAGCGCGCAATACCTCTCAAAAGTTCACGGCCAAACTCTCTTGAGGTTTCTATAAGCAATATTACTCGTTTAAGATTGTGCATTACTCATTTGTTTATTTTCATATATCAAATTAAGAAATAGAAAAATTAACGGCAGATAAAATATGAGAGACATCAGAAAAATAATTTGTATGTCACCTGTCATTCCCACGAAAGTGGGAATCCATATAAATTTCTATAGATTCCCGTTTACACGGGAATGACATTCTGAATTTTTCAAAAATCTCTATTAGTAATTTCTTTCATCAACTATTAATATACTTTCCCCGGCTTGAAAGCCAGGGCTATTCTGTAGCAACTGTATTTAAAATAAAAACTTCTCTGCAAAACAATAAACTCAGAATTACAGAGAAGTTTATAGGAGGAGTTCAAAAAAGGAGAAACTATTTTTTCAAAATCTTCAGATTCTTTTCAATTAACTTATTCCTTTCAATAACACTTGCAGCAGAACGCAATCCGTCAGGCGGAGTATTCAAAACATAATCAAGCAAAATATCCACGGCTGATGTTGCAACGTGCATCCGCGTATCTGATGAGGCATAATAAATAAGAACTTCGCCGTTATCTTTTTTTACCCATCCGTTACTGAATGTAACATTGGAAACGTCTCCCACTCTTTCTTCGCCTTCCGGAGCAATAAAATATCCTGCAGGTTTGGCAATTACCTTTGAAGGATCTTTAAGATCAGATAAGAAAAGATAAAGCACATAACGTAAACCGGCAGCTGTGTTTCTAACACCATGAGCTAAATGAAGCCAGCCTTTATCGGTTTTAATGGGGGCAGGACCAAGACCGTTTTTCACTTCATAAATTGTATGATAGACTTTTCTGTCAATTATAATTTCTTCCTTTACTTCCGCATGCTCCATAGAATCTGTAAATCCCCAGCCTATTCCGCCGCCACTTCCTGTTTCAATAAAACCATCCTGCGGACGCGTATATAAAGCATACTTACCATTAATGAATTCAGGATGAAGAACAACATTTCTCTGCTGACCGGAATATGAAATGAGATCCGGCAGTCTTTCCCAGTTAATTAAATCTTTAGTCCGCGCAATACCACAGGCGGCAGTTGCGGCAGAAGTATCATCTGGTTTGCTGTCGTCATGTCTTTCACTGCAGAACAGGCCGTAAATCCATCCGTCTTCGTGCTGTACAAATCTTATATCATAAACATTTGTATCAGGATTTTCTGTTTCAGGCATGGTTACCGGGTAATCCCAGAATCTGAAATTATCAATTCCATTTTCACTTTCGGCAATCGCAAAGAATGATTTTCTGTCTGCACCTTCTACTCTTACACCCAAAACAATTTTTCCGTTAAATATCATCGCACCGGAATTGAATGCTGCATTAACTCCCTGTCTCTCAAGCAAATTAGGGTTTGTATTATAATCAAGATCGTATCGCCAGAATATCGGAGTATGTTCTGCAGTAAGAACAGGATATTTGTAACGGCTGTAAATTCCGTTTCCCTTTTGCAGCTTCTCATTCTTTCTTGTTATAAGATTTTCGTGATCGTCAAGCAGTACTTTTAATTTATTATTGAATTCTTCCTTTGTCATATTTCCTCAGTATCGAATTTTGTTAGTTACTATGTTTGGCTCTTGCTTCTTCTAATTCTGTTTCAATTTTTTTCATGAATGTTTCACTGAGTGGATATATGTACATAAAAACTGTTGCTATCAATGCGCCAATACCTGCAAAGATGCTCATCATTAATCTTATGCCCATCAGTGCTGTTTCCGATTGTTCCATATTGGCCTGAAAACCGTAAGCAGAAAGGAGCCAACCGCTTAAAGCACCACCCAGTGTCCATCCAAACTTCTGCGACATTGAAGATGAGGAAAAAATTAATCCTGTTGCTCTTCTTCCGGTTTTCCATTCCGAATAATCAGCAACATCAGCATACATTGACCACAACAGCGGTAATACAATTCCTGCGGATATTCCTATAAGAATATTCATTAAGAATATTAAAATAACCTGGTGTGGCTGAAGGAAGAAGATTATAAAACTTAATATTGTAGATGAGATTACTGAAAGCAGAAACGCATTCTTCTTGCCGATCTTATGAGCAAGCGGCTTTGCTATAAGCACTCCAAGAATATTTGTGCCCAACCAGATGGACATATAAGCCGAAGCCATTGATGCCTGGCTGAAATTATAATCTGTCCCAAAAATATTTACTGTCTGATCTTTAATATAATATTTGAAGTAATAAAGAATTGAACCATCTCGAAGCGAATTAAAAATAAGAACAGCTATTGCGGCACCAAGCATAATAAACCAGGGACTATTCTTGCCTATATCTTTAAAATCTTCTTTAAGAGATGATTTCTTTTCAACTGCCGGTTTCAACCTTTCCTTTGTTCCCGCAAAAGTAAGGACAAAGAATATCGCTGCAAGTATAGCATACACAGCAACTGTCCATTGATAACCAGTTGCGACATTGCCGCTTTTACCAAAATACTCAACAAGGTAATTTGCGCTTGCGGTTACAAATAATCCGCCGGAGAATGCACCTATAAATCTGTACGAAGCAAGTGAAGTTCTTTCATCAGAGTTGTTGGTCATTACTCCAAGCAATGAAGCATAAGGAACATTCACAAGAGAATAAACCATCATCATTATTGTATAGGTAACATAAGCGTAAATTAATTTTCCATTCGGACTTAAATCCGGAGTAACGAATGTAATAATACCAACAATACCAAACGGAAGGGCGCCAAAAAGCAAATAAGGACGGAATTTGCCCCAGCGTGTGTTTGTTCTGTCTGCCATAGCCCCAATACCAAGATCCACAAAAGCATCCCATATTCTTGTAACAAGGAACATTGTACCCACTGCGGCTGCGGCAAGTCCAAACACATCAGTATAGAAGAATAAAAGGAACATTGAAAAAAGCTTCCAGAACATCGAAGACGCAAAATCCCCGAATGCATAACTTACTTTTTCCCTAACTGTAACTTTTATAACAGAAGAATTAGAATTCATAAAAATTTTCCGTTGTACTTGGTTATGTTAATAATATTTTGAAATCAAAACGGTAAAGGGCATGAATAATGCCAAGAGGAAAGTGCGGTTTTCATATCCAAATTATATTAAAAAGTAAAAAACTTTTGGGGCTGCTTTATTATTATGATAAACTTTATGAATTTGATAATTCACGACATAGAAGCGCGACTATTAGCCGGCTAATGAATTGAATATTATCATTTCTTTGAAAGAATTAATGATCCCTATACTGTTATTAAAAAAATATAGTACGATGCTTATCTGCGGAATTCTTTTCCTCATCACTGCATAAAAATGTTCATATGATTTGCATCCTTTTAAGCGAAATGTTTTATTTGAAATGTTTCTTAATTTATTTTATGTATCAGTTTATCAGTCAGGCTATTAAAAATGAACAAAAATTTCTCTACTCCGCACAGAAGATTTAATCCTTTAACAGGCGAATGGATATTGGTTTCACCGCACAGAACGCAAAGACCATGGCAGGGCAAACAGGAGATATCAGCGCATCAAAATAAACCAAAGTATGATCCGGATTGCTATCTTTGTCCCGGTAATGTAAGAGCGAACGGCGAACATAACCCGGCTTATACAGACACATTTGTATTTGAAAATGATTTTGCTGCCCTACTAAAAAACATAGAACTGCAGGAAATGAACGAAACAGATTTTCTGAAAGCTGAAGCAGTAAAAGGCTGCTGCAGGGTAATCTGTTTTACACCAAACCACAATCAAACTCTTGCTACCATGGAAGTGCCTGCAATTAAAAAAGTAATTGACGTTTGGGCAAATGAAGTTGATGAATTAGGAAAAGAATTTAAATGGGTTCAGGTTTTTGAAAACCGCGGAGAAATTATGGGAGCTTCAAATCCACATCCTCACTGCCAGGTTTGGGCAACGTCTTTCCTTCCTAATGAAATAAGAAAAGAAGAAGATAACCAGAAGAAATATTTTGAGAAGAATAAAAGTGTACTTCTTAAAGATTATCTTGAGTATGAGTTGAAAGCAAGGGAAAGAATAATTGTTGAACATGATGAATGGGTTTGTCTTGTTCCCTTCTGGGCTGTGTGGCCGTTTGAAACAATGGTGCTTCCCAAACGAACAATTAAAAGAATCATAGATTTATCCGAACAGGAAAAAGTTTCTCTGGCAGAGGCACTAAAGAAATTGCTTGTTAAGTATGATAATCTGTTTCAGACATCTTTTCCTTACACAATGGGCTTTCACTTTGCACCGATGGATAATGAAGATTATGATCACTGGCAGACGCATATTCATTTCTATCCACCGCTACTTCGCTCCGCAACGGTTAAAAAGTTTATGGTAGGATTTGAAATGCTATCAGAGGCACAGCGGGATATAACTCCTGAAATTGCTGCACAGCGTTTAAGGGATTTGCCGGAAGAACACTATTTAGGAATTGGAAAATAGAAATTGTCCCGCAAATTTATAAGCCTCAGGCTTAGCGGGATCAGCCTTAGGCTGAAGAATTAACTCCTGTTTGGACTCTCTTCTCAATGCAGATTTAATATCTATCATTCCATTATCTCTCTAATCCTCGTAGAGGATTTACTAATTAAAATATTATCCAAAGTGTAACCAGCGATATTATGAATGAGATTGCCGTTACAAGTATTCCGGCTTTAAGAAACTGAAAAAATCCTATACGTATTTTTGATGCCCCTGCAATTTCTATAACTATTAGATTTGCCATAGCACCTATAATGGTAAGGTTACCTGCAAGTGTAGAAGCTGAAGCCAAAGCCATCCACAAAACATCACTCTGCAAAGGTTTTAAAATTGGTAACATTAAAATTGTAAACGGAACATTACTTACAACCTGCGAAAGTACAAGACTTGAAAGATGAATTGTCAGCACTCCCGAAAACCCGCTTTTAATCTGGAAGAGATTCATTAAGAAACTAAGCAGGCCTGCTTTCTCTGCTCCTGTTACAACAATAAACAAACTTGCAAAGAACAGAAGCAGAACCCAATCCACTTGTTTGATAATTTTGCTTGGTTTGATTCTTCCTAAAAGTAATATTAACGAACCACCTGCCAATGCAATCATTGAGTAAGATATATTAATTGCTTTGCTCAAAAAGAATCCTGCTAACACAAGTATAAATATCGGCACGGAAGTATTCATGGATTTATAATTATAACTTTCAGGCACATCTGCAAATGTAAAATCTTCTTCATTATTAAATTCTTTCCTGTAAAGAATGAGAACAATAAAATATATTGCAAGCATACTAAGTAGAGAAACCGGAAGCATTATAAGCATAAATTTTCCGTATGCAAGATTGGAATTAATTCCGATTAAAATATTCTGCGGGTTGCCCGTAATTGTTAAAGCGCTGCCTGCATTAGATGACATAATTTCTGCTATCAGGAACGGAACAGGATTAAGCTTTCCGGACTGGCATATTTTAATAATTACAGGAGTAAACAAAAGAACGACCGCATCATTTACAAGAAAGGCGCTTGCAACTCCCGTTACAAACGTTATAATGAATAACAATTGTTTTCTGCTTTTTGAAAATGAAATTGTTTTGTGTGCAATAAGAGTGAAGAACCCGTCCAGCTCAAGCACGGAAATAATTATCATCATTCCAAGAAGAAGCGCAATTGTATTGTAATCAATTGCCTTTAATGCTTCATCAAAAGAAAGCACGCCGGATAAAATTATTGCTACCGCACCAAAGAATGCAGATGACGGCCGGTCCACAGTTAACCACGGAAGCCTTGTAAAAATAATTCCCGTGTAAGTAATAATAAATATTATAAGGGCGATAGTTTCGGTTGGCGGCATTTAACTTTCCAGGATCCTTAAAATTATTTCATCAAGATAATAATGAAATTTCTGCGGCAGGTTTTTATACTTTGAATTTAGTCTCTGCTTAACTTCATCTATTGATAGGTGTTTTAATGCAGTTACATCTTTTTCAACATTAGATAAAAACGTAAGCGCTTTCGATTTTACTTTTTCAGCCGCCTGTTCATCGGAATTATTGCAAACAGATTTAACCGCATCCTCAACATTAAAACCGGCTTCATAATAAACCTTAAAAATAATTCCCCTGAAATTTTCTGAAACAAAATTTCTGCTTACTTCAAGTTCTTTCGCTGTTTCATTAATAGAAGAATGACTGAACTTCTTCTCCCTCAATGATTCAAGAATCAGTTCATCAAAATTAAGATGTCCTTTGCTTGCAATTTCTTCGGGCAAATCGGAAAGTTTAATAATATTTCTGCCGGATGATTTTGCAAAAATGATTGCCCGCTTAATTGTGGATTCAAGCTCGCGCACATTTCCTTTCCATTCGTAATTCAGCAATTGCTCAAGCACTGCTTTGGATAAAACAAAACTTTTATCTTCCGAAGCAAGAAAATAATTTGCTATCGGTTCTATATCATCCTTTCTTTCACGCAGCGGCGGCAATTCAATCTTAATAACATTCAGCCTGTAATAAAGGTCTTCACGGAATTTCTTATTCTTAACCTGCTGTTCAAGATTCTTATTTGTTGCCGCAACAACTCTTACGTTCACTTTGTTGGTTTTTGATGAACCAACTTTTTCAAATTCACCTGTCTGAAGTACGCGGAGCAATTTAACCTGGAAATTTTCCGAGGTTTCTCCAACTTCATCTAAAAAGATTGTACCGTTATCTGCAGTCTCAAATCTTCCGGCTTTATCATTAACAGCGTTAGTAAAAGCACCTTTAACGTGACCGAACAATTCGCTTTCAAGTAAAGTATCCGAAAGCGCCGCGCAATTAACTGCTACAAAATTATTATCCTTTCTGCCGCTAAGCTGATGAATAGCTTTGGCAACAAGTTCCTTTCCCGTCCCGCTTTCACCGATGATTAAAACCGTTGCATTTTCGGGGGCCACGCGTTTGACAAGATCAACAACAACGGAAATTTGTTTACTTTTATAAACAAGTCCGTTAAAATTAGCTGCGGCAACTGAAGCCTGATCGGCAGGTATTTCGTCAATCTCCTGGATCTTAATATTTTCCACCTGTGCTTTCAACTTACTCACCCGAAGAATTAATTCGTGTGATGCGTTCTCGCCTGTTACTTCAAGTTCTTTCTGGAGGTGTTCAAGCTGTGCTTCCTTTTTTTCAAGAGTACTTTTAAGAAACTGTGTTTCACTTAAAATGCCGGCAAGGTATTTTCTTCTGTCAAAGAAAAAAGCAATGGAATCCAATATCATAACAGAAATAAAAGGGAACAGGAAAAGCGAATAATGAATCTCTATTTGCCATAGTGTGAACAAAAGATACGCTGCAATAACAAAGCCCAAACCAAGTGCGAGATATTTATAAACCATCTTTATCTTTATTTCAATTAGCACGAATACAGACAGTACAAGCACAATAAGAAATGCAGAAATATTAAAATAATTTGTTCTAATAAACCTCCCGTTCAATAAATTATCCAGGGCAAATGCATGAATTGCAACCCCCGGCATTCTTTCATCAAATGAAGATGAAATATTTTTTGCAAGCAATTCATCACTTACACCAACAATTATTGTTTTACCTGCAAAGGTTTTTAATTCAGGCGAGCCGGAACCAAAAAGATTAAAGAATTCAAGAAGAGTATAATTCCTGAATTTTTTCCAGCCTGATATAAAATTTACTTTAGTTTCATAATTTGAAATATCCGGTTGTTTATTACCAGATAGAGCGAGAGAAAAAGAAGGCTCACTGATCGAATTAATTTTTATTATCTGAGGAATGTAAATTCCATTATCATCAATGAATCCCAGATGACCGGTTTTAATATCCTGCAAGGCGGCTTTCGGTTCAGGGTAAATAATTTTTCCTTCCCGTGTGTGCCTGTTATAAGATTCTATTGTTGAAGACAGAATTACTCTTCCTGAATTTTTTATTTCAATATTCAGCAAATCATTATACAGCGGGCGGGCAGAGTACTTTTCTGAAAGAAATACCTCAAGCCCAATAGTTTTAACATTAAGCTGGGTCAGTTCATTTACAAGAAGCGCATAGTAGCTTCGTTTGATGGGCCAGCTGCCAAGCTCTTCAAGATCGGTTTCCGAAATGTGAATTATTACTATGCCTGAATCGGGAGTGGTTTCACCGGAGATATTATAGAAAATATTTTCTATCTGCCTGTTGGAAAATTTCCCGAAGTCTTTTGCAAGATACAATCCGATAAAACAAACAAACAGGATAGTAATTTTAATGTGAAGCTTATATTTCAGAAAATAGTTGTTCATTGGTTTATTTGTTCGACTAACGAAAAATTACGAAATCATCTTCCAATCAGCAATCTGATTCAGCTATCAGTTATTTGATGCAGCAGCTTTACCCGCCACATAACCACTGCTCCATGCCCATTGAAAATTATATCCTCCGAGTAAACCATCAACATCAAGAATTTCACCAGCAAAAAATAATCCCGGTTGAAACCTGGATTCCAGACTTTGATACTTTACTTCATCAAGAGGAATCCCTCCTGCAGTTGCTTCCGCCTGGCTAAATCCTTTCACTCCGAAAAATTTAAGATTATAATTTGTGAAACATTCAATAAGAGTTTTCATTTCACTATTCGAAATCCTTTTCAACTTTTTCCCGGTATCAATACCGGTAATTTCAATTAGTGCATTACTTAATCTTTCCGGTACAAATTGTTTTAAGTAATTACCAATTGACCTGTCAGGGTTAATTTGTTTTTGCTCTTTAATTTCATCCCGGAATTCTTCAGAATTATATTGGGGTATTACGTTAAGCGCCAATTTTATTTTTTCATTTTTTAGTCTTTCAACTTCACGACTTATATTCAGCACCGCAGGGCCGCTTATTCCGAAATGAGTAAACAGAAGTGAATCAGTAAATGAAATTTCTTTTTTATTATTCAGGAATAATATAAGTGCGGCAGGAATTGTTATTCCGCTCAACTGTTTAATAATTGGTTCATCCAGAAGTATTGGTGAGAGCGCCGGGAACAAAGGATTAATTGAATGACTGAACTTATGGGCTAAACCGTAACCGCTTCCATCACTACCCGTAGAAGGATAAGATTTTCCCCCGGTTGTAAGTATCACCTTGTTACAGTAAAATTTTTTATCGCCTGAGTGAATCTCAAATTTGTTATCATCAAATTTTATATCATTTATTTTAGTTGAATGAAATATCTGAACATTATATTCGTTTGCCTTCCTGATCAGCGCATTCAATACAGATTTGGCCTCATTATCAACCGGGAAGTATTTACCCGTTGGTTCTAATTTTAATTCTACTCCAATTGATTTGAAGAACTGAATCGTTCTCTGATCATTAAAAGCGGAAAGAACGTTCTTAATAAAATTCCTGTTACCACCGAAAAATTGTTTTGGAGTAACCGATTTGTTCGTAACATTGCATCGGGTTCCGCCGGACATAAGAATTTTTGTTCCGCATCTTACATTACCTTCGAACAGCGCAATGTTTTTACAACCCGATTCACCGGCAGAAATTGCAGACATCAACCCTGCTGCACCACCGCCAATTATTCCGATTTTAAAATGTTGAGAATGCATATGCAAAGATACAAATAATTTGTACTGCCCCTGCCCCTCCAAACAGAAAAACCTTTGTGTCTTTGTGACCTGGCGGTAAATATATTCACCGCTAAATCGCAAAGATGCTAAGAATTATTTCATAAGCATCATCTTGAGCGCTTTGCTGAATTCACTTGTTCTTACCTGAAGTGTATAGATGCCGCTCGCTAACCCGCCATTAATATTTCCTGCATCAAATCTAAGTTCGTACCTGCCGGCACTTTGATAACCATTGAACAGGATTGCAACACGCTGACCAACTATGTTATAAACATCAACTATAACTTTATCACTCTCAGGTAAATCATAACGAACAACAGTTGACGGATTGAAAGGATTCGGATAGTTCGAATAAAGTTTGAAATCCGCAGGCACTCCATCTCCGTTTAAAGCAACCATAGTTACGTCACTAAGTTTCATATCCTGCGGCTTTGAGCCTTTATCATAATAAGTCCATTCCGAACCAAGAGGAATAAGACTTCCCTGCTGATTAAATACCTGCATATTAAAACCATCAACAGAAGACTGAGGAAGTGAATGTACTTCTACAGCAATAAGATTTTCTCCGGTATGAAAATATTTCAGTGCTGTTGTATCAAGCGTAAATGATTTATTAACCTGTGCGCCGGTAGTCGGATCAGTATCATAACTTAATTCAGAATCAACCGGAAGGTTTACCCGCTTATATTCATTCCCATTTATATAAATTGCAGCACCGCCGTAGCATCTTAATAATATTGCCATTGTTGCCGGATTTGCATCAAGCTTCAATACTTTTCTAAAATAAACTGTTCTTACAGAATTTAATATTGTTGCTGATGTGGCGCTTGTACCCAATGGAGAAACACCCGATAACCATTCTTTAGTTGGATATAATAAATCATTCCATGCAACGGGCGCCTGCATTGTATCAACTACAATATTAATTACAAGCGGATCCGGAGTTGAATTGCCATATAAATCGGCAGCTTTTACATAAATAGTTTTACCCTCGCCCTGCACAACATCAATAAAAGTTGAATGATTATAAGTTCCTTCACCTCTCTCGAATGAATTAACCATATTTTCATAAGGCTCATTAGAAAAACTATATTTAAGGTAAGCGCGTTCATTAGTCTCAACTTCAATCTTAGCTTTAGTTGATGTGAACAAAATCGTAGTATCAGAAGCAGTGAGAAATACAGGCGGAGTAACATCAGGTTCAGGATAAGAATACATTGCCGGCAGATCAGCAGAAAATAATGTATATGAATCGTTATAGAATTTAATAAAATCAGGTACGCTTGGATCACCCGGATACGGGGCGAAATGATGTGATGTATTTGCATTTCTCCATACCGCAGCATAAACAATTTTTGAAGCTACAGAATCATACTTAAGCGGATCAAGTAGAATTCTTATAAACCAATCCTGTGTATCAAGTCCTTCCTGTCCAACTTCAGTTAAAGCCGAGACTTTATTTTTAGCTAAAGAGTTTTTTGCAATCGACTGAACCGACTGAAGGAAAAGATTTCTGTCATCCTCATCAACAACATCGCCAAAATAAAAATCACCGCCGAACAAATCCACAAAATCATCACCGGGATAAACACGAAAATATTCGCCCTCATAATTAATAAGATCAGCCGGAGGAGAAATTGCCCAGATAAGATTGTGCACATTAAGAGAATCCCGAAGGTAACTAACAGTAAATTGCCAGAGCGTGTTAAACTCCTGCGTTGTACAATGCGCTGGTCCCCACCAGAACCAGTTGCCAAGATGTTCGTGGTAAGGCCGAATGATAAGAGGAACAGATTCACCGTTTTGCCCGCGAAGAGATTTGAAGAAACGACCCAGCCTGTTCAATCTGATTTTATAATCATTGTGGCGCAAGCCGCTGGGAATAATTTTTTCTACGATCCTTTCGTTATTTATATCAGCCGCGTAAAAACTTCGGTTGTCAGGATCAAGCTGATGCCAGCACATCGTAATTACAGACCCACGGTTATAAGCCGAAGACAACCGGTAATATTTGTTTTCAAGATCATCATCGCTTTCGGCATCAACACCGGAAAGGTCTTCACTAAATACTGCAGGATAATCCCCGCATACATCTTTAACGTCACTCCTCTCATCATCACCACTCCATCCAACGCCGTAACCTGTAGCATCGTGCATTCCAAACAGCAACGCTCTTTTTTGCAAGCGATCAAGATTCATATATAAATATCTTGTCTGCTTTGTAGCTTTGTCATCAACAAGACCAATTGCTGAAGCAATAACAGATGATTCAAATGTAGAGCATGCATTATAAAGAGAATTCACAGCCTCATCAACATCGGTTTGTTTAGTTGATGAGTTTGTTTTAAGTCCTTTAGAATAATTAAGAACAAATTGTAAAATATTTTTTGATCCCGAGGGAAACTGACCTTCACCTGTTCCTTCAATTGAATTTTGAAGAAGCGTTTCAGCTACTTCAATTGCTTTGTCCAATTGAACCCAATCAAGTGAAGATACAAGCACAGAATCACCAAACCTTATTTCATCAAAAAGAACGACACCGGATTTTATTGTAGCGGAGCCGCCGTCAAGATAAAGATACATTTTAGTCATCTTAAGATTAGCAGTAACCACTTTGAATGTTACGGTTTTCCAGGTATTATCTCCCAAAAGGTTTGCCTGCAGCCAGTCATTTGAATTATCCTGGTAGATTGGTTTGAACGTAAGCTGTGTACTAACAGATGATTTTACTTTTACGCTTATCACTCTGTTATTTGACAAATCAACAACAGCAGGAGGAGTAAAATTAAAATTATCCCATATATCACTGCTGGCTGTTCTTGTATAATTTATTTTAAGTGAACCGCTCTCCGATGATAGCTGAAAAGTCCTTTCGTGGTCAGCCTTCCACCCTGAGATGTCACCGTCATTAAAGTCTTCCAGCAATCCTGTAACCTGAGCAGCGAGAAGAGTATTAAAAATCAAAATGAAAAAGAAAGATTTGGTATAAATTCTTATCATAAAACTCCTTTTGCAAAAATTTAATTTGTCCGGTTCAGCAAGTCATCGTAATAGTCATGAATAAAATCCATATGCTTTTCTATTTTCATTTTACCAATAAGCTTTTTAATATAAGCCGGAACAACATCCCGTTTTTTCTGACTGAGAACCAATGGTTTGATTTTCTCCTTCATTTCTTCGAAGGTTGCCCCGTTATAGTTTGCCTTATGCTCTTCATAATAATTTTTTAGATCAGAATCATTCGCCTCAACACCTCTTACAAGCATTTTCTTCATTTCTGTTTGCAGCACATATTCTTTATAAAGATTGAATTTCATTTTTACTTTTTCAGAAGAGCCGAGTCCGAGTCCCCGGGCCTCATCAGTAATCAGAAAATCTCTTACAGAATAATCAAATGCTGATTTGAACCCGTTGTATATTGCTTTATAAGGAATGTAATTCATAAAACCCATAAACTCACCAACTGTCATAGGCTTTCCGTTTATAGTTGCCATTGTCTCATTCCTTAAATCCCAAAGACTTGTTTCAAGCTTATTTATTTCGGAATCGTCAAGCTGAATTTCCGACATCTGATCATACTGCGTTGGTTTTCTTTTAAACTGTTCGGCAAGTTTGTTATCAACAAGTTCCATAACATCAGGATTCAATGTAACCTTCGCCTGCTTCAGCATATTCTCTATGTAATCAAAAGCATATTTATCACCAAGTTTATATTCAAGCTGATACTTTGTCTTTTCCCTGGCAATTATGTATTCCTGTCTTGTTATAAGAGGTTTCTTTTTAAAATCATTTACCTTTACTATATGATAGCCGAACTGGGATTTTACTGGTGCAGAGATTCTGCCGACAGGTAAACGGAATGCCGCCATTCCAAGGTCATAATCCATTTCAGCCCATTGCACCCAGCCAAGGCTGCCGCCGTTATTTGACAGTACCGTATCAGTAAAAACTATTTTGGCAAGGCTATCGAATGAAGCTCCATTCTGAAGCATAACATAGTAGCTGTCTGCCTGCGTTTCACTTTTTAAAAAAAGGTGGCTGATATTTCTTTCTTCCTGAGTAAATGAATATGCTTCTTCAATATCCTTTTCTTCAATATGAATGAGCGGCTTAACAACTTTTTCGAAGTGAGTATCACGTAAACATTTTTCCTTGTAAGAATTAAATCTTAATTGAAGCATCGGGTTCCGATCAATTTTAAGTTCCGCGGCATTTTCAGCAAGTAATCTTGCGGCAATCATTTCATCAAGAAAAATTTCTCTTAATTTTTTAGAATCAAATGTGTTAGGTTTTTTAATTACATCAAGGTAGGCAATCTTAAATTCTTCCAGCGTTATTTTATGCTTTCCGAACTGCGCAACTACAGTATCTTTTTCATCCGTATTGAAAATCTGAAGTAAGCTTAAAATTAGTAGTGTTATAATCATATAATGCATTTAAGAAAAGATGCAGCACAGTATTTACCTGTGCCGCTAAATAAATTCTTTAACTGCTTCTCAGTTTACAAAAAATCAGATTAACAATAAATCCATTATTTAATTATAAGAAGCCTGTTTACGTATTCTCCCAATCCCGGTGCTTCAACATGATAAATGTAAACGCCATAGGAAATATCCATATTGTCTTTGGTAAGCAGATCCCAGCTTTCGCTGCCGTCTCTCATGTTCGAATCGTGTTCAAGTTTTCTAACCAGAGTACCATCAAGCGTATAAATTCTTATGGTACATTTTTCAGGCAGGTGAATAAACTGTACCTTGCGTGGTCCTCTTCCCGATGAATAAGGATTCTGCGGTTCCCACAATGCAGTAACAACGTATGGATTGGGAACAACTTTAATCCTGTCAAGACTTTGTTTGGCAACTTCGCTGTTTATTTTTTGTCCGCTTACTTTGAAGCGATATTTTGTGTTGCCATTATAAGGAAGATCTGTATAAAGATATAAAGTATCCCCGGCACCAAGGTAACCTTTACCATAAGTCTGATAGAAAACAGTATCTTCATCTGCATTGTTCAGAAGGTTAAACGTAATCAGGGTAGAATCGTTTGAAAGCTTCTCGTAGAAAATAATATTATCCTTTGCGGAATAAAATCCTTTCGGAGTAATTTTCTTATCAACGGACTGATCCACAAATCCGCAGGTCAACTGGTCTCCGCTCAGCAGGTCAAATATTTTAAAGTTAACCGGTTGTGCCGGTAATGGATAAGGTTTCTTATTCGCTGCCAGCGGTATTCCTATTTTATCTGAAGAATCAACCACCTCATTATAGAAAATAATTTTGAACTGTCTTGGATAAGGTGTTCCCGGCATAAAACCCATTTGTTTAAACTGACCAAACTTCAGATCATATGTGTTTGCAGGATCGATGTTTTCACTCCACCTTATTCCATTATTGATTCCAAGATCCGGCCTGTCAATAACACTTGGTTCAGGATTATAAACTGTTACTTTCATTCCTTCCTGTACCCTGTGCATCGTATGTGAATCGCCGTCATCATCATCAAAAAGATTTTTAATCAAAACAGTAGTATCGTTCCCCGTTGCCATGGACACAGTCTGACGATATTCTTTAAACCAAACAGTATCATAAGTTATATTCTGAGTAACATTTCTTAATACGTAACCGGTAGTTTCTGTTGGAAGCAATTCATTATCATCCTGGTTGTCAATCAAACCGTTAAAGTCATTATCTCTTCCGTCAATTGATTGATCAAGAAATCTTATCTGGTATTCATCTCCGTTAACAAGTGAATCGGGACTTATCAAATCAACTCCAACATATCCGCTTGTAATACCTTCGCCTTCCATAGTTGGCTCAACATCAAAATCCGGTTTTTCATATCCAAGTGCAGGAGCCTGCGGAATTGCAGTAATCACGTTTTCACTCAATTCAATTTCGCCGTTCTGATTAACGCTTACATAAATAGTACATTCGGAAGGGGCAATATTCTTTGTAATGTCTCCCCTGTCGAAAGCAGTTACTGCATAGAAATATTTAATTCCGTTTATAACGTCGTTATCTGTAAATGAATGAACAAGCCCTGTTTCATTTCCAAGGTTGAACAGTACACCGGTTCCAAAATCTTTTGGGAAGAATCCGAATACTTCATCCTTCCTGTCATAGATGGCAACGGGTTTTTTAAATCTTTCATAACCAAGGCCGTCAGTAATGCTTCCGGCATCTGCAAAAGTTTGATATGACGCTTTATAAATTTTATATCCTTCAAAATCATACTCTCTTAAATACCTGTCAAAACTTTCTTCGGCGCCCTCATCCCAATAAAGTGTAACTGTTTTATCTCCCGCAACAGCCGTTACTTTGGGTTTATTTGGAGCAATAGCAAAATTGTAGTTCGAGTTATAGATTTTCTGAACTATATCTTTGTTACGGATAATGTCGGTTTCATCCCAGCCGTATATTAAAGTTATTGAAAAGAATTCTTTCTGATCAGGCTGTAGCGGGAAATATCCTGATGAAAAGACATAATCATAATCTGCGGTTTCTGTTGTTTTATTATCAAAGTATCCGGGTCTTGAATACTCCCACATCTGGTCGTCATTGCTGTAAGTAAGAGTGCCGTACCTGTAGAATTTAAAACTTGTCAATCCGATCTGGTCAGATTCATCAACGTCAACAAGGTCAACATTCGATTCGCCTGGCAAATCACCAACTCCCGGTGTCGGAACCCCGTCACCCTCTCCCTGATCGCCCGTACCCGGTTTACCATCAAGACCAACATCATCAAGTTTTGAATCCCAGTCATAATCGTTATCTATTCCGTCATCACGGCGTTCATCAATTAAAGTATTTTCTAATCCGGCTCCGGAGAAATAATCTACTGCAAGATAATCTTTATCATTATATTCAGAACGAATATAAAGATAGAATGAAACCGAATCCTGGGTTGTTGTTCCATCGTTTTCGTCAATTAAACCATTCAGGTTATCATCAACTCCATTTCTTTCAATTTCAGATAAAGGCGCATTAGGGCGTAATATATAATTATGACCATTAACGCTAAATGTAATACCTTCGGCAGGCATTGTGGTTACTGTACGTTCATAGGTATTATTTTCATAATTGATTTTTACAATCGGATCTCCGACGGCATAAAACTTTGTGAAATCATCTTCGGAAATTATTTTACCGGTAGCTCCATTCGGTAATAATGCATCGTTACCATCACCGTCATTATCAATTCCATCATAAGGATTGCCCGGGCTTTCAAGGAATGCAAACCCGACCCATGGCACCGGTGAATAACCGCCGATACCTGTATTATCCATATCATAGTTTACGGCTAAACCTTTCTCCCTGTAAAATCGTGCAGCATCATCTGCATAATCTGAACCTGAGCTATTTAGCAAACCACCGCTGGATGCGCCAACATTGCATCCAAAAACTGTTTTGGTTAAATACTGCTCACCTATATTTTTTATGTCGTACAACCAGAAGATGCAATCTTCAGCGTCAGGATTCGACCATTGAAGTCCGCGTACAGTAGTTTTTAATCCAAGTCCGCCCCTGTCAGTTTCAGATTCAATCGGTAGCGGAAGCTGCAAACCTTTCAATCTTTTATTGTACTGATAATCATCAAGGACAAAGAAGCTTTCCTCATCGGCATTCTTCTGGTCTTTACCGAAGTAACCGTTCCAGTGTCCGCGCCATCCTGCATCTGCAGCATCCTCCATTTTATCCGGCCAGAACGCCGGCCAGGTATAAGCCTGGTTACTCATTGCAACTGCATGTGCCGGGTCGCTTTCTTTTTGAGAAGTATTCAAATAACCAGGTAATGGTTCAAAGCCTAAAAATCTTCCAAGAGAATCATGAGAGAAAAGATCCGGGTCCCATCCTTCGCAGAAAATTGCAGGGGTTACATATTCATATAATTGTTTACCTGAAATCGGATCCGTTCCTGCCGGAACTCTTAATTCTGTCATCACATAAGCAGAAGTATTTCCCATCTGAACTTTGCCTGTACCAATCGGCCACTCACCTGCATATGTTGTGCTCTGGTCACCCTTCTGAGATCCAAGCATTCCATGGTTATGAAATGTTACGCGCACTTTATTGCCGGCATGAATATTTTTTGCGCGGTAAATAACATCCCCGTGAGATGTTTGCGCACTTATATTTACAAGGCACAACAAGTAAACCGCAATCAACAAAAAACTATATTTCATTTTATCAAACTCCGTTTTCGTCAATAATTAAAAGGAAAGAATTATGGAAAACTTGTTCTGGTGATCCAACCTGCCGAAATCAACATTGGCATAATCAAGCTTAAAGTCAACGTTCATCAACTCGTAGTCTATTCCGAAGCCGAATGTTAAACCACCTTCTCTGTCCTCAAGCATAAGCTGCCTGTAGCCTGCTCTTAGCGCAAGAAGATTAAATATTTTAACTTCGGTGCCCATATTTAAATATTCCTTATTATCATTAGGATGAATTGCATCTACAGATATTATCCAGTCGTGATCCTGAAGTTCGAAAAAGTCCTTTGCTATATTTGCCGAAAGACCGACACGGAAAAGTATCGGGAGCGGAAAGTTATCGGTATCAAGATGAGAGTTTATGTTATCGTTGTTTCCTTCGAAAGAAGAATTTATATCGTGCTGAACAAGCATATCCCTTCCTTCCATTTTCATATCAGAGCCGAAGTTACTGATCGACATTCCAATCTTAAGATTTTTAAAGAATGCGTTGTAGAGAACACCGGCATCAAAAGCAAAACTGCTTGCAGATGAGTGCCATATATTTTCCCTTATATATTTAACATTTGCACCAAATGAAAATCTGTCTGTTAATGCGCGGGCAAAACTAACCCCAATTACAATAGAGCCGGCAGAAACTTTCTCACCGGTTCCTTCCGGGTATTGAATTGAAGTGCGTTCAATATCGGGCATACCAAGATGACCAATGAATGCCCCGAATGTACCCAGTCCTTCAACTGGAATTGCTGCGCCACCAAAGTCGTAATAAATATCCGCTATATAATCATAATGATTAAAGGTTACAGATATTTTATCAAGCTTTGCAATGCCGGCAGGATTCCAGTACATACCCGTAACATCTTCTGCAATCGTTGTGTAAGCCTCACCCATACCAAGAGCGCGACCGCCGACACCAATTTTAAGAAATGAAGCTGATGTGGTTCCAACACGTCCAATTGATTGCCCGGACAGATCAGAGTTCATTAAGATTAATGTGCTAATCAAAACTATCTGAAGAAATGTCGTATTGTATTTTTTCATCTTAAATTTTTTGTTTATTGTTTTGTTGTTCATACATATACCTCGCATTTCCTTTTAATAACTTAATCTTAAACCAAGCGAGATATACCTTGGAGGAGCATACATACCTGAGTTCGTAAAATATTCCCCGATGTTAGATATCTCAATCAATCTTGAAGTGCCAAGTGTTGCATCAAGAGAATAATCCGGCGAACCTGTATCCGAGTAAACATATCTTGCGTTTCGTGTATCAAATAAATTTGTAATATCGCAGAACACCTGCATCCTGAAATCTTTAAAGTCAAACATCCTGGATATTCTTAAATCAAAATTAATTGTGGTTGGTCTTCTCTCACTGTTTTCTGCCCAGCCTATGTAAGCGTTTGTACCTGTAGCTTCACCTCTTGCAATTGTAGGTGTATAAGGAAATCCCGAACTCAATGTTCCGATTATAGAACCCGACCAGCCATCTTTATCATAACTTATAATCATATTTGCAGCATGCGGCTGATCCCAGTTCAAGTTTATCAACTGAACGATTGGCGCGTTGCCTGCGCTTATTGCATTATATGCATCCTGCGGGTTTGAAGCTGTTCCCTTCGCACTCATGTAAGTGTAGTCAATTTTCAGAGATAGTTCATCATAAGTATAAGAAGCTGAAAGAGTAATACCTTTTGCTACCGCATTATCGCGGTTTACGTAGCTATAGTATGTTGTACCGCGATAAGTGTCTATCGGGAAACCCGAACCAATCCAGTCTCTGATATCCCTGTAAAATCCGGTGATGTGCATGTAAAGATTATCGAACAGTTGCTGCTGCAGACCGAGCTCATACATAACAGTGCGCTCAGCATCAAGATCAGCATTGCCAACAAGGTTTGTTGCTCCTGCGCCTGCTATCCAGAAATTAGGATTAGAGTACAGGTATTGAAATTCCGGATTCTGGAAAAAGTGTCCGTACGAAAAATGAATTACACCTCTGTCTGTAATCGGGAACGATAGACCAAAGCGTGGACTGAACTGATATTTGGCATCAACATCCTTATACCAGAATGTTTCCCTTTCCGCAACAGTATATTCAACAAGATCCTTTGCATCAATTTCAGGTGAATAATTTTTATAGATATGATTTAATTTAAACGGAGAATAAATCTGCGGATCCATCGGATCTGCAAGAACTCTACCGTCTGAATTGAAGTAATCGAATCTTACTCCAACATTAATTATGAGTTCATCAAACTCAATTTTATCCTGAATGAACGCTGCAAACTCATATGGCTTTGCAGAATAATTTGTGTGGTAAGCCGAAGATACATCAGGCACTATAGGTCTGTAATTAACCTGCGAGAATTGTAATGTATAATAATCCTGCGTTAAATCATGAAAACGTCCTGATGCACCAAGTTTAATCATATTGAATTTATTAACCTGGCTTGTTAAATCCAGGTTGAAAGAAAAATACTTGTTTACATTCTTAGATCTACCGGCATCGTTTCCCCAGTAACTAAAATCATTTGAGTTTCCTTTAACTTCAATATCATCTTCTCTTCCGGGATCAAACATAAACTGCTGGAAGTCCCCGGAATTAGTTGGAACATAACGCCAGTCGTACGGATTTTCATACAAATAACTTTTATTATTGTTGTTGTAATAGCTCCCTTTGAAATCAAGTACTGTACTGGCTGAGAATATATACGTTGCGGATAAAATTTGTGTGTACCTTGTTGTATAATAATGGCGTCCGCCGTCAGGAAGATATTTCTGCCCGCCGCCATAGCTATGATCATTGTTATAATAAATTCCGAAGCTGAAATTAAAATCTGTAAAGTTGAAAAATACTTTTGCCTGTGTAGAATAACCACGGTACCAGTCCAATGGAACGAGTTCACCATCGGGCATCTCAAACTGATGAATAGTATCCGATACCGGCTGCCAGATTCCCCATGGCATAAAATATCTTCTTCCCATCTGGTAACCGGGAGAATAATTATATCTGCCAGCAGCAAAGTATGATATAGTTTTATCTGTACCAGGTACGGGTCCGGATAAATTTAGCTGAAGGTCATAACGTTTAAATGGATTATAATTATTTATGTAAGATTCTTTTTCCTGCCAGGGTTTGTTTCCTTCTTCAATTGATGTTCTTAACTGCTGGTAAGTAGTAATTCCATATTTTGAAAAATCATAATTAAGCCAGCCACTTTTTGATGCAAGTGATTTTACCGCTGCTGTTGCCCACTCCCTGTTGCCCATCAGATAATAAAGATCATCATCAAAGCTAAGATGATCACCAACATATGCAGTTGCATTCATCGTAAACTTGTCGCTTCCTTTTTTTGTAACAATGTTTACAACACCTGAAAGTGCTTGTCCGTATTCTGCATTGAATGTACCGGTAATTGCTTTAAGCTCTTCAATCGACTGATCATCGATACTTATTCCTGCACTGCGGTTAATAGGATTAACTACCTGCACTCCATCAATCATATAACTGATTTCAGAACTACGCCCGCCGCGTATATGAAGATCACCGCTTGCGTCTCTTGTAATGCCGGCCTGCATACTTAAAAGGCTGCTAACATCACGTACTGGTAATGCTTCAATCTGGTCTGCCTGTATTGTTCGTTCCGATGAAGTAAGGTCTTTCTGAATTTCTTTTTTGCCGACAATAATTACTTCCTGGCCAACCTGGAGTGTTGAAGAACTAAGCTGAATATCAAGCCGTGTTGTCAGATCAACCTGTATTCTAACTTTTTCAAATAACTGAGCGGCATAACCAATCATTGTAGCGCGGACAGTATAAATGCCGGGGGGGATATTAATAATATAATACTCTCCGTTTACATCTGAAGCAGCGCCCGCCTTGGTTCCTTCTATAATTATATTTACGCCCATCAGCACTTCGCCCGTTTCCTTATCCGTAACTTTGCCGGCTAATTTACCGGTAGTTCCCGCATATAAAGAAGCAGAAAGCAGGGCAAGAAGGGTTATAAGTTTTAACGCTTTCAATTTTTAATTCCTCTGATTACTTGAAAAATCACAAGTCTCTTCGATTTGTTTTTGTGGCCTTAACAACGGGTTTATCATATAAGTTATCAGGTAACTTGTATAAAAAAAGAATGGCAGATTTTAATGAATCTGCCATTCAATTTAAGAAAAGATTTTTATTTAATAAGCATCATCTTCTTTGTGTAAGAGAAATCGTTTGCGATTAACCTGTACATATAAATTCCACTTGCAAGGTTTGATGCATCAAAAGTAACTTCGTGATAACCTGCTTTCCTGTTGCTGTTAATTAATGAAGCTACTTCGCGGCCGGTTATATCATAAACCTTAAGTGTAACAAATGATTCTTTCGGAAGATCAAATTTAATCCTTGTTGCCGGATTGAATGGATTAGGATAATTATTATGAAGTTTGAATTCTTTCGGTAAATTACTTACTTCATTACCAACTGCTGTCGGTCCATCTACAACTTCCATGAGAGCCCAGGCGTGCGGACGTGTCCAATCCTGATCCATATCTACTCTTCCACCAGTAGGAACACCGCCGAGCTGTAGTATCATTGATCTGCCAACATCTCCTTTGCTTGGGTCGATGTCGTTGCAATCAATTCTCAATGGCATTAACAAACCATTTGTAACATCAATATTACCGCCAAGAGCTAATGAATCAAGGCATAGTTTTGCTTCAATAATATAACCGTCGCCTGTAAATTTTGTAAATATAGTTGATTCAACTCCCGGAACATCCGTAACCGTGCTTCCGTCCAGAGTTATCTGGTTTAATGTATTGAAACCAATTCTCCAGTCGCCGTTTGCTTTTGAGAAGTTTTTTGTATGCCATTCCTTAAGAGTACGAACATCATAATAACCAATATAGAACTCAAGGGCATCACCCTGCCAGGTTTGGTACTGTGTATCGGTATTAACATCATCATCAGTAACATCTGCAGAGATGTAAAGATAATTATCATCCATCAGTAGAACACACTTGAACATACAGTCCGTTGAGTTTTCATCCCAACCTGCACCTGCATCACCGCCTGCACCTTCAGGAATAAACTGGTAAGCCGCTTTGTACTGTTCAAATTCATTATCAAGTCCATCTAATACGAAAGCGTTTGCAAAATCACCAACGTATTTAATTTTAGGAGTTTCGCTTGTTTGGATTGTAACCGGTCCAACTTTATTACCGTCTGTTAACCCAGTTTCCACACCACCATCAATTGCTGTAATTGCAAAATAATATTGTTTTTCAACGCTTGTGTTTGACCATGGCCTGTGGGCATATGCCTGCAATCCATGCGGAACATCCGGACAAATTTTAACAACGTTCGGATCTGCAAGATCAGTAATCGGGTTTTCACTTCTGTAAATATTATATTTTTCTGTTCCAAGAGTATTATCAACCCAGTCAAAGCGAACAAAATGCTGCAGGCCTGCATAGTTAGAGGCTGTATCAGCAGCGGCTACTAAATCAGGCGAAGCAAGTGTTCCTTCCGGTTCAGGTATTCCTACTAATGTTAAATTATCAAACAAGACATTTCCCGTATAGGTTGTATTGCCTGTTACTTTAAACTCTACAAAGAAATATCCAAGAGCAGTCTTATCTGTAATCTGGCTTCTGAATTCGGCAACGTTCCATGATAAGGTTGTCCACTTACCCGGCTGAACATTACCATCTGCAGCAATGGTATAGTTTTTTGCAATCCAGTTCCATGTATCGGTTGGCTGGAATACAAGATCGAGTGAATGACCAACAGGAAAATCTGAGGGTAAAAATACATCAATAGTAATCTCATCAATTATGGTATCTTTCTCTGCATAATTCAGACTTATCTCACCTTTAGAAACAGCTAATTTTTCACCCTTTGAGTAATCAACGCCTAATTGCAAAACGCCGTTGCCGTTATCTTCTCCATGCGCAAGTGTAATACCTGCCGGGGCCCAGTTAGGAATTGAGAATCCCTGTGTTCCTGCCAAAGCAGCATTGAAATTACATATAACCCATTTCTCGCCAGTCTCTGAATTAATGAAGGAAACATTATCTACAAGGATAGCTCCCGTCCATGTTGCTCCGCCAACTTCAATTCCTGCTTTACCAAGACTCATCGTGTGATGATTAAAGGTACCACCGCTTGATTTAGCAGTAGCAGCTTCAAGATCAAAATAGATAGGATACCAAACTTCTTTTGGAATAGAAGAAGCTACGATATAATTATCATTCCAAGACCAGTTAACGTTATCCTGTGCAAAAACTTTTAAATACATTTCATTAGGAACAGAAGCCGGCAGCCATACCCAGTAAACCATCAGGTCGTATGCTTTTACATCTGTTGTTTTTTCGAAACCAAATGCACCACCTGTTCCGTAATCAACAGATAAAACTCCTGCAGATTGTGCAGAGGGATCTGCTATCTGGGAAATTGTGCCAAGGCTTCCCCACAAAGATTTGAAATCATCCAAACCGGTTTCAAACTTTGCAAAGCTTTTGGGTTCAGCACCAACAAGTGTAACGTTATCAACAAGAATAGAGCCTGTCCAGCTTTTATCGGCAACGTTCCAGTTTGCAATATCAAGACCCATCTTACCGATCTTATTTGCAACGGCATCAAAATTAACATTAGGATCAATTCTGTATTGTTCAATATAAAAATTGAGAGGATACCAAACACCTTTAGGTATATTGGCAGAAGTATAGGATTGTGTTGTCCAGGACCAGGTGCCTTTATCCTGCCCCCAACATGCTATATCCAAACCATCCGGGCAATCGGCAGGCAGATAAACATAATAAGTAATTATCTGAGCACCCAGGGCATCAACTTCATCTTTTTCAAGATTTGCTTTTAAACCTCCTGCTTCACCTTTTCCATCAAATACTATTTCAAGAACTCCGGTACTCTGGCCGGTTGGGTCAGCAATCTGGTTAACGCTTTTAAACGCAGTGCCCCAGCCATTATCGAAAAAGTCGTTCATACCCGTTTCAAAATCGGCTATTACTTGCGCAAATGAAAAGCTTCCAATCAACACAAATGCCGCAAGCGTTAGTAGAACTTTTTTCATTTTTCCTCCTTAGTAGGTTTTATTAATTAGTTAACACAATTGAATTTCTCTCTTAAACTATTTCCAATACAAGTATGGGTATAGTTATGTAAAATCTAAATTACATAAATAGTGCCACCGGATTGTGAAGGTTAATTTTCATTAGGGATTGAATTTCGCATTAAAAAAAGAAGGGACATGATTTTTCAATTATTATTATGATAAAGTTTATCATTAAGATAAAGGGGAAGAAGAATATTAACAGTAATATATTATAAAGATGAAGTTGACTCTTTTTTTATAATACTTTTCAGAAGCGCACTCTTTCAGTGAGAACAAATTTCTCAACCGATAATTTAATAAAGATCCGTTATTATTTATTAAAGAAGCTTAATGCATTATAGAAAGCATTTACATTTTCCAATGGCACACCCGGCGGCAAATCGCATCCCGATGAGATTATATAATTTTTGTGCATTGCTGTTCTTTCAAGCAGGTTAAGAGTTTCATTGTAAATTGTTTCCGTATCAGATAACTTAAAAACACCAACAGGATCAAGGTTGCCTAACACTAAAATATTTCCCGGTACTTCATTTAACACGCCGACAATATCAATCTTATTCCCAAAGTGAAGTGCGTGCGCCCTGGTAGAAATCATTGACTGAGTTGCCTGGCCTGTATTACCGCAGTTATGCAGAATGAACAAAAAGTTATCGTCCTGTACTTCATCAACAATTTCTTTTATATAGTTTGAAGAGAATTCGTCACACATATCACCTGAAAGCAGTCCCGCTGCCGGCTCGGCCATTATTACTCCGTTTGCACCTAACCATTTAAATTCAAAAACATATTTTTTAAGAAAGTCAGTACATTTTCCTAAAAGAATTTTTATCATCTCCGGTTCAATATATAGTGAAGTCATCATTTCGGACATGTCAAATAATCTTCCCGCCAGAGAGATCGGGCCAATGCATCCCGCAAATACAGGTTTTGATTTTATTTTTTCTGCAGCAAGCTTTGCAGCTTTTAAATATTCCGGTACGCGTCCGTTTTGGAGAGAAGGAACAGGAAGATCATTAATTGATTTTTCATCATAAACAATTCTTGAGGCAACATTCGGTACTTCATCTTCCGAAAAATTAATTTTGCAGCCGAATGCTTCCGCTTCTACGGTTAAGTCCATCATAATATTTGCAGCAGCCCCGGGAAAATTATTATGAATTGCCTCCACGGCTTTGAAATGAATCTCTCCGTTTTTTACAGCATCAATTACTTTTTTATTTATCATTTCAATCCCCGGATGGGTCATAATCGGAATTGCCAATCTTTCCTCTGATTGCAAAACCGATTCAATCCATTCTGACATAACCATAAACAAATTCTCCATTAATAAAAACGGTTGCCGAATTATTAACTAAACTACTTCTTTAATTCAGCAACCGACAAAATTTTTTAAACTATTAACATTATCCCTGTTACTTTTTATAAAGCAAAGACGGCTTTATTTTTACTTTACTTTTACCGGGAGCCTTGAAGTAAACAGATAAACCTTCATCTCCTGTTCTTTCAAAAAAAGATACCCTGATTTT
>QZKB01000146.1 GCA_003599415.1 Ignavibacteriales bacterium | reverse complement strand
TATTATAAATATTTTTATAATGAATATTGCAGTAAGCTTTTTCCCCGTTATTCTTTTTCTTCTGCTTTTAATCTATCTCGATAGCTTTAAACTTGTAAAGTATTTTGATCTTTTCACCTGTTTGATATGGGGAATGATTAGTGCCGGAATTTCTTATGTGATTAATACCGTTTTATATAACCTTGTACAAATTGATTTTATTTCCTACTCAAGATTCCTGGCTCCGGTTGTTGAAGAATTATTAAAAGCTTCATTAGTAATATTTATTATTTACCGGGGCAAAATTGGTTTTCTAATTGATGGTGCTATACTTGGTTTTGCTGTTGGTGCCGGGTTTTCGATTGTGGAGAATATCTATTACTTAAACAATCTTGAAAGCAGTAATCTTACACTTTGGATTGCACGCGGTTTTGGTACTGCATTAATGCATGGAAGCTGTACTTCGATATTCACAATTATTTCTATTAATATTTTCAGTCAAAAAGATGTTTTGAAACTAAAAATGTTTTTGCCGGGAATATTCCTGGCAATGGTTATTCATTCAATATACAATCAGTTTATTGTATCACCGCTAATCTCAACGCTGGTAATATTTGTAAGCGTTCCATTTGTTGTAATATTAATTTTTGAACAGAATGAAAAATCATTAAGAAAGTGGCTTGAAATTGAATTTGATACTGAGCTTCGTTTGTTGAATATGATTAAAAGCGGTCAATTCTCAAAGACGAAAAGCGGTAATTATATAATTTCAATTAAGAATCGCTTTCCGGCTGAAATTATTTTTGATATGATCTGCTATATTCGTTTATATCTTGAATTATCGTTACGTGCAAAAAGTAATCTGCTTTTATCTGAAAGCGGATTTTCATTGTCAAAGGATGAAGAGTTAAAACAAAAGCTTGATGAACTGAAATACCTTCAAAAAAATATCGGCAAAACGGGTATTATTGCTATATCGCCAATTCTTCGTATGAATCAAAAAGACATCTGGAAACTTAATTTATTGCAGGGTTAAGAGAAGCAACTTATTTAATCTTCTTTAATAATTTTTCAACTCTTTCAGGATCAATTGGATTAAACCATTTTCCTTCTTTCTTAAAGTACGAACCTATGATCAGCCCATCACAAATATCATTATATTCGTTTACATTTTCTTCCGTTATACCTGAGCCGGCAATTACGGGAATATTAATTTCTGGTTTAACAAGTTTTATTTCTTCAAGAGATGGTTTCGTTCCTGTGCTTGCTCCGGTTATTATAACTGCATCACTTAAAAAGAACTCTGCTGCTTTTGCCGTTTCAAGAATATCTGTATCTGCAGTTATGGAATGCGAACTATGTTTCTTTTTAATGTCTGTAAAAACTAAAATGTCATCCGCATTAATATATTTTCTATAACGTAATAGTTCTCCGGCATCTGAGGTAAAAATACCTTCGTCTGCAACATGTGCAAAAACAAATCCTTCTGCTCTTATAAAATCTGCCCCGGCAGATTTTGCTGCCGCCAATGCATCTTTATTTGCTCCGGCAAGAATTTGAATCCCTGCCGGAAGATCAAATGACTGTTTAATTTCATAAAGAATAATGCTCATAAGAGAAATAACTTCCGGACCAACATTACGATTTAAATAAGGAACATCGTGCATGTTCTCAATCATTAAAACCGGTATATCCAATGATTTATAAAGTGAAGCTTCCTCTTTGGCTTTGTTTATAATTGCGCGAATATCATTTTTAAATTTAGGTGTACCGGGTAAAGCATCAATATGAATCATCCCGATAATGGGTTTGTGAAGTTTTAAGAGATTCATTTTTTACTCATTTTTGATTTGTTTTGATGGCAATTCTAAGATAAACTCAATTAATTGTCAAACTATATATGGTAATTTTTAATCAGGATTTTATTAAAGCCTCTTGAAATATCAATTCAGTCAGATGTTTTAACCTGATGTTTCTATGAAGACATAACTTTTTTCTACCCTTCCAAAATAATTCTTGACAGAAATGTCCTCTTTCCTTAAATTAGTCATCGATAAATTTATTGATAACTTAATCGGTAAAGTTATCTGTGATTTTCCTGGCGGAGCTTTAAACAAATCTAATTATATCCAATATGTCAAACTTTATAAAATTCATTTGCCTGATTCTTTGTCTTTATTCTTTTACCTCAAATGTATTGGGGCAAAAGAATAAAATCATTGTAAAGAAAAACTATCCATATACTCTGGAAAGTACTATAGTTGAAATTCCACTCAAAACTTTCTGTGATGAGACAAAAGTCAACCCTCAGAAATCTTTCTCAATTAAGGATAAGGATGGCAATTATATACCCTGGCAGATTGTTCCAAATTATTTAAACACTGAAAGTTATTTACTCGTCTATGATAATTCATTTGAAAACCTGGAAAAAGAATACATTATTTCATCTGATGATATTGGTGCTGGAAGTAATTTGAAAAAAACGAATTGTCATTTAGCCGAAAGAGATAATTTTGAATTGAAAGATGGTCTTGTTTTTGGTGGAGAATTTATCACTAAAGGATTCACAAAAATTCCTGGATTTCATAAACCTCAGAACGGATTTTACCAATATGAAGGTATTGGATGGGAATCGGATAAAGTTGCTTATCGCTTGTATCTGGATAGCAGAAATAAAATAGATATCTTTGGAAAAATTAAAAATGAAATTGTTTTAGATAATGTTGGATTATATGATTATATCCCCGGCAAAGAATCTTATCAGAATATGCAGGACTGGGGTATGGACATTTATAAGGTTGCGAATACTTTTGGTTTAGCTTCGTTTGCTATATTTGATGGTGAAAAGATAAATGTGTTTTCAAAGACTGACAGCACAACTTGTAATATAACAGATGACGGAAATATTTTTTCCGGATTTGAAATAAATTATTACGGTGTTGATGTTGATAAAAGCAAAAATGATTTTAAAGCAGCAATTTCAATAACTGCCGGAAGCAGAATGTCAAAAGTGAATATTTCAGCTAAAAGAAAATTTGAAAACATTGTAACCGGATTAGCAAGACATTCAGATACAAAGACAATCTGGTCAAATAAAGAAAACAGTGAATGGCAGTATATTGGTGTTTACGGAAAACAATCCCTTGCAAAAGATAACCTTGGAACTGCTCTCTTTTACAAAACGATTGCTGCACAAAAAGTTGATGAGGATAGTGTTAATGAAACTGTTGTACTAAAATCATATGATAATGAAGTTACTTATTACTTCTGCGCTACATGGGAACAGGAACCTACTGGAATTAAAAACATCACTGAATTTGAAAAGTACTTAACTGAAGTTCTAAATAAATTAAATAATCCATTACAAATTTCTTATGAATAAAACACAAAAAATCAGTAATTACCGATGGGTGATTTGTACATTGTTATTCTTTGGCGTAACAATTAATTATATGGACCGGCAGGTTCTATCACTAACCTGGAAAGATTTCATTGCACCTGAATTTCATTGGACGAACAATGATTATGGAAACATTACTTCTTTATTCTCAATTTTCTACGCGGTAGGAATGTTGTTTGCCGGCCGCTTTGTTGATTGGATGGATACGAAGAAAGGATTCCTGTGGGCTATTGGAGTATGGTCAATAGGAGCTTGTCTCCATGCCTTTTGTGGTATTGCAACATCAGGAATAATAACAGGCAATTGGTTTGTGGGATTTTTACAAGCGCGGGAAATTATTAATACTGTTGATGATATCGCAATGATTGTAAACGTAAGCGTTGCATTGTTTGTTTTTGCCAGGTTAATACTTGCGCTAGGTGAAGCCGGAAATTTTCCTGCATCAATTAAAGCTACAGCTGAATATTTTCCGAAGAAAGATCGTGCGTATGCTACAAGTATTTTTAATGCCGGTGCAACAGTTGGTGCTCTTGTTGCTCCACTTACAATTCCCGTAATTGCTGTGAATATGGGCTGGGAAATGGCTTTTATAATAATAGGCGCAAGCGGTTTTGTATGGATGGGCTTTTGGGTATTCCTTTATGATAAACCGGAAAAAAACAATCGTGTGAATAATATTGAATTAGAATATATCCAGCAGGATAATGATCATCATAAAACAGACGGCAACGGAAAACCGGTTAGAAAGCTTTCCTTTATAGAATGTTTTAAATACAAACAAACATGGGCATTTGCATTCGGTAAATTTATGACCGACGGCGTTTGGTGGTTTTATTTATTCTGGACTCCGGCTTATTTAAGTTCTGTATATGGACTTACTTCCGATACAACAACTGCAAAAGTTTTATTGTTCGTTTTATATGCGATCACTCTTTTATCAATCATTGGCGGATGGCTGCCATCTTATTTTGTTACAAAGAAAGGAATGAATCCTTATGCCGGTCGTATGCGTTCAATGTTGATTTTTGCATTCTTCCCGTTACTTGCTCTTTTAGCTCAGACACTCGGTGATATCTCTTACTGGTTTCCGATTATAATTATCGGTATTGCGGGAGCTGCTCATCAATCATGGTCCGCAAATATTTTCTCAACAGTTGGTGATATGTTTCCACGATCTGCAATCGCCACTGTAACAGGTATTGGAGGAATGGCAGGCGGAATCGGATCTTATCTTATTAATAAGGGTTCAGGCGTTCTTTTTGATTATGCGGAAATGACCAACTTAAAAATCATGGGTTTCGAAGGAATCAAATCAGGTTACTTCATTATATTCTCAATCTGTGCCGTAGCTTATCTTATCGGTTGGGTTGTAATGAAATCACTGGTGCCAAAATATAAACCAATTGAGTTATAATTTTAATTAAATCATCCTGGTTGGAAATATGAATAATAATTTTATGAGCGATAATTTTTTATTGAAAAATAAAAAAGCACAGGACTTATATCATAATGTTGCTAAGCAGCTTCCTATAATTGATTACCATTGTCATCTTCCAGTTAAGGAAATTGCAGACAATATAAACTTCGAAACAATTACAAAAATCTGGCTGAACGGTGACCATTATAAATGGCGTGCAATGCGTACTAATGGAATTGATGAAAAGTATTGTACCGGCAATGCATCGGATTGGGAAAAGTTTTTAGCCTGGGCAGAAACGGTTTCGAATACACTGCGAAACCCATTATACCACTGGACTCATCTTGAATTGAAAAACCCTTTTGGAATTTCTGATAAACTACTTAACAAGGATACTGCTAAAGAAATTTATGATAAATGTAATTCACTTTTATCACAGGATATTTTTTCTACAAGAGGTTTGTTAAAGCATTTTAATGTTGAAACAGTATGCACAACTGATGATCCTGTCGATACACTTGAGTATCACAAAAAAATTAAAGACGATGGATTTTCAGTTAAGGTACTTCCTGCCTGGAGACCTGATAAAGGAATGGCAGTTGAAAATCCCGAATTGTTTTTGCAGTGGATGAACAAATTACAGGAAGCTTCTAATATTAACATCAGTAACTTTTCTGATTACTTAGTTGCTCTGAAAAACAGGCATGATTATTTTCATGCTAATGGCTGCAGGCTTTCCGATCACGGCCTGGAAACCGCTTACGCCGAAGACTATACTGCATCAGAGATAGAAAAAATATTTGCAAGAATTTTAAAGAAAGAAACTCTGAATCCAACCGACCTGCTTAAATTCAAATCCGCAATGATGTATGAATTTGGCCTGATGGATTTTGAAAAAGGCTGGACGCAGCAATTACATCTTGGAGCGCTACGCAATAACAATTCCAGAATGTTCAGAACATTAGGCCCTGATACCGGCTGGGATTCAATTGGTGATTTTGAAATTGCCCGCCCGCTTTCTAAATATCTTGATAAACTTGACAATGAAAATAAACTTGCCAGAACAATCATTTATAATCTTAATCCGGCCGACAATGAATTGATTGCAACAATGATCGGTAATTTCCAGGATGGTACAATTCCCGGTAAATTACAGTTCGGTAGTGCATGGTGGTTCCTGGATCAATTGGATGGAATGGAAAAACAGATTAATGCACTTTCAAACCTTGGTTTGTTAAGCCGCTTTATCGGTATGCTTACTGATTCAAGATGTTTTCTTTCATATTCACGACATGAATATTTCAGAAGATTACTTTGCCGTATACTTGGTGATGATGTTGAAAACGGATTAATTCCGGATGATGATTCTATGCTTGAAGAAATGGTAAATAATATTTGCTATTATAACGCCAAAAACTATTTTGCTTTTTAATGATTAAGTCTTTTTTATCATTAGTTTTATTTCCGGTGATAATACTTTCGCAGGCTCTGTCTTTCCCCGGTGCAGAAGGTTACGGCCGATTTACAACCGGCGGCCGCGGCGGAAAAGTAATTGAAGTTACAAATCTTAATGATGCAGGCCCCGGCAGCCTTAGAGCAGCAATAAAAAAGAAAGGTCCGCGAACTATCGTGTTTAAGGTATCGGGAACAATATCATTAAAATCAGATCTTGCAATTAACAACGGCGACTTAACAATTGCCGGACAAACAGCTCCTGGAGATGGCATCTGTATTAAGAATTACAAAACGACAATTAGTGCAGATAATGTTATTATTCGTTTCGTCCGTTTCCGTTTAGGCGATGAGACGAAAAATGAAGACGACTCGTTTGGTGCAATGAATTGTAAAAACATTATTATTGATCATTGTACCGCAAGCTGGGGAATTGATGAAAACGCTTCTTTTTATGATAATGAAAATTTTACTATGCAATGGTGTTTGATTTCCGAAGCACTAAATAATTCCTATCATCATAAAGGAGCACATGGATACGGCGGAATATGGGGCGGTGTAAATGCGAGTTTTCACCACAACTTGTTTGCAGATAACTCAAGCCGCAACCCAAGATTCAATGGTGCCAGAACAGCTACTTCTCAAAATACAGAACTCGTTGATTTCAGGAACAACGTAATCTTTAACTGGGAAATTTATAGTGTGTATGGTGGCGAGAAAGGTAAACAGAATGTTGTTGCCAATTATTACAAACCTGGTCCGGCATCTAAGCATAAAGATATTATTCTTACACCATTTGATACAAAAGGGAAGTGGTTTGTTAAAGATAATTATGTTGAAAGCAACCCGGTGATTACCAAAAATAACTGGATGGGAGTAGATTCAAAATCAGAAAATAATAAATCTGATATGCCATTTGGAGAGGAGAATGTTCTTACTCAAACACCGGAAGAAGCTTATAATGATGTTTTAAATTTTGCCGGTGTTGTTTTTCCTAAAAGGGATGAAGTAGATAACCGAATTATTCTTCAGGTAAAAGATGGAAAAGAAATTATTGGTAACGGCATAATTAATTCTCAGGCAGAGGTTGGAGGTTATCCTCAATTAAATTCTACTGTGGCGCCTGCAGATTCTGATCATGATGGTATGCCTGATGAATGGGAAAAACAAAACAATCTTAATCCGCATGATCCGGAAGACCGTAACAATACTACCGGTGACGGTTATACCATACTGGAAAAATATCTTAATCACTTGGTAGAGCAATTCATAAAAAAGTAATCATTAAAGAATGCAGAATTATATCAGAACAATATTATTGGTTTTTATTTCGCTGGTTATAATCAAAAATATTAATGCACAAATTTACGTTGCTCCTGATGGAAGCGACATCAATACTGGAAAAATAGATTCACCTTTGGCTACTTTAACTAAAGCCATTTCTCTTGCTGCTGCAGACACTTTAATTTATATGCGCGGCGGCGTTTATAATTTTAATGCAACTATTAAATTGAGCAAAAGCGGCACAGAAGGTCATACAATTAAAGTGTGGAATTATCCGGGCGAGCATCCGGTTATTGATTTTAAACAACAGCCCATCAATACTTCCTCAAGAGGAATTTACATTTCAGGTAAGTACTGGCATGTAAAAGGATTGGAAATAAGAAAAGCCGGTGATAACGGTATATACATTACAGGCTCTTATAACTTAGTGGAAGCATGCCGCATGCATAACAATTTTGATTCGGGCCTTCAGATTAGCGGTGGAGGCAGTTATAATAAAGTTATCAATTGCGATTCTTATGCAAACTACGATTCTTTATCTCATGGTGAAAATGCGGATGGCTTTGCAGCTAAACTTGATATCGGTCCCGGCAATGAATTTCATGGCTGCCGTTCCTGGCACAATGTTGATGACGGCTGGGATTTATATGAAGGACAAAATCCTGTTATAATTGACAGCTGCTGGACATTCCAAAACGGGTTTAATCTCTGGAACGATACAAATTTCCAGGGTGACGGCAATGGGTTTAAATTAGGCGGCAATAATATTGTTGGCCTTCACATTGTTACTAATTGTGTTGCATTTGATAACAAGGTGAAAGGTTTCGATCAGAATAACAATATGGGTGGAGTTACAATTTATAATTGTACTTCCTGGAGGAATAAATCATATAACTATTCATTTCCTAAAGTGCCAACCACAGGAAAGCATATTCTGAAAAACAATCTTGGTTTTGGTGGCTCAAATAGTATTTCTTCTGCGGGGGCAGAACAGGAAAAGAATAGCTGGAATGGTTTTACTGTTTTGGAAAATGATTTTATAAGTCTTGATACAGTTTTAGCTAAAGCTCCCAGAAATGCGGACAGCAGTTTACCTGTAAATGATTTTCTGAAATTAATTTCTACAAGTTCACTGGTTGATGTCGGCATTGATGTTGGATTGAAATATAATGGTGTCGCACCGGACCTTGGTGCATTTGAAACCAGTACCTCTTCCGGCCTTGTTGACAATAAAGTATTAAATAATGATTTTTCGCTTGAACAGAATTATCCGAACCCGTTTAATCCTGTTACAACGATCCGGTTTATAATTGGTAAAACCGGATTTGTAAATCTGAGCATATTTAATTCACTTGGAGAACTTGTTGAAACGCTGATTAATGAGGAAAAAAATCCAGGCGTTTATAGTGTTAAGTTTTCTGCTCAGGACCTAAATGGGTACTCTCTTCCGGCTGGAATTTATTATGCAAAAATGCAGATAGCAAATAATTGTGTTGTTAAAAAATTAGTCTTGTTGAAGTGAGCCTATGAAAAAAAATTATACTATCTTCAAACATTTTTTACTGCTTCTTTTACTTCTGCTAACTAGCAATTTTACCTGCCAGGAAATAAATTATTCCGGCTGGAAAGAACTTGATAATATTCTTTCCAATATAAAACCTCCTTCATTTCAATCTAAAGATTTTAATGTACTTAACTACGGCGCCGTGGCTGACGGAAAAACCTTATGCACTCAGGCATTTAAAAATGCAATTAATGAATGTTCAAAATCCGGTGGCGGACGTGTAGTTGTTCCTGAAGGAGAGTTTTTAACAGGAGCAATTCATTTAAAGAATAATGTAAATCTCTACTTAGCTAAGAATGCAATAGTAAAATTCTCTACTGATCCTAAAGATTATCTGCCTGGCGTTTTTACGAGGTGGGAAGGTGTTGAATGCATGAATTACTCACCATTAATTTATGCATACGAACAGGAAAATATTGCAGTAACTGGTGAAGGGATTCTTGATGGACGCGGCAAGAGTGAAAACTGGTGGAGCTGGAAAGGTAAAAAAGAATATGGCTGGGTAAAAGGAATGCCGGAGCAGAAAGAAGCAAGAGATAAGTTGTTTGAAATGGGAGAAAAAAATGTTCCGGTTGAAAAAAGAATTTTCGGAGAAGGTTCGTATCTCAGGCCATCGTTCTTTCAACCGTATAGATGTAAAAACATTTTGGTGGAAGGGGTAACTTTTAAAGATTCACCAATGTGGTTTTTAAATCCTGTCTTGTGTAATAATGTTACAATAAGCAAAGTTACTATAGAAGGTTTAGGCCCTAATAACGATGGCTGCGATCCGGAAAGTACAAAAGATATGCTTATTGAAAATTGTTTCTTTAATAATGGCGATGATTGCATTGCGATTAAAAGTGGTAGAAACAACGACGGCAGAAGAATAAACATTCCAAGTGAAAATATAATAATCAGAAATTGTACGATGAAAGAAGGTCATGGCGGTGTTGTTATTGGCAGCGAAATATCAGGTGGAGTTAAAAACGTGTTTGTTGATAATTGCAAAATGGACAGCCCGAATTTAGACAGAGCAATTAGACTTAAAACAAATTCAATCCGTGGCGGTGTTATAGAAAACCTGTTCGTAAAAGATGTTACAATTGGACAGGTGAAGGAAGCAGCCATCCACATAAATTATTTTTATGAAGAAGGTGACAAAGGTGAATTCACTCCGGTTGTACGCAACATCTTTGTTAAAAATATGAAATGTGAAAAAAGCCAGTTTGCAATCTGGATAAAAGCATACGATCGTTCACCTGTTCAAAATCTTTCACTTGAAGATTGTTCATTTGACGGAGTGGATGAATCAAACGTCTTTGAGGGCGTAAAAGATTTATTATTGAAGAACGTGAAAATTAACGGCAAGGAAATTACTGCAGAGTAATTAATTTACTATAAGTTCGGTATTGAAGGATTAAAACCATAAACTAAAACTAAATTTAAAATAACTCATTCCTCGCTTTCTCTATCCTGATTTGAGAAATGATTAGGTTGTGAGTTAAAATGCAAAACAATGTCCTTAAGATTTTTACATTTCAAAAATTCAATTCTCATTTTACTGCTTACGGCAGGAATTTTATTCTCGCAGAATAAAAGTAAAATAAGCGGTGTAGTAAAAGATGAGGCAACGGGTGAAACTTTAATTGGTGTTACTATTCGTTTACTGGATACGCATCTCGGCGCCCAGTCGGATGCAGAGGGTAATTACTATATTGTAAACGTTCCGGTTGGCGTTTATACAATGCAGGCATCAATGGTTGGTTATACTAAAAAAACAGTTGTGAATGTTTTAGTTTCTGCGGACAGAGTTACAACAATTAATTTTGAACTGACTTCAAGTTCTGTACAGGGAGCAGAAGTTATTGTAACAGCACAGCGTAATGTACTCCATAAAGAAGTATCAAACACGCAATTGGTTGTTACAGATGCCCAGATAATGAATACCGCCGGTATAAGAGATATTAATGCTTTTCTTGAAAAGCAGCCCGGTGTTTCAAGTGAAAACGGATTTTTGGAAATAAGAGGTGGTTCTGCAGATCAAACCGGTACTTTCATAAATGGAATGTCTTATAATAATGCTGCTGTTGGAAATGCGGAGACAGTAATTCCTTTAAGCGCAATTGAACAGGTCTCTTTGTTATCCGGTGGATTCAATGCAGAGTATGGAAACTTCCGTTCAGGTTTAATTAACGTTACAACAAAATCCGGTTCAAAAGCTAAATATCATGGCACTCTTACTTTATCAAATAATAATTCTCACATAAAAAGATTTGGTGATAAGCTTAGCGATCCTTTAAGCTCTGCTTTGGCTCCTTATCTTGATGCTGACATTGCTTTTGTTGGGACTGCAACAGCTTTAAAAGATGATCCTTATTTACTTAATCAATATGAAAGTTTTGACGGCTGGATAAAACAAGCGGAAACATTTAATGCATCAAATCCAACTATTGAAGCCACTCCGCTTGATTATTATCTGCTTGCGGCATGGATGCATATGGCAATTCCGGATTATGAGGGTCTGGCAAGACTTGGTTATACCGTTTCAGAAGAGCAGAAAAAACTTTTTGAAGATCATGCCCGCAATGAAGAAGGTTCCGATTATAATATAGACGGAGGTTTCGGTGGTCCGGTTCCTTTCTTTAGTGAGGCTCTTGGTGATGCAACATTTTATATTTCACATACCTCGAAAGAAAAATATTATGTGGTTCCTTTAAGCAGCTTGAGAAGCGAAAAGACTCACGTTACAATGGGTACAATAAAATCTGTTCCTGACGAATCAGTTACCTTAACATTAAATGGAATGTGGAAAAGGCAGCTTGGTTTAAGTCCTATTAAACCTGCCTTCGGGGATTCTCCTGATGCGGGAAATGAAGGCGGCTTTATGCAGATAGATAACCTGAAAATTTTCAACGCTCTGCAATCTAAAGATAACGGTGTTAATTACTGGTACGATCCTGAAATTTTTCCTTTACTTGATGAAACAACACTTATGGGCGGCGCTAATATAAACTATGTTATTAATAATTCTTCTTACCTTGAATTTTCAACAAGCTATTTGTCAATTAAAGATCATTCTCCAACAGGTGATAACAGGAATATGAATGCTGTAACTTATTTCGGTCCTTTTCCTGTTACAGAAATGCCATATGGAAAATTGCAGTTTGCTTCGAACGACCGTGTAACATGGATTTCCGGTGGAGATACGATTAAATATACCTATCCCGGTTATGATGCTATTCCTGGTGTAAACAGAAGATTCAGAAGCAAGGAAGGGGATCTTTATACGAATGTTCATACACAGCAATATAGAATTAAACTTGATTTTGTAACACAGTTGGGTGAGCATCATTATATTAAATCCGGTGCAGAATATAACAGGATTGACCTCAATCATAAAATGTGGATGAAATGGAATAGCACCGGTCCATATAATTCTTATGAATATAATTATCATCGTACACCCAGCCAGAGTGGTTTCTATTTACAGGACCAGATTACATACCAGGGAATTGTAGCAAACCTTGGGGCACGCTTAGATTATTTTTACGGCGGCGGTGGTCTTTGGCCTTCAGGTGATCCTTTCTCTTATGCTTTTACATCAGAATTTGGAGGTGCACCACGCAGTGCCGGAGCAGCAGCAGATTCATTTTATGCATTACTGGCAGAAGGTAAATCTTTAATCTGGGAGAAGTGGGAAGCTTACGATAAAGAGCATCCTGGATTTTTACAGCCGGTAAAAAATCATTTAACAGTAAGTCCAAGAATAGGTGTTTCATTCCCAATAACTGAAAATTCAAAATTCTATTTTAACTACGGACATTTCAGATCGAATCCTCCTTACTCATCAATGTTCCTTTACAGGTATCGTTATGATAAAAATGGTTTGTATGATATGTCTAATCCAAATCTTGCACCACCGAAAACTATTTCCTATGAATTAGGAATAAACTATAATTTTATTGAAAATTATATCCTTACTTTATCTGGTTACTATAAGGATATAACGGGACAACAAGGAGAGATAACTTATAAGAATTCAAGCGGAACTGTAAATTATTCTGCCTGGGCAAACAATGAATACCAGGATATTCAGGGATTGGAAATTAATCTGACTAAAAATGATAACAGCTGGCTTACCGGATGGATTAACTTTAATTATATGCTTAAGAAATCAGGCAATACTGGAAGAAGTACAATAACAGATGCGACAATCGGCAATGATAAAGTAGGTTTGTATGAAGGTAATGAAGACCGGTTTATGCCACAACCGATTTTTAATGCGAATATTTCGTTCAGAACTCCGGATGATTTTTTCTCAAATGATTTTCTGAATAAAATATTTGAAGATTGGTCAATGACAATATTTGCAGAATTTAAGGCTGGAAGTTATTTCACTTTTAATCTGCTTGAAAAAGAACATGTTAATAATAATTTACAGTGGCCGAATTACTACATGCTTGATTTTAGGTTGAGTAAGACTTTTTCTTTGTTTGGATTCAATACAACATTTTTCCTTGATATAAATAATGTTTTAAATTTCAAAGTTAATCTCTTAAATAAAGGATATGCATTCAGACGGTCTTCTACAGATACGGATGATTTTACAAACTGGAAGGATACAAAAGATTACCTGGCTTCTCTTCACCTGCAGCTTTATAATTCGCCGGAATATGATAATCTGAGAGAACAGAATCCTGGTTTATATATTGCCGGTGACGATGAGATTGGTGAATTGAGATCACCAGGTAAACAATATATTAATGATCCTGATTATGCATCATATTTCCTGTACGGCGAACCGAGAGATCTTTGGTTCGGAATAAAGATAGATTTTTAATTTCCATTAACAATATTTGAAATGATCCTGAATAAAAAAATAATTAAAGCCTTTTTAATTTCTGTTTGTGTTTCATTGCCGACTTTTGCTCAAACAGCTGAACAAGGTACTGCAATTACCAAGCTCGGAAAAATATGGACTGGTGTTGCGGCAAGCGGAGATAAAGCCACATTTGATTTTACCTTAGGCTTTTTCCCGAATGATTATGATATACTTCAGTACAGGGGACAATATAACGACAACTATAACGGTTCAGGATTTCTACTTGGATGCACTGATTGGCTTGGTCCAAAAGATCCTAATGACCAGACCGCATTGAACGATTCTCTTTACAGTGCAGTAGTCTTTGGTCCTAAAAATGATTTCCTTATCAATGGAAAAGTGACTGACCCGATAAAAAGTTATACCCGTTACAAATATGCCAAGATGTTTATTGATGGAAAGACTGCAACTCCTACAGATTATACAGTCTATGATCCAACAAAATTTGAAGGCGGCACTTATGATCAGGTAATTCAGGCAACATATAAAAACGTTCTTGGTGTTGATGTTAAAAGACGTATCCTTGGCTGGGGACAGAGTTTTAACGATAATTATCTGATTATTGAAGTTGAGTTGACTAACAATGGTTATACAAGAAAAACCATTGACGGACAGGATACGGTTTATATTGATACTCTTAGAAATTTTTATTTCAGTATGCAGCAGGGAGTGGCAAATAATTATTATTCTAACGGAAGGAATCCGAGCGTTAGCAGCAGTGACAGACCTAATTATACTTATGTCTGGCAGCATTATTATGGCGGAAGAGAAGAAGAGCTGGCAAAAGATTCTTTAAGAATATTTTATTTTTACAGCGCTGACGATCCTTCGCTCGCTGGTGATAATATGGGTTCGCCTGCACTTAGTCAGAAAGGAAGACTGCTTAATACCAACTTTACCTTCTATACAATTCTCCATGCCTCAAAAGAACCTTATGTAAATTCTTCAGAAGATATTGATGACGCCCTTCAGCCAAGAGTTACCTATATTGGCAATGAAACTAAAATTCCCAATCCTGGTACAGGTGAAGATGAATATGGAAGTAAAAATTATTGGGCAATGAGAGGTGGATATTCAGACAGGTATCCTATGCCCGGGAGAATTGAAGGTACTCATCACGGAATTAACAATGATGAACTTGGGAAAGCTGACTTTTCAGATTTTCCGGCTGGCACACGCCAATCAGTAAATTCCAAAAACTTTGCCAGCTTTGGTCCGTATACTTTTCCGCCAAATCATAAAATACAAATTGTGTACGCTGTTGGTATAGCGGGAATTGGTTTGCAAAAATCAAAAGAGGTCGGTGAAAAGTGGTTCAATGGTACTCTAACAAATCCCGATAATATGCCGGATGCAAATACTGGCTGGCTTCCTTCCAATTTTGTTTTTCCTGATGGTGTAACTGAACAGGATAAAATAAAAGACAGGTGGATAAGTATGGGAATTGATTCTGTGATGATTTCCTGTAAAAGAGCCAAATGGAATTTTAAGCATGGTTACAACATTCCTGCCGCACCGCCGCCACCGGATACATTTGCTATAACAGGCTATGGTGATAAAGGAGTAGAATTAAGATGGTCTGATCCTGCAGCTGAAAGCATGGATAATTTTGCCGGTTACAGAATTATGAGAAGAATATCTGCAACAGATACTGTTTTCTACCAGGAAATATATTCTTCAGATGCAAATGATAAAGCATCTGTTCATACTTTTTATGATAGAACAATTTTATACGGCGGACAATACTATTACTTCATTCAGGCAAAGGCTTATATTTCAGAAAATGATCTTAATGCTGATCCGACTACGCGAGGAAAAATTATCTATAGCGGAAGAACCTGGGTTCCTAATGTAAAAGAAATTTATCCTCCAGGCTTTTCTTATGAAGATATGTCAAGGATTAGAATCGTTCCGAATCCATACAATATTAATGATCCGCTATTGAGAGATTACGGGTATACAGATTTGCGAGGAATTAATTTCTTCAATCTCCCAAAGGTTTGTACAATAAAAATATTTACTGAGAATGGTGACCTCGTTCAGACTATCGAACATTCCAGCCCTAATTTTGCTGCAGGTTCCGAAACCTGGGATATGATTACAAAGAATCAGCAGGTAATAAACAGCGGAGTATATATTGCCGTATTTGAAAAACCTGACGGCAGTATGAGTTATCAGAAATTTATTGTGATCAGATAAAATTTACATAGTATATGTATAAAAAATTTATTGTACCGGTTTTCATTCTTTCTTTGTTTTCTTCAATTTGTTTTTCGCAGATTGGATTAAATAAAGTTGCCCAAAGCACTATGAACTTTCTGCTTGTAAGTACCTCGCCAAGAGCGAGCGCAATTGGAGAAGCGTTTACGACTTTGGGCACCGGCTCAGAAAGCATGTTTTATAATCCGGCCGGTCTTGCTATAATGAAAAAAGATTTTGACATAAACATTAATTACACGAAATGGATTGCAGATATAAATTATCTTGGTGGCGGTGCAGCATATAATCTTGGAAATTATGGTGTTGTTGGTGTGAATATTCTAACGGTGGATTATGGAGAGATTCACGGGACAAGTTTATTAACTGCATCGGAAAAATATATTTACCAGGAAGGATTTAAAGATAATGGTCTTTTAAGCAACGTAGGCGCTTATTCAGTTGGAATATCATACGCTAAAGCAATCTCAACACAGTTTTCAATTGGCGGCAATGTTAAACTGGTTGGACAGAATCTTGGTGAAAGCAGATTAAGTAACGGTTACATAAAAAAGAATAATGTTGCCAAATTAGCTTTTGATGCAGGAGTGAGATATTTAACGGGATTCAAAAGCTTCGGCTTCGGTATGATGATAAGAAATTTTGCTTCAAATATTAAAAGAGAAGAGATTGATGAACAGTTGCCTTTAATGTTTACTCTTGGTGCAGGAATGAATGTAATGGAATTAATAGATGATGCACAAACCAATTCTTTATATATGGCCGTAGATTTTGTTCACCAAAACAATTACTCGGAAAGAGTGAACTTCGGGATGGAATTTAAATTTATGGATATGCTTTCTTTAAGAGGCGGTTACCAGACAAACAGAGATTTAGCCTCATGGTCCGGGGGTATTGGCCTTAATACTTCTGTTTCAGATTATGATATTGAGTTGAATTATTCTTATTCGCGTTTTGAAATATTTGACAGTGTAAGCAGGTTATCGCTTGTTTTTACTTTTTAGAGATTAAAAAATTTTTCAAGGAGCAATCATGAAAAATCTCGCTACTTTATTTCTTCTGTTACTACTTGGAAGTTCTTATTCGACTTTTGCTCAAATGATATATAGTAATGGTACGGGAGGTGGTGCATGGGAAAGTCAATCAACCTGGGAAGGCGGTGCTGTTCCGGGTGAGAATGATGACGTATTTATTAAAAGCGGCGACTCGGTTATAGTTGCAGCTGCAACATCCTGCAGTAATTTAACTGTAATGTCAGGTGGAAAATTTGTATCACCTGCACTTGATTCTGTCCAGGTAAAGAATGCAGTCATACTTGAAGCTGGCTCAACTTTTTTCAACGCATCTTCTAAACCAACACTGCCTGGAATTATAAGAATGATTGATCCTGCAAGCACTGTTGTTCATATGGGTTCCGGTACAATCGGTGGTCCCGGAAATTCAGAATTTGGAAATTTGGTTATACAAAAAAATTCCGGCGTTACTACTGCGGTTGATTTAACCATCTATGGCGATTTAACAATAAAGAATGGGGCGGGACAGGTTTTTCGTGGAGCTAACCAGCCGGAAAAACTTGGAAGCCATACGCATACAATTTATGGTAATGTTTATATTCTCGAAGGAGTCTGGTCTTGTGTTGATGTAGGTGGTAATGACATATTTGGAATATGGAATGTTAAAAAGAATGTTTATGTGAATGGTTCAACTTCAAGAATGGGACCAATGTCTAGCGCAAACGCTGCCGGTTTGGGTATTTTCAATATTGATGGAGATCTTATTGTTGATGGCGGAAGATTGCAGGCAGGAACAAGCAGCTCACCAGGATTAGGCACCGGCATTATAAATATTGGCGGAAACTTTACAATCACTGCTGGCTCGGTTAAACCAGCAACAAATACTGCCGGTCCATTCGCAATAAATTTTGTAGGAAAGAAAACTCAGAATGTTAACCTTGGTGTTAATCTTTATCTTAGTACAGTATTTAACGATACAATCAAAACCGGATCTTCCATAAGTGTAAACCTTGATACCTGTAAATGGGGCTCGTCAACAACAGGTTCTTTTGTTGTTAATGGCTCATTGGAAATGAAAGGAATATCAAGACTAAAAGGGAGCGGTGATTTTTATCTTAATCCAGGAGCTACACTTAAAATTGGCAGCACTAATGGTATCACAACTTCAGACACACTTGGCAATATCCAGGTTACGGGATTAAGATTATACAGCAAAGATGCGAACTATGAATATAACGGAACAGAAATACAGGGTTGGGGAAATGCTTTACCGGATTCTGTGAGAGGATTGATAATTAATAATGAAAATGGTTTTGAACTGGAATCTGATATTTATGTTGATAAGACTCTTTCAATTAAGAAAGGTGATCTTGATCTTAATGGTAATGTTATTACTGTAAGCAGCACAGGGAAGTTAACTGAAACTGCTGACAATACAGTTAAGGGCATTAATGGAAAAATTATTACAACTCAAACTGTTGCAGCACCAACTTCACTTAACATAAGCGGCCTTGGATTAACTTTAACTACAGCAAATGATCTTGGCAATACAATTGTTGAAAGATTTCATTCGGAAAGAACCGGAAATGGCAACCATAGTATTCTAAGGTATTTTAACGTACAACCTGCTCAGAATAATTCTGCGCTGAACGCAACATTAAGAATCTATTATGATGATTCCGAATTAAATGGTTTGGATGAAACAAAGCTTGCTTTGTTCAAATCAAAAACTGCAGAAGATAATTCTTGGGATTTGGCAGGAGGAACTGTCAATACAACAGATAATTATGTTGAAGTAACCGGAGTTGAAGAATTATCATACTGGACACTTGGTGAATCCGATAAACCTATGCCGGTTGAAAATGAAGATGAATCATTACCGAAACAATTTGCTCTGCATCAGAATTACCCGAATCCTTTTAATCCTGCAACGGTTATTAAATTCGATTTGCCTATAGCATCTTTTGTAAACCTGACAATTTATAATTCGCTCGGAGAGAAAGTAACAACACTGGTTAATGAAAAATTAAACGCATCCGGTTACTCAATTAATTTTAATGCAGATAATCTGCCCAGCGGAATTTATATCTGCTCATTGGTTACCGAAAATAATTTTGCAAGCAGTAAAATGATCTTAATAAAATAAATTTCAAAGGCGAGTTTAATTAAATCAATTTTCAAATAATAAAGGAGATTACTATGAGACACAGACTTACAATTTTCAAAGTTCTTTGCTTTACAATAGTATTTTCTTCGGCGCTTTTTGCACAGGCAGCAGGCGATTTTCAATCTCACCAGACAGGTAATTGGAACGATGCTGCAAGCTGGGAACGCTTTGATGGTACATCCTGGGTTACACCCGCACCAAGCCTGCCCGATTCCGGTGTTGGTAGAATTACAATATTAGCGGGACATACAATAACTGTTTCTGCTGATTTAATTGCCGATTCAGTTTTTGTAAGTGGTCAGTTAAATATTGCTGCCGGAAAGACTTTAACGGTTGCAAAACCAAGAGGTTCTGAACGCGGTGTGATTGTAAATACCGGTGGACTTGTAGTTGTTGATGGCACGTACAAACATGACAGAAATGCAGGTTCAGTTCCAACAGCAACCTGGAATACAGGTTCTAATTTTGAATTGACCGGTTCAACCGGCACAGCACCTTCTAATGCTAACCAGAATTTTTATAATGTCATTATTAACTGTGCATCATTAAGCAGCAACTTAAATTTAGCCTGGAGCGGGAATACAATTTATGGAGATATAAATGTATTAAATACCGCCTCAAGCAGGTATTACATGACAAGCCCGACTGCAAATGCAGGCAATCCTATAACAATTACCGTGATGGGAAATATTAATATTACAAACGGTACCTTCTCAATTAATGGCTCCGGTTCTATCGGTCAGTATACTGTTGATATTTATGGAAATATAAATGTTACCGCAGGAAATTTTGGACCGAGCCGTGGAAGCGGTGCAAGCGGTGTTGTTAATTTGCATGGAGATTTTAACGTTTCAAATGCAACCTTGCAATCATCAAGTGCTAATATAAGAATGGCATTTGTAAAAGGTGGTACACAGCAGGTTACATTAACCAATGTTTCCCTAAGCGGCGGACTTTGCTGGGAAGTAGCAAACAACACCACGGTAAATCTTAATTCAAATTTTGTTCTTAATAATTCAGCCAGTGTTCTTACTCTTACAAGCGGCAAACTTGTAACCTCGCCAACTGCATTGCTTGTTGTAACAACCGGTGCTGTAACCGGTGCAAGTTCAGCTTGCTTTGTTGAAGGACCGATGACTTATAATTTTCCAACAGTTGGTCCAGCGTCCAAACTTTATCCTTTGGGTAAAGGAAACGCATACAGACCATTGGAATTGAGAATTACTCATGATGCTGCAGGTGCGACAGAATACACCGCAGAATTATTTAACGCTCCTCCGGCTTCAAGAATATTACCCGCATCATTATCAAAAGTTTCTGAAAACAGGTACTACACAATTACAAAAGGCGCCGGTGCAAACGTAACAGCAGCATCAGTTAAAATAGCATATGATACAGATGATGGAGTTACAGATGAAGCTAACTTAAGAATTGCAAAAGATGATGGTGCAGGTAACTGGGTGGATTTAGGCGGTGTTGGTACTGCTGCAAATACAGGAACAATTACTTCGACAAATAATTTTACTACGTTCAGTGATTTTGTAATTGCGAATGCTCTTGGTGGCGCGAATATAATTCCTGTTGAATTAAGTTCTTTCTCTGCAAATGCAAATGGCAATAATGTAGATCTCAGATGGATTACAGTTACAGAAACTAATACAAAAGCTTTCCTCGTTCAGAAAATGAAGATGAACAAAGTAAATAAAGACAATGAATGGGAAACCATTGCAGAGATTAATGCAAAAGGCACCACTTCGGAAGTAAGCAATTATACCTTTGTTGATAAAAATGTTTCTGCCGGAAGCTATGTATACAGATTAAAGATTATTGATATTGACGGATCATTTATTTTAAGCGACCAGGTTAACGCTGTTGTACTTAATCCAACAAAGGTTAGTTTATCTCAGAACTATCCTAATCCGTTTAACCCGGAAACTTTAATAAAATTTGAGATACCGCAGAATTCATTTGTTAATCTTACAGTGTTTAATATAATTGGCGAGAAAGTAGCAACACTTGTTAATGAAAATCTTGAAGCAGGTGTCTATGAAAAAAGATTCAATGCTCTGGATCTCTCTAATGGAATCTACCTCTATAAGCTTGTTAATGGGAATTCAAGCATTACGAGAAAGATGTTGTTGATTAAATAAATTATTTCACGGGAGCAGGGATAATCTTGTTTGGATTATCCCTGTCCTGATTTGTCCGTAGTATTACCTTCTTAAAATACATTTCGACTTTAATAAAGAAATCAATTGTCCTTATCCCAACTCGTTTAATGATTTTTAGGAGAAAAGATCATGATTAAAAATTTTACTTTATTATTAACAATTTGCGTCCTGGTTTTTACAACTACAATTCTTTCTCAATCAAGTGGAGACTACCGCTCAGTTGCTGATGGTAATTGGAGTTCGTTATCTACATGGGAAATTTATGATGGCGGTACATCAACATGGATTCCCGCGGCTGTTGTTCCTACAGGAACCGAAAAAATATCTATACAAAGCAGTGATACTGTTACTGTTGATATTGCACTGAGTGATGTATCAGGATATATATATTGCCAGGGAGGTTTAAGCATTGGCGCAACAGGTAGTCTTGCGTTTTCATCAGGAACGTATGAACATGCAAGAAATGCCGGTACAATACCAACTGCTACCTGGGGTGTTGGTTCAACATGTTTAATTACCGGATCCACTTCTGTTGCACCAAGTAACGGAAGCCAGAACTATTATAATTATACATGGAATTGTACTGCGCAGTCTGCAAATCTTCATGTAGGCTGGCTTGGAAATACTATATCCGGAAATGTTTCCTGCTTTGCACCGGCAGATAAACAATTCAGGATGACAAGCAGCGCAGGCACAAATCAGACAATAACAATAAAAGGTGATGTAATAGTTGACGGAGGGTATCTTTCAGCAAGCGGTTCAAGCGGAGCGGCAAATTATAAAATTGTTGTCGGCGGAAATATAAATTTAATTAACGGAAAACTATCTCTTGTTGCCGGTTCAGGCGGATTAGCAGTTTGGTACTTAGCAGGGAATTTAAATTTAACCAGCAGTGCAGCACAGTTCATTACGCCTTCAAATAAAACTGCCGGGACAAAACTTGTATTTGCTAAGAAAGACGGTATCCAGTACTTCAATAACAACGAGGGAAAAATAAACGACCAGAGTGTTTACTATGATGTTGACAGTAATGCAACCTTGCAACTCAATTCGCCTCTTACAGTAAATAAAGATTTAAATCTTGTTGACGGTGTTGTTGTATCTACCGCTACAAATCTTCTTACAATTGCATCGACAGGGAATATTACAAGTTCTAATTCAAGCTTCGTAGATGGACCGCTGGCAATGGTTGTTGCAGCAACAAGTGCTACAAAAACATTTACTATTGGTAAAGGCGTTGCTTATCGTCCATTAACTTTAACCGTTAATCACCTTGATGCAACAGCAAAAACATATACTGCGGAATTATTTAATACGGCTCCTGTTGCAAGAACTTTACCTTCAACATTACAGTCGGTTTCAACTGTCCGTTATATTAATCTTTTAAAAGGAACTGGCGCGGAGTTATCTCCTACACTTGGGGCAACTGCACAGTTATATTACGATACTGATGATGCAGTTCTTGATGCATCACTGGCGCGTGTTGCAAAAGATGACGGAGCAGGCAACTGGGAAAATTTAGGTGGCAGCGGCACAGTGATACCTACCGGTTCAATTACATCGAATACATTCTTTACATTAGGAGCATCTACAGACTTTGTAATTGCTAAATCTAATCCGGATGTAGTAGTAGTTGTTCCGACAGTAACGACTGATCCTGTTATTGACATATCAACTACCACGGCAACAGGTGGTGGTAATGTTACAAATAACGGTGGCGCAGCAGTTACAGCACGCGGTGTTTGCTGGAATACTACAGGTTCTCCTACAGTTGCAGACAGCAAAACGACTGATGGTAATGGCAACGGTACATTTGTAAGTTCAATTACCGGATTAACTCCGGGTGCTACCTACCATTTGCGTGCTTATGCTACAAATAGTGCAGGAACCGGTTACGGTGAAGAAATTGTTTTTGTAGCTTTATCGGAATTAGTTGTACCTACAGTTACAAGTGCTGCTGTTACAAACATTGTTTATAAAAATGCTACCGGCGGTGGCAATGTTACATTATGGGGTGGAACAGCTGTAACAGAGCGTGGTATTTGCTGGAACACAACCGGTAATCCTACTATTGCGGATGAATATACTACAAGCGGTTCGGGTACAGGAAGCTTTACAGCAAATATGGGAGGACTTTCATTATCAACTAATTATTATGTACGTGCGTATGCTAAAAATAGTACTGGTATTGGATATGGTGACCAGGTTTCTTTCAGAACTCCTGACCCTGCTCCAACAGTAATAAAAATAGTTGCCCAGGACGGAAGTGGTGATTACACAACAGTTCAGGCTGCTTTTGATGCAGTAACTCCATACTATACGGGCAAATGGTATATCTATGTAAAGAACGGAACATACTATGAAAAATTACTTTTACCTGTTGGTAAAATTAATGTTGTTCTTGTGGGTGAATCAAAAGAAAATACAATACTTACGTATGATGATTATTCTGGTAAGAATGCAAACAGCAGCGGTACAAGCACGTCGTATAGCACTGCAATAGATGCCGATGACTTTGAAGCGCAGAATATTACTTTCCGTAATACCGCAACTGCGGCACAGGCTGTGGCTTTAAGGACAAACGGCGACAGGCAGGAATATTATAACTGCAACATCCTTGGTTTCCAGGATACATATTATACCTGGGGCGGAAGCAGAGCTCACAGAGTGTATAATAAGAACTGCTTAATCCAGGGCTCTGTGGATTTTATCTTTGGTCGTGATATAGTTGTATTTGATAGCTGTACAATTAACTGCAACAGAAACAACGGAACATTAACTGCTGCTAATACTGACGCCGGTTATTTGTACGGTTATGTTTTTAATAACTGTACAATTACCACAGATGTAATTGGTTTTGATGGCAATGCAATTACTAATTTCTACCTGGGCAGACCATGGCAGTCATCTCCTCGTACAGTATTTATTAATTGCTATGAACCCGCAAACCTGAATGCTGAAGGCTGGCAGCAATGGGGCGCCACGAAACCAGGGTTGTATGCAGAATATAATTGCTTTGGTCCTGGCTCAGGTTACAGTACACGTTTCTCAACATGGACTGCTGATGTTAAACCAACTGTATCTCAATTGACATCTGAAGAAGCTGCTGCTTATACTTTGGTAAACATTTATGCAAAGAATACATCAAACGCACCTTACGGAGAAAACTGGCTTCCATCCAAAGAACCGATTGACTACTCAATTATACCGGTTGAACTAAATTCATTTTCTGCCACAGTACAGAATGATAAAGTAGTTTTGAAATGGAAAACTGCTACGGAGACAAATAACTCCGGCTGGTCAGTTGAAAGATCAAAAGATAATGACGTGTGGAAATCAATTACGTTTATTCCGGGTGCCGGTACAACTACTTCTATAAAAGAATATTCATATACAGATAAAAACCTGCAGTCGGGATCTTATCAATACAGACTAAAACAGATTGATCTTGATGGTACTTTTGAATACAGCAGTATCCAGACCGCAAAAGTAGAAATGATACCACAGGAATATTCTTTGAAGAATTTCCCGAATCCTTTTAATCCTTCAACAACTATTAAATATGCTTTGCCTAAGGATTCAAAGGTTCAGATTATTATTTACAATACATTAGGTGAAAAAGTAGCCAATGTAGTAGATTTGCAGCAGGAAGCCGGCGTTTATGAGACAACATTTGATGCTGGTAACCTTACAAGCGGAATTTATCTTTACCAGTTAATTACAGATGAGAAAGTTCTTACGGAAAAGATGATGCTGGTTAAATAAATCCACTGCATTAATTAATTTATTTCAACTTCAGATGAATTATAAAAAACGAACAGGATATATTTTTAAGATGAGAACAGCGAAGGTAATCTTAGCCTTTGCTGTCTCTCTTATTTTTGTCAACTGCAGTTCATCCGGTATTAATTATTCTGATGACAAAGAACCCCGGTGGTCTGAAAAATTATTTAAAAGCTTCCTGATGCTTCATCCGGACTCAATTATCTACAAAGAAGAAGCTAAAAGCCGTAAGTGGAATTATGAACAGGGATTGATTGAAGAAGCTTTTTTCAGAATGTGGGATCTTACAGGTGATAATGTTTATTTCAATTATGCTAAAAAAAATATTGATTACTACATCAAAGATAACGGAACAATCCTGACGTATAAATCAAAGGATTTCAATATTGATAATGTTGCACCGGGTAGTGCGCTCCTTCATCTTTATGTAATTACAAAAGACAATAGATATAAAATCGCCTCGGATACTTTACGCGCACAATTGAAGAATCATCCGAGAAACAGCAAAGGTGGTTTCTGGCATAAGAAAATTTATCCTGAACAGATGTGGCTTGACGGTTTATATATGTGCGAACCGTTTTATGCAAAGTATTCACAAATGTTCAATGAACAGAATTCTTTTGACGACATCATTCGTCAGTATGAGCTTGTTAAAGAAAATATGCTCGATTCAAAAACTGGTTTGTACTATCATGGTTGGGATGAAAGCAAACAACAAAAATGGGCTAACCCTGTTAATGGAACATCTCCAAATTTCTGGGGACGTTCAATTGGCTGGCTTATGATGTCTATTGTTGATGTGCTGGACTTCATACCGGAAGAACATTATGGGCATAAACTTCTTGTTGATATGCTGAACGAACTCTCTGCAAGTCTGCTTAAGTTTCGTGATGAAAAAACAAAACTCTGGTATCAGGTTGTAGATAAAGGTGAGTTAGAAGGCAACTATATCGAAACATCTGGTTCGCTGATGTTTACTTATTCATTTGCAAAAGGATTTAACAAAGGCTACCTTGATAAAAGATATTTTGATACAGCCAAAGAATCATTCAATTCGGCTCTGAAAAATTTTGTAACAATTGATAAAGACGGAATTATAAATTTAAATAATACTGTTAGTGTTTCCGGTCTTGGCGGCAATCCGTACAGGGACGGCAGCTTTAAATATTATATAAGCGAACCAATACGAGTAAATGATTTTAAAGGTTATGGTCCGCTTCTACTTACCGCTATGGAGCTTGAAAAAAACGACCTGAATAATAAAGTTGGAAAAGGCAAAACAGTTGCTCTTGATTATTTTTATAACAATGAATGGAAGGACGGAAAAAGATTTCACTATGTATGGGAAGATGAAGCTTTTTCCGGCTTTGCAGAATTAGGCAGAACTTTTTCTGAATTTGGCGCTGAAATAATTTCATTGCAGAATGCACCGACGATGAATGATCTGAATAAATGCAGCGTTTATATTATTGTCGATCCTGATACTCCGAAGGAAACAGAAAAACCAAACTATATTGCTACGTCGGAAATTGATGTTATAGCAGGCTGGGTAAACAGCGGCGGAGTTTTAATGCTGATGGCTAACGACAGCGGAAACTGCGAATTTACTAATTTTAACAGACTCGCAGAAAAATTCGGAATTCATTTTAATGAAGATAGAAACAACCTTGTTGAAGGTAAGAAATTTGAAATGGGCAAGTTTGATAATTTCCCTGACCATCCTTTGTTTGATGGATTGAATAAAATATATGTTAAAGAAATTTCATCTTTAAGTCTGAATGAAAATGCGCAGCCAATTTTAGAACGCGGTGGAAAAATTTATATGGCTGGCAGTAAATTCGGTAAAGGATATGTTTTTGCAATCGGTGATCCCTGGCTTTATAATGAATATTTCGATAACAGGAAATTAACTTCTGATTTTGAAAATTATCTTGCAGCTAACAGCCTGGTTAAATGGTTGCTGGAAAAAGCAACTGTAATAATTAAAAACTAACATCAGAAAATTAATATGGAATATGTCTTTCCAAAATATATATTAAAAGTCAGGCACATTAAAAGAAATTCGTTAAGAAATTATCCGTAGTGAAGTGTTTAACAGAAAAAGTTGTTTGACCCCGATTTAATCGGGGGAGTTCTTTTTCTGTAATGGAACGAAGGATAATTTTAGAATTTCTTTTAGAGTGCATGTTTCTTTTCGTACTTTTCTTACGCTAAGAAAAGTACATTAATAATTCTATAATTTCATTCAAACATAAAGACAGAAAGAGATTGATTTTGAAAAATAGAAAAAATCCGTCCAATATAAATCTCTTCTTAGTCCTTGCATTTAGACGAAAATAATATGGACAAAACAAAAACACTTGAAGCGCTTATTGATAATGGAGTATTCGCTGTAGTACGGATGACTGATAGCAGTAAATTGCTTAATACTGTCTCAGCATTGTGCGAAGGCGGGATTAAAAATATTGAAATTACTTTAACTGTTCCCAATGCAGCCGAAATGATTTCTTCTGTCCGTTCAAGATTCAGCGATGAAATAATTGTTGGTGCGGGCACGGTTACTTCTGTTGAGGACGCAGAAACAGTAATTAAAAGCGGGGCGGAATTTATTGTCAGTCCAATTCTTAATCCGGCCGTTATTGATGTTTGTAAAAAACATGGAATTCCTGTTGCGCCGGGTTGTTACACACCAACTGAAATTTTTAGCGGCTGGAAAGCAGGTGCAGATATTGTAAAAGTTTTTCCGGCTACTTCATTAGGACCTGCATTCTTCAAGGATATCCGTGCTGTGTTCCCGCAGATTAAATTAATGCCTACCGGCGGAGTTAGTATAGATAATGTCAGCGAATGGTTTAAGGCAGGTGCTTCTGCAGTTGCTCTCGGTAGTAACCTTCTGGATAAGAAAGCGATTGCTGAAAATAAATTTGAAATTATAACAGAGACTGCTAAAAGACTGATGGACAATGTGTTTTCTGCAAGACAAAGTTTAAAATGAAAAATGGAGTAGATTCTTAAATGAAAGTTGTTACCTTTGGCGAAATAATGTTAAGACTTTCCACACCTGAATTCAGCAGGTTTCTACAGTCAAATACTTTTGATATAAATTTTGGCGGCGGTGAAGCAAATGTTGCCGTATCGCTCGCAAATTATGGATTGGACGCTTACTTCATTTCAAAACTGCCTAAGCATGAAATTGGACAGGCAGCCATTAACTCGTTAAAAAAATATGGCGTTAAAGATGATTATATTGTTCGTGGTGGTGAAAGGGTAGGTATATATTTCCTTGAAACAGGTGCCAGCCAGAGAGCAAGCAAAGTAATTTATGACAGGGCAAATGCTGCTGTTACAACATTGACCTCAAATGAATTAAACTGGGATGAAATATTTAAAAACACTAAATGGTTTCACTGGACAGGTATTACTCCCGCACTTGGATTAACGGCAAGAGAAACTCTTTTAAAAGCATGTAGAGGAGCAAAAAAAGCAAATGTAACAATAAGTGCAGATCTGAACTTCCGGGCTAAATTATGGAGCACAACAGAAGCTCAATCCGTGATGATTCCATTAATGGAATATGTTGATGTTTGTATCGCAAATGAAGAAGACATTGAAAAAAGTCTGGGCATGAAGGCAGCATCAACAAATATTGAAAATGCAAAACTTAGTTTTGTTGGCTACAGTGAATTGGCCGAAACCGTTAAAGAGAAATTCAAATTCAAATCCGTTGCAATTACTTTAAGAGAAAGTTTTTCTGCTTCAAGAAATGGCTGGAGCGCTTTACTCGCAGATGATAAAGATTGTAAGACTCCGTACCGCTCAAAGCAATACGATATAAATATTGTTGACAGGGTTGGAAGCGGAGATGCTTTTGCCGGCGGATTAATTTATGGTCTATTAAAAAAAGAAAACACAAAAGATGCTCTTGAATTTGCGGTTGCCGCATCTTGCTTAAAACATTCAATTCCCGGCGACTTTAACCTTGTAAACGCCGATGAAGTTGAGAAGCTTGCCGGTGGCAGCGGTTCGGGAAGAGTCGAGCGATAATTCATTATTTATCTCGTTCTTGTAAACAAGTATTGGTTTACTTTAAAATATATTTCAAATCATAAATCACATCTTATTCTAACAAAATAATTTTCTCTTTACAAAGCTAAACTATTAGGAGTAGTTATATGGACTTAACTTCTACTATTAAAAAAATATTTATTCTCCTTGTAATGTCTTCTGTTATATACGGGCAGGGTACAATACGCGGAGTATTAACCGATTCGTTGTCAAACGAGAATATGTTTGGGGCAAGTATTGTTGTTCTGGGTACAGCGCTTGGCGATGCTTCTAATATTGAAGGCGAATATAAAATCAACAATGTACCTGCCGGTTCGTACCAGTTGAAAATATCTTATATCGGCTACAAAACCAAAATAATTCCAATTACAATATCAGCAGGTGAAAATCTGCGTTTGGATATAAAAATTGTTCCTGATGTTGTCGTTGGTGCAACAGTAGAAGTAACTGCGCAGGCGTTAGGCCAGGCTGCCGCCATCAACCAGCAGAGAACATCAAATACAATTATTAATGTTGTATCTGAAGAAAAGATAAAAGAACTACCTGATGCAAATGCCGCCGAGTCAATTGGTCGCTTACCCGGTGTATCTATTATAAGATCCGGCGGTGAAGCCAATAAAGTAATTCTCCGCGGACTTGGCGATCAGTTTACAAACATTACAATTGACGGAGTAAAAATTCCTCCGACTGACGCTACAAGCAGAGGTGTTGACCTAAGTACGTTATCACAAAGCTCTTTGGCAGGAATTGAATTGTACAAAGCATTAACACCTGATAAAGACGGTGATGCGCTTGCGGGCAGCGTTAATCTTGTAACAAAGAAAGCTCCGGAAAAAAGATTAATCCGGTTAGATATAAAAGGTGATTACAACAATCTCATGCAGTCTGCCAAACAGTATGATTTGTCATTACGGTATGGTGAAAGATTTTTTGACGGTTTACTTGGTGTCCAGTTAACAGGCAACCTTGAAGACAGAATAAGAAGCAACGAGAGAATAAATGTTGATTATAATCAGAATGATAATTTTGGCGCGACATATTATATAAACGATTTTAATCTTGAATTTACCGATGAAACCCGTAAACGCAACGGTTTAAGTGTATTGCTTGATTTGAATACTCCTGATGACGGAACAATTAAAATAAGCAATGTCTTCGGCAGTACATCAAGGGATTATATCTGGTCAACAAGAGATTATCCGTCAAACGGCGGAGGAGATTTCAGTGGAAACCCAAGTTATAGTTATCGTCTTAGGGAGCAGGATATACGAACCTACAGCAGCTCTATACAGGGTAACAATAACTTTCTTGATTTATTATTTAACTGGGGAATATCATTCAGTGAATCTGAAGCAGATTATCCGTTTGATTATGAATTAATATTCATGGAGCCTTCAGGAATGAAAGCTTCAAACAAATCTTCGGAAAATCCTGAACAATTTATAGATTACGCAGTTAACAATTTTGCAAATACCGGTTTGTACAATGCCTATTACAGGGGCCAGAGAAATTATGATAAAGAAAGAACAGGATTTTTAGATATTGCAAAACAATATTTGTTCGGGGATTTTATTTCCGGTGAATTTAAATTGGGCGCCAAGTACAAAGCAAAAACTAGAACAAATGTAAGAAGTGAGGAGTATACTCCTTATTATCTCGGCAAGTGGAAAGAATATGAATTGCTTCCGGACGGTACATTCAGGAAGAAAGATTTCACGGGTTCTTATTTCGAAAGTTATTATCAAAGCCTTGTAAGTAACAAAGGTTACATTCCTATTGAACAATTTTTTAATAATGGCTCTGTCTCAAGGAATGTTTATGATTCTTATGCGCTTAATCCTCTTATTGATGAAGACAGGTTACGCCAGTGGTATGAAATTAACAGGTACGGCATTGACGGAACGAAGAACGAAGTTGAACTTTGGGGTAATCCCTTAATTAAATATGATGATTATTATATTACCGAAAGAGTAGGTTCTGCTTACGTAATGAATACATTAAACATCGGGCAGGAGTTTACATTAATCGCAGGTCTTAGAGTTGAAGTTGAAGATAATGATTACCTTGCCAAGTACATGCCTAAGTCAGTATCAGGTTTTCCTGTTCCTGCAAATTCAACAAAGGATACAACGAGCGAAGCATTCCAGACTGTCTGGCTGCCGAATTTCAATATGTCTATCCGACCGTTTGAATTTATGAACCTGCGTTTAGCTGCATACAAAGCTTTGGCAAGACCTGATTTTAATATGAGAATTGACAGGTATATTGCCGGGCGTCCTGCTGAACAAACTTCCAACTATGAAGTATATGTCGGTAACCCGAAACTTAAAACTGCCCAGGCATGGAATTTCGAAATTAATACTTCATTCTACAGTAATGATTTTGGATTGATTTCTCTTTCCGCTTACTATAAGGAAATTAAGGATATGTATCATATGCTTAATAATTTCAACACTGCAGCTGTTAAGGATAAACAGGGAGTTATGCAGGATACGCTTATCCAGTACTTTGGAATTAAATGGCCAAGCCAGATGAAATCAACGCCTTATAATTTAACTCTTCCTTACAATTCGCCTAAGCCAACAAAGGTTTGGGGTTTTGAATTTGAGCATCAGATTAATTTTACTTTTCTGCCGGGTTACCTGAAGAATATTGTGCTTTCTTATAATGCCTCTATCGTAAGATCAGAGACTTACCTGTACGGTTCCAAAACCATAACATATATTGATTCATCCGGAATGTTTCCGCTTAAGAAATCAAGAAATATTCTTATTACTAAAAAACAAAAGCTGGAAGGAATGCCTGAGTTCTTCGGCAATATTTCTCTCGGTTATGATATTGGAGGATTTTCCGGAAGAATTTCCTTATTCCATAAAGGCGAACATAATATATCCTTCTCCGCAAGCAGCCTGAGTGATCGTGTTACAAAACCGTTTACAAGACTTGATGTTTCACTAAAACAGAAAATCACCGATTATCTTGCAGTTCTTGTAAATGTAAGCAACATAACAAATATAGAAGACGGCTCTTCCGTGTATAACAGGGAATGGGAACGTAAACTTTTTGACCAGAGTGAAAGATACGGTCTCACTGCCGATTTCGGAGTTACACTGGAATTGTAATCCAAACTTACTAACACTTAATCATTCCTTTAAGGTTGTTCTAATCGTAAATAAACCTAATAAACTTTAATGTTATTAATTATCAACAGGAGGTACGAATGATACGAAAGAAATGGAGTGCTGCTTTTCTTGTTGCATTTCTTATGGCTCTTAACACTTATGGACAGGATGTTCTGCAGATTGTTCCATTTGACGGAAGCGATGCAACATATGTAAACGCACAAATAGTAGCGGATACCATAGCCACAAACGGATTGCTGCCGACACGTGTCTATGAATTGCAGAGAGACGCCTATTATTTGGCTAATGCAATCTTCACAGTTCCAAACGGTAAAACACTTCGTCTGCGTGCGGCAGACGGAACAGGTAAGAAACCTATCGTTTACCTGTGGGAATCCGGAACAGGTGCTAATCCAACAAGACCGCCGGGAAACTTTGTAGTATTAAACGGCGGAAATCTTGAGATGAAAAATATCTGCGTCGCAGGTTTTTATGAACCTGAAGAAAGCAGGGTAGAAGGAACTCAGGGTGGATTGATTAATACCACAGCAGCAGGCGCCACAATAATATTGGACGGAGTAATTCTGACTAATATTAACGGGCAGCATGTAAGAACAGGGCAGAATACTGTAAAGGTGCAGATAACAAATTCAATCTTTGCCAATATGGGATGCCTTTCAACATCAAACCTTGGAGCAGGAAAAGGAATTGATTTACGCGAAGCTGCTTGCGATACATTCATTATGGTAAACAACACATTTGTAAATTACCAGGATAGAGCAATTCGTCACTATAATTTTTCCAATCCTGCAACAGGAACCGGAATAATAAAATATGGAAGGATAGATCATAATACATTCATAAACGGAATGGGCTTCCATGGATTATTCTCACTTGGAAACGTAGGTGACCAGATATTGATTGAAAATAATTTGTTTGTCGATGGCTTTGCATTGGGTGAAGATTCAACAGATGCAACGAGAGCAGCAGAATGGGCAAACACAGGTGAGTTCTATCCAAATGGAAGAAACAGAATCACATGGATATTTACTGCACCAAACGATGTAACACAATGGAGTGTTAAAAATAATTACTACAGCATTTCGGATTCAGGAAAAGCATTTTTAAATGACTTCGGATACCCTGCAGGTTCACAGTTAAGCTGGCATATAAACAGTAAGCTGGGAGCTGATTCTGTAAATGCATTTAAGAACGTTGACGTAGTATTGCCAAATGTACCAAGACTTATGACCAACATGATGAGATGGTATGAATCCCCGACAGGAGGTAACAGGTTAAAAGATCAGACAAACTATGTTAGAGCAAGAGATGATTACGACAGAAGAAGAATAGAATACTACAGGGATACATTAAATGCCGCTTATGATGTTTCCTCAGCTCTTTATACCGGTGGCGTAAATGGATTCCCCGTCGGAGATTTAAACTGGTTCCCTGATAAAAAAGCTGCATGGGAAAATCCAATTGGTACTGTCACAGTCACTACTCCAAATGGCGGTGAAAGCTGGACTTCAGGAACAACAAATAGTATTACCTGGACGTCTGCCGGCAATATAAGCACAGTTGATATTCAGTATTCCAAAGACAATGGAACAAACTGGACAACAATTGCAAGCAACTTAACAAACTCCGGTTTATATGAATGGCCGATTCCTGCCGGGTTAAGTTCTGTACAAAGCCGTATTCAGGTAGTTGCTTACTTTGAAACACAGCAGACATCTGATGCAAGCGATAATGTTTTTACAGTGCATGTTCCTGCAGTGTTGGAAGATGTTGTTCATATTGTACCATTTGACGGAAGTGATGCAACATATGTAAATGCACAGATTGTAGCTGATACAGTAGCTACAAACGGATTATTGCCTACTCGTGTTTATGAATTACAAAGAGATGCTTACTATTTAGCTAATGCAATATTCACGGTTCCAAACGGTAAAACACTTCGTCTGCGTGCGGCAGATGGGACAGGTAAAAAACCTATCATCTATCTGTGGGAATCCGGAACAGGTGCTAACCCAACAAGACCGCCGGGAAACTTTGTAGTATTAAACGGCGGAAATCTTGAAATAAAAAATATCTGCGTCGCAGGTTATTATGAACCTGAAGAAAGCAGGGTGGAAGGTGTTCAGGGTGGATTAATAAATACAACCGCCGCGGGTTCTACAATAATACTTGATGGAGTAATCTTATCAAATATTAACGGGCAGCATGTAAGAACAGGGCAGAATACTGTGAAGGTGCAGATAACAAATTCAATCTTTGCCAATATGGGATGCCTTTCAACATCAAACCTTGGAGCAGGAAAAGGAATTGATTTACGTGAAGCTGCATGCGACACATTTATTTTAGTAAACAACACATTTGTTAATTACCAGGATAGAGCAATCCGTCATTACAACTTTGCAAATCCTGCAACTGGTACAGGCGAAATAAAATATGGAAGGATTGATCATAACACATTTATAAACGGAATGGGCTTCCATGGATTATTTTCACTTGGAAATGTTGGCGACCAGATAAAAATTGAAAACAACCTGTTTGTCGATGGCTTTGCATTGGGAGAAGATTCAACAGATGCAACAAGAGCAGCAGAATGGGCAAACACAGGCGAGTTCTATCCAAACGGAAGGAACAGAATCACATGGATATTTACTGCACCCAATGATAAAACACAGTGGACTATAAAAAATAATTATTATAGTCAGTCTGATGCAGGGAAACAATTTCTTGCAGATTTCAACTTCCCGGTTGGTTCACAATTAAGCTGGCATATAAACAGTAAGCTGGGAGCAGATTCTGTAAATGCATTTAAGAACGTTGACGTGATTTTACCGAACATACCAAATCTAATGACTAACATGATGAGGTGGTATGAAGATCCTGCCGGTGGTAACAAACTGAAGGATCAAACTAATTATGTAAGAACAAGAGACGATTACGACAGAAGAAGAATAGAATATTACAGAGATACTTTGAATGCAGCTTATGATGCATCGTCAGTTTTATATACCGGCGCTGCTGGTTATCCGGCAGGAGACCTTAACTGGTTCCCGGATAAAAAAGCAGCATGGGAAATTAATCCAACTGCAGTTGATGAAGAGAACATTTCGAAGGTAGAAGGATATACTTTGAAACAAAACTATCCGAACCCGTTCAACCCTTCAACAATTATCAACTATGAACTTCCTTCAACCGGTTTAATATCAATAAAAGTATTTGATGTTATTGGTCAGGAAGTTACAACACTTGTAAATGAAATTAAACCTGCCGGAAAATATTCGGTTAAATTTGATGCAAGTAAAATTAACAGCGGAGTTTATTTCTATAAACTGGTTGCAGGTAATGTCTCTATTACAAGAAAGATGGTTTTAATTAAATAATTACTTCATGTTGTTAGCGAAGCTGGAAATATCTTTCCGGCTTCGCACTTTTATCTTCAGATTTTCTTAAAAGGATTCTTAATACTCAAAGGATTTTAGTATTTTTTATTCTGAAAAATAACTTTTATTAGGAATGGTAAAACCCCTCAGCGACATCCTTATAGTCGTAACGGAATTAAAAAATGAATAAGAAATTTCGTCCAATAAAACTGGATGACTTGGCAAAACAATTAAAGGTCTCGAAGGTTACTATATCCAAAGCCTTAAGAGGTCATCCGGATATATCACCTGAAACGACTGAAAAAGTAAAACAACTTGCAGATAAGCTTGGTTATATGCCGAACATTCTTGCAAGAAATTTATCGTCACGCAAATCAAACACAATAGGTTTGGTTGTTCCAAAGATTGCACATATTTTCTTTTCTACAGTAATTGAAGCGGTTTACGACAAAGCTTTTGAAAACAATTATGAAATCGTTTTAACTGTTTCTCAGGAGCATGCCGAAAGGGAAAGGAAGCATATACAATCTTTGCTATCAATGCGTGTGGATGGTCTTATTGTTTCCGTAACACAGGAGACAAAAGATTTATCAATTTATGAAAGGGTGATTCAGCAAGGTGTTCCCCTTGTATTTATTGATAGAGTTTTGCCTATAAAAGGTGTTTCAACTGTTACAGTTGATGACAGGGGCGGAGCATTTTCTGCAGTAGATTATGCCATTAAAAAAGGTTATAAGAAGATTGCCCATCTTGGTGGTTACCACCATATAAATATTGGCAGGCTGCGTTATGAAGGTTTTATTGAAGCAATGAACAAGTACAGGATTCCGGTAAATCCAAACCTTGTTACCGAAGGCGGCTTTAGCGAAGAAGACGGCTACAATGGATTCATGAAAATATTTAAAAAGGGAAGCGTTCCTGAGTATGTTTTTGCTGTTACATATCCAGTCGCTCTTGGAATGTACGCTGCGGCTCTTGAGCTTGGATTAAAAATTCCGCAGGATATTGAAGTAACCTGTTTCGGTAAAAATTCATTTGACAGGTATATTCCGTCAGTATTCAATTTTATTAATCAGCCGGCCAAAGATATAGGTACCGAAGCGGTAAAACTGATGCTGGACCAGATTAATAATCCAAAAGAATTTGAGGCAAAACAGATTGTGCTTAAAACACAACTTGTAATTAAAGGATTAGAAAATAATAAATCATTTATCCCCTGATTTTATTTTTATATTATCACCAAACTTGAAAAACTTTACCTGGCTTTTTTTCCTCATAATTATTTTTTCAGTTAATAATTCCTTTGCCCTGTCTGCAGATATAATTGTTTCCAAAGACAGCAGTGGGAATTTTACAACTATCCAGGAAGCGTTAAACTCTGTGCCGGAAAATAATGGTAAACAATTTATCATCTATATTAAAAACGCCGTCTATAATGAAAAGCTCTATATCGAAAAAAGTAACATTGCTCTTATTGGTGAAAACAGAGACAGCGTTAAAATATTTTTCGCTGAACTTAGAAAGAACTGGCGCGTTGATCACCCGGATGATTATGGCTCTGCGGTTATAAATATTAAAGAAGATGTAACTGATCTGTTCTTCAAAAATCTTACTGTTCATAATAATTACGGTTCAATCTATGGCGATAATGATCACCAGTTCGCAATAAGGGGCGGCGGTAATAAAATAATAATTATTGATTGTAATATTATTGCCGATGGTGGTGATACACTTAGTTTATGGAATAGTGAGAGCGGAATGTATTATCACAAGAACTGTTACTTTGAAGGTTATGTTGATTTTGTTTGCCCGCGTGGCTGGTGTTATGTAACGGATTCAAAATTCTTCGGACACAATCTGAATGCTTCCATCTGGCATGACGGCAGCAAAAATAAAGATCAGAAGTTTGTAATAAGGAACTCCTCCTTCCAAGGCATCACGAATTTTGGCTTAGGTAGATTTCATCGTGATGCCCAATTTTTTCTTTTGGATTGTTCATTTTCTTCTGATATGGCTGATAAGAAAATTTATTTTAAACAATCTGATCCGCCGCGAACTTTGCAATGGGGAATGGACAGAATTTATTTCTTCAACTGCCACGGAGAAAAAACAGATTATCCATGGCATGCAGATAATTTTGAATCAGCCGAAGGTTCACCTAAAGCTGAAGATATAAATCCTAAATGGGTATTTGGAGAAAGATGGGATCCTGAAAAGGTATTACTGGAAACGGAAAATAAGTTTAATAATTAAAATAAATAGATATTAAAGGAATTCTTATGATGAATATATTTGATCTTACCGGAAAGACAGCAATTGTAACAGGCGGTACAACCGGACTTGGACGAGGTATTGCTTTGGCACTAGCTAATGCTGGTGCTGATATTGTAATTGTTGATATTGTTGATGATGATGAAACCAAAGAAAGAATTGCCGCAATGGGAAATAAAGTTATGCGCATTCAGACTGATCTTTCTAAATATGAAAACATTCAGGATGTAGTTAGTAAAACAATTGCAGAATTCGGGAAAGTTGATATTCTTTTTAACAATGCAGGTATTATTCGTCGTACACCTGCTGTTGATTTCTCTGAAAGAGATTGGGATGATGTAATGAACATTAATTCCAAAACTGTTTTCTTTTTATCGCAGGCAGTTGCAAGGGATATGATGAAAAGAAATTACGGTAAAATTATAAATACTGCTTCGCTGTTAAGTTTCAGCGGAGGAATAACAGTACCAAGTTATGCTGCAAGCAAAGGTGCAGTTGCACAAATTACAAAAGCCCTTGCCAACGAATGGGCAAAGTACGGATTGAACATCAATGCAATAGCACCAGGCTACATGATTACAAACAATACTGCCCCGTTAAGAAAAGATCCCGAAAGAACAGATTCAATTACAGAAAGAATTCCTGCCGGAAGATGGGGAAACCCGGAAGATATTCAGGGAGCAGCAATATTTTTGGCCTCAGCTGCATCGGACTATGTTAATGGCCATGTTCTTGTTGTTGATGGCGGATGGATGGCCAGATAAATCTTTTAAAAATTAACATCAAGACTATTTATTATAAATCAGCAAACAGTATCGCAAACATTTCTTATTCAAAATAAATTATAGAACAGAGGTAAAGACTATGCAATTGGAAAAGTATTCAATTGGTGTAGGTGATCGTTTTGGTCACCAGGGTAAAGCACAACTATCCGCTTTGGTTAAAGCTAAACTGAACGGAGTGGATATAGTTCCGGTCTGGAATAAATCTAAAAGGGAACATACACTGATTGGTTCACTTCCCGTAAGCGTTAAAGATGAAGCGGTGAATGCGGTTAAAGAACTGGAATGGAAAGATTCTTATTACATAGATGCTGATCATATAGGTATAAAAACTGTTGATGATTTTATTGAACACAGCAACTTCTTTACACTTGATGTAGCAGATTTTATTAATCAGCCGTATGACATGAAAGATTTTGAAAACTTTATTGCAAGGGCAAATGAATTTATAGGCGAACTTAAAATTCCAAATGTTTCAAAATCATTTACTGTAACTAAAGAAAGTCTAGGTGAAATTGCTTCGCGCTTTCTTACTGCAATAAAAGAAGCGGGCAAAATATATAAGCACATTGAAGCTGTAAAAGGTAAGGATAACTTTGTAACAGAAGTTTCATTGGACGAATATCATCAGGCTCAGTCACCGGAAGAATTATTCTTTATCCTCCTTGGTCTTTCTATGGAAGGAATTCCTGTTCAGACTATTGCACCAAAATTTTCCGGAAGGTTTAATAAAGGTGTGGATTATGTTGGTAACGTTGATCAGTTTGCAAGAGAATTTGAAGATGATGTTGCGGTTATTAAACACGCTGTTAAATTGTTCTCATTACCTGGCAACCTGAAGTTAAGTGTTCATTCCGGCAGCGATAAATTTTCAATCTATAAACCGATAAGTAAAATTATTAAAAAGTATGATGCAGGTATTCATCTTAAAACTGCCGGTACTACGTGGCTTGAAGAGTTAATTGGATTGGCTGAAGCAGGCGGTGAAGGTTTGCTGATTGCGAAAGATGTTTATGAAGCTTCTGTTGCAAGGATTGACGAGCTTATGAAACCATACCTGACCGTTGTTGATATTGATGTAAATAAACTACCATCCGTAGATGACGTGAAAAACTGGAGCAACATTAATTTTACTTCTGCATTAAGACATGATCAAAGCAATCCTGAGTTTAATATTCACTTCAGGCAGCTTTTACACCTTGGTTATAAGATAGCGGCAGAAATGAGAAACAGGTATATTTCAGCACTGGAAAAGTATGATGAGATTATTGCGAAGAATGTTTCGGAAAACATTTTTGAACGTCATATCAAGCCATTATTTCTTGATTCAAAATAAAAATAAAGGATTTACAAATGGACATAAGATTCACTACGGATAAGAATTCGTATAAAAGAATGACAACCGATGAGCTTAAAAAACTTTTCCTTATTGATAAGCTTTTTGTTGATGATGAAATTTATATGCTGTATTCGGATATAGACAGATCAATTACCGGTTCCGCTGTACCAAAAGAAAAATCTCTTATTCTGCAAAGCAGCAAAAAAGAAATGGCCGCGGATTATTTCCTTGAAAGAAGAGAAATGGGAATAATTAATATTGGTGATGCAGGAAAAGTTATTGCTGATGGTACTGAATATAAAATGGCCCAGAGAGATGCTTTGTATCTTGGCAAAGGAATTAAATCAGTTGAGTTTTTCAGTAATGATAAAAACAATTCTGCAAAATTTTATTTTGTCTCTTATCCCGCTCATACGCAATATCCTTCAGCTCATATAAAATTTTCTGAAGTTGAAGGGACAAAGCTTGGAAATACCAAAGACGCTAACAAGCGTATAATTTATAAATACATTCAACCTAAAACTGTTAAAACCTGCCAGCTTGTTATGGGTTTAACGGAACTTGATGAAGGTCAGGTATGGAATACAATGCCGGTTCATACACATCAGCGCCGCTCTGAAGTTTACATGTACTTCAATCTGAAAGAAGATGCTGTTGTGTTTCATCTGTTTGGTGAACCGAATGAGACAAGACATTTCGCATTGCGTAACCAGCAGGCTGTATTATCTCCGAGCTGGTCAATTCATTCCGGCGTTGCCACACAAAGTTATACTTTTATCTGGGCAATGGGAGGAGAAAACCAGGACTTTGATGATATGGATTGGGTTACTATGAAAGACTTAAATTAATTTTTTAAATAAATTTCCGGGAGAACAAAATGTCTAAATATGATTTTAGTGATCTTAAGGATAAAGTATGCGTGGTTACAGGAGGATGTGGTGTTATCGGCACAACTTTTACTGAAGCACTTATTGAGGAAGGCTTAAAGGTTGCAATTATTGATTATAAAAAAGGCAGATGTGAAGAATGTTCGAGAGAGAAGGCAAGGAAAAATAATTTGCCGGTACTTTGCCTTACTGCTAACGTTTTAAGTGAACAGGAACTTACAGAAGCAAAAGAAAAAGTAAATGGTGAGTTTGGTAAAGTTGATATTCTAATCAACGGTGCGGGCGGAAATTCACCTAAGGCTACAACAGCAAATGAATTTCTGAACGAAGAGAATATGAATGATTTGTCCAAATCTTTCTTCGGACTTGACCTTGATGGATTCAAACATGTTTTCGATCTTAACTTTCTTGGTACCGTTCTGCCTACAATGGTTTTTGCAAAAGATATGATCGGCCGCGGCGGAACAATCCTTAATATCTCATCAATGAATTCTTACAGACCATTAACAAAAATTCCTGCTTACTCTGCAGCCAAAGCTTCAATTAATAATTTAACAGAATGGCTTGCAGTTCATTTTGCAAAAGTGAACGTAAGAGTAAATGCAATTGCCCCGGGCTTCTTCCTTACAAATCAAAACAGGTTTTTAATGATTGATGAAAAGACCGGCGAACTTTCCCCAAGAGGAAAGAAAATATTTTCAGGAATACCAATGGAAAGATTTGGTGAGCCCGAAGATCTTGTCGGTACTTTGCTTTTCCTTCTTTCCGATATTTCAAAATATGTAACAGGTGTTATAATTCCCGTTGACGGCGGTTTTAATGCTTACTCTGGTGTGTAAGAATATTTTCAATTTTTAATTCTATAGGAAAATAAAATGAGCAGTGTTTTAAATTATAATAAAAAAGCAAAAATGGATTTCATCTCAATCGGTGCTCTTGTTCATCGTCTCGATCCCGGGATAATTCCTTTCCGAAAAGCAACAGAATGTAAAATTCATGTAAGTGGCGGAGAATTTAATGTTGCCGCTAACCTTGCAGATTGCTTTAAAATGAATACCGGTATTGCAACTGCAATGGTTAACTATCCGATTGGGGATATGATTGCTGAACGGGTTAAAGCAATGGGAGTAAAACCATTTTATAAATATTTCAAACACAATGGCGTTAACGGACCGAACATGGCAACAGTTTACAGCGATCGTGGTTTTGGTTCACGCGCACCAGTTGTTTTTTATAACAGATCAAATGAAGGTGGAGCTTTACTTAAACCGGGTGATTTTAACTGGAAAGAAATTTTTGATGGCGGTGTAAAGTGGTTTCATAGCGGCGGAATTTTTGCTTCTCTTTCAGAAACTACCGGCCCTACAATAATTGAAGGAATGAAAGCTGCAAAAGCTGCCGGTGCAATTACAAGCTTCGATCTTAACTACCGCGCTAAACTCTGGAACATCTGGGGCGGTGAACAGAAAGCTGCTGAGATAATTGACGGCATTGTTAAAAATGTTGATGTTATAATCGGCAACGAAGAAGATTTACAGAAAGGACTTGGAATTCCTGGTCCTGAAGTAGCCGCTAAATCAAAACTTGATCCGACGGTTTTCTTCGGAATGATTGACAAGGTAATTGCAAAATATCCGCAGGTTAAAATTGTTGCTACTACATTGCGCGAAGTTCACTCAACAAATCATCATAGCTGGAGCGCAGTAGCATGGATAAACGGCAAAACATTCATGGCTCCTACCTGCGAACTTAATGTTTATGATCGTGTTGGAGGCGGTGATGGGTTTGCAGCAGGATTTATTTACGGATTGCTGACAGATGAATCCCCAGAAGAAGCGGTTAAACTTGGCTGGGCTCACGGTGCGTTACTTACTACTTTCCCCGGTGACACAACAATGTCTTCAATAGATGAAGTGAAAGCATTCGCAAAAGGCGGGTCAGCCCGCATTCAGCGTTGATGAAAGGATAATTTGAAATGTTGCTTTTTAATAAAGGATCGCAAAATACCTCTTTCTCCCAAAGTGAATTAAAGGAAGCACTTTATTCGTCTTTGGATATGCTCGGCACAAGAAAAAAAGTGCTTGTTATTCCTCCGGATTTCACACGCTTTCACTCGCAGGCCGGAATAATTACAGAAATGATCTGGCAATATTACGGTGAAAGTTTAACGGATGTATTGCCTGCACTTGGTACTCACGTTCCAATGACTTCATCTGAAATTAAAAAAATGTACGGGCAAACTCCTGAAAATCTTTTCAGAGTTCATGATTGGCGTGAAGGACTTATAACTCTTGGTGAAGTCCCTTCAGAATTTGTAAAGAAAGTTTCTGAGGGAGCCGTTGATTATCCGTGGCCCGCACAGGTAGATAAACTTCTTGTGGAAGGAAATTTTGATTTGATTCTATCCGTTGGTCAGGTTGTTCCTCATGAAGTAATTGGGATGGCTAACTACAACAAAAATATTTTTGTTGGTACAGGCGGAAGGGAAGGAATAAATAAAAGTCATTTCCTTGGAGCCGCTTATGGAATGGAAAGAATAATGGGAAGGGCAGATAACCCGGTAAGGCAAGTATTGAATTACGCTTCAGATAATTTCGCAAAACATCTTCCTATAGTTTATGTACAGACAGTTGTAGGCAAAGATGAAACCGGAAATCTTGCAATAAGAGGCTTGTACATAGGTGATGATGTTGAGTGCTTTAATCTTGCAGCAGCGCTTTCGCTAAAAGTTAATTTTGAAATGCTTGATAAACCTTTGAAGAAATTTGTTGTCTATCTTGATCCTGAAGAATTTAAAACAACCTGGCTTGGCAATAAAAGCATTTACCGTACAAGAATGGCTATTGCGGATGGCGGCGAATTAATTGTGCTTGCTCCGGGATTGAAAGAATTTGGCGAAGACAAAGGAATTGATAAGCTTATCCGCAAGTATGGTTATGTTAACACTCCAAAAGTTCTTCAGTATGTAAAAGAGAATGAGGATTTAAGAAATAATCTCTCCGCTGCTGCACATCTGATTCATGGAACATCTGAAGGAAGATTTACAATAACATACTGCCCGGGAAAAATTTCCGAAGAAGAAATAAGAAACGTAAACTTTAACTATGCTGATCTTGAGACTATGATGAAAAAGTACAACCCTGAAAAATTAGTGGATGGGTTCAACATAATGCCGGATGGCGAAGAAATATTTCACATATCAAATCCCGCACTTGGATTGTGGGCTTACAAAGAAAGATTCAAATAAGTTTAAAAGGAATTAATATGAAATCCAATATAGGTTTAATTGGCATTGGCGTTATGGGAGAAAACCTTTCGCTCAATATGGAAAGCAAAGGTTTTTCTGTTTCGGTCTATGATCTGGCAAAAGAGAAAGTTGAAAAATTTGTGAATGGAAGAGGTGCTGATAAAAAAATTACAGGAACATATTCTCCGCAGGAGTTGGTAAACTCGCTTGAAACTCCACGTAAAATTATGATGATGGTTCAGGCTGGTAAAGCTGTTGATAATGTTATTGATACTCTTGTTCCTCTCTTGCAGGAAGGAGATATAATTATTGACGGCGGAAACTCTCACTTTCCTGATACGACAAGAAGAACAAAATATCTTGAGAGCAAAGGTTTACTTTTTATTGGTACCGGAGTTTCCGGCGGAGAAGAAGGGGCTCTGCTTGGTCCTTCAATTATGCCGGGTGGTTCTGCAAAAGCCTGGCCAACAGTAAAACCAATATTCCAGGCTATTGCCGCTAAAGTTGAAAATGGTATTCCTTGCTGCGACTGGATTGGTGAAGAAGGCGCCGGGCACTTTGTTAAAATGGTCCATAACGGAATTGAATACGGCGATATGCAATTGATTACCGAAGCCTATTTGATTATGAGAGATTTACTTGGAATGACAGCCGATGAAATGCACGAAGTATTTAAAGAATGGAACGAAGGCGAACTTAACAGCTATCTTATAGAAATTACAAGAGACATTCTTGCTTTTAAAAATGATGACGGCAAACCACTCGTAGATAAAATTCTTGATACGGCTGGACAAAAAGGAACAGGCAAGTGGACAGGAATTGCTTCGCTTGATCTTGGTATTCCTCTTACTCTTATCGGTGAAGCTGTTTATGCAAGATGTCTTTCCTCAATTAAGGATGAGAGAGTTATGGCATCAGGAATTTTGCATGGACCAGAACCAAAATTTGATGGCGATAAAAAAGCTTTTGTCGAAGACATTAGAAAAGCATTGTTTGCTTCAAAGATTGTTTCCTATGCCCAGGGTTATGTTTTAATGAGAGCGGCTGCGCAGGAGTATAAATGGAATTTGAATTACGGCGGCATTGCGCTTATGTGGCGCGGCGGTTGTATTATTCGCTCAGTATTCCTTGGTAAAATCAAAGACGCATTTGATAAAAATCCTGCAATAACAAATTTACTTCTCGATCCTTTCTTTAAAGAGAAAATTGAGAACTCACAGGATTCATGGAGAAGAGTTGTAGCAACAGCAGCTCTTAACGGAATCTGGATCCCTGCAATGTCTACAGCATTAAATTATTTTGACGGTTACAGAACCGCTAAGCTTCCAGCAAATCTTTTGCAGGCACAACGCGATTATTTTGGCGCGCATCTTTATGAACGCACAGATAAACCAAGAGGTGAGTACTTCCACACTAACTGGACAGGTAAAGGCGGAGAAACAACTTCTTCGGTTTATACCGCATAAAGAAAAATAAATTCTCTCATAGTAATCCCATAAGCCCGGTGTTAATTTTTAGCCCGGGCTTTTTCATTTTAAATAGATTTATTCCGCGTAGTAATTTGTTCATTCACTTTTTCTTTTTAGTTTTGCGAAAATAATTTTTCAGAAAATTGATTCTTAAATGAGGAAACGTTTTGCAGATGACACTCCGTACAGTTATATTATTTACGCTCGCACTAATATGCTCCGGTATATTTGCGCAGGAATATCCTAAAAGCACTTACACAACCCAGCGCCTTAATTCGCTTCCGCCTGTTGTAGATGGAAAGCTTGATGATGCCTGCTGGAATGAAGGCGAATGGTTTAAGGATTTTATTCAGTGCATTCCGCGCGAAGGTAATAAACCAAGCCAGCCCACTGCATTAAAAATTCTTTATGATGATAAATATCTCTATGTTGCTTTCCGCGCTTACGATAATGAACCTGAGAAAATTGATATAAGAACAGGAAGAAAAGATAGCTTTAACGGGGATCAGATTGGAGTTGCTCTCGATACTTATTTTGATCATGTAACAGGCGCATTTGAATTTGATATTTCCGCTTCAGGTACTAAAACAGATTTGATTTTATTCAACGGACAGCAATGGGATACTAACTGGGATGCAGTTTGGGATGGTAAAGTTGGTATGGAAAACTCTGCTTGGACAGTTGAGTTTCGTATTCCCTTTAGCCAGTTAAGATATACAACAACCGAAGAACCAATCTGGGGCATGCACGTATGGCGCTGGATAAACCGCCTGCAGGAAGAAGATCAGTTTAGTCTTATAAGAATGAACGGCCCCGGACATTTGTTCGATATGGGCTATCTTAAAGGATTAAAAAATATTCCGCAGAACAGGCAGATTGAACTTATGCCTTACGTTCTTGGAAAATTAAAAAGAGATCCTGTTGTTCAGGGAAATCCTTTCTCAAAAAAGAATGAATGGAATGGTAACTTCGGCATTGATGGTAAAATCGGCTTATCATCAAACCTAACAATGGATTTAACTATCAATCCGGATTTTGGCCAGGTTGAAGCTGACCCTGCAAATCTTAACCTGAGTGTTTATGAGGTTTTTTACAACGAAAAGCGTCCGTTCTTTTTAGAAGGAAGAGAAACAATTTTTAATTTTGATTTTGATGATGATCTGCTTTTTTATTCAAGAAGAATCGGTCACCCGCCTGCAATCGAACCTGGTCTCAAATCTAATGAATACGCAAAAATTCCGGATGCAACTGCAATACTTGGTGCAGTTAAACTTTCAGGGAGAACCAAAAACGGTTTATCAATTGGAATCCTCGAAAGCTTAACAGGAAAAGAAACTTCAGAAATAGATTACAACGGAAACCGATCCGAACAAACTGTTGAACCGCTTTCAAATTATTTTGTTGCACGTTTAAAGCAGGATATGAACGAGAGCAATACAAGCCTTGGCGGAATTATTACAATGACTAACCGAAAGATTAATGAAAAGAATCTTTACATACTTCCTGAAAATGTCTTTACTGGCGGATTGGACTTCAAACATTATTTAATGAATAAAACTTATTTCATCGAAGCAAAATTAATTGGCAGCCACCTTAACGGGGAACCCGCTGCATTAAGAAGATTACAGCAGGCATCATCTCGTTATTACCACAGGCCGGGAATTGATTATGTTAATTATAACGAAAATGCTACTGTGCTTAATGGTCATGGCGGCAGCCTGGAATTTAACAAGGAAAGCTACGGCAACTGGCGCTACAATACTAAAGTGGTCTGGAAATCTCCCGGACTTGAATTGAATGACCTTGGTTTTCTTCAAACTGCAGATGAAGTTAAAACTGAAGCCGGTGTAAGTTATATTGAAAGAGAACCTCAAAGTATTTTCCGGACGTATTCGTTCAGCCTTAACGGATCAGACAGATGGAACTTCGGCGGTGAAAATCTTTATTCGGGACTGGAATTAGAAACTTACCTTAACTTTCTTAATCTATGGAGTTTTAGTGCAGAAGTTGAAAGGACGAATGAAATATTCGATACAAGAATTCTGCGCGGCGGCCCCGCAATCTACACAAAAGGCTTCTGGGAATTTGGCGCTTACCTGCAAACCGACCAGGCAAAGGATTTGGGATTAACATTTAACTTTAACCGCCATACATATGATGATAAAATTTCCTATTCAAATTATTTTTCACTTGGCTTTACTTATAAATTCAGCAATGCGCTTCAAACTACCGGGGAAATTGGTTTTTCAAGAGAAGTGAATAATCTCCAGTACATTGCTACACCGGATTACAATGGATTTAAATATTACCTTCTTGCAGAAATGAACAGGAAAACTTTAAGCAGTACTTTGCGTTTCGATTTTGCTATCACTCCTGATTTTACAATCCAGTATTACGGTAACGCTTATTTATCACTTGGTACATTTTCAAACTTCAAACAGATTAAGAATCCCGCCTCAAAAGATTATAACAAACTTTACGAAGTTTTGAGTGGTGATAAAATTTCATATGACATGAATGAAATGATGTATTCGACGAAACTAATTGATGAGGCAAGTGGTCTTTCAACAGTTTATTCTTTCGGCAATCCTGATTTCAATTACCGTGAATTAAGATCCAATCTTGTCTTCAGATGGGAATTTCAGCCGGGCTCAATTATTTATTTAGTATGGACACACACCCGTACTTCTTATGAGCCTACAACAAATGTTTCTTTAGGTGATAACTGGACCAGGTTATGGGATCTCGAATCACAGAACATTTTCTTAGCCAAATTCCAGTACTGGTTCTCGATATAAACTTAAATTTTTATCCGGTGATATGTAATTCATCATTTAAAGCTTAATCACTTTATCATTATCATAATTAATATGATGATAAATTCAATTTCGGTTACAAGAGTTTCAATACACTGATAGACGGAATTCACCTAAACTTTTACCGGAATAATCAAGTAATAAGAATAAGATGCGATAAAAATATAAAGTCAATTCAAAACATCTCCTCAGGATCAAAATAATTTTTATAGCAGAATAAAAAAAATCTTCCAAAAACTTCTTTTTTCAAGCAGGAAGCAGATTCATTTTAATTTGGGATAATGATTAAAACATTTGGAACATTAGCAAAAACAATGTTATTGCTATAATCCTATATTACCGCCAAAAGATAACCGTTTTAATAACTTTTATTAAAAATCATTTTAGAATTCTATAAAGTCAGGAGTAAAACTATGCGTACAAAAATACTTTTAGTTTGTTTCGCGTTCGTATTGTTAATGGCGTCCACTGTTTTCTCGCAATATGAAGTTTATGAATCTTTTGATTATCCAATAGGCTCTTCACCGGATACTTTACTTGGTACTGCCGGTAATGGATGGGGCGGATCCTGGGATATGTTTGACGGTAATTATGAGGTTATGACAATTGTTGATACCGGCTTTGCTTATGATGATTTAAACTATACGGTTTCCCATACCGGTGGTTTGATTATGGGAGCAAATCCAAGTGCATGGGGTTGGCAAAGATACGGAAGATATCTTGATAAAAAATGGCCCAATGAAGCAGGTAAAATTTATTGGATGAGCTGTTTGTATGAATTAAAAAACTACACAAATAACGGCTGGGCTTTGGTAAGTGTATATGATAGTACGAATGAAAGAGCAGGTATTGGTCACGAATGGGGAAATGATTCAATAAGTATTGCAACTTATAATACAATGGGCCATTCAGGTTATTTAACTCACGATGGACCACAATGGCTTGTAGCAAAAATGGTGATGAGCGGTGATTCTACAGCAAGAGTATTTTTATGGGTTAGTCCTGATCCTAAAGGTGGTGAACCGGATACAACTGTTGCCGATGCAAGAGGTACCTGGAACATAAGATCTGGTTTTAACAGGATCGCTGTTCATTGGGGTGGTGAAGGTGTTGGAATGACAATGGCTGTTGATGAAATTCGTCTTGGCACTACATGGGATTTTATTTCTGCTGAAGCTGCTTCCGGCTCAGTTGTAAAAGAATCATTTGATTATTCCGTAGGCACTTCTGTGGACACGTTGCTTGGTACAGCTGGTGGCGGATGGGGCGGATCATGGGATATGTTCGACGGTAATTATGAAATAATGACTATCGTTGATACCGGTTTTGCTTATGATGATCTGAACTATACAATCGGGCATTCCGGTGGATTAATGATGGGTGCTAATCCAAGCGCATGGGGCTGGCAAAGATATGGCAGATATCTTGATAAACGCTGGCCAAACGAAGCCGGTAAAGTTTATTGGCTTAGCTGCCTGTACGAATTAAAAAATTATACTAACAATGGCTGGGCCCTGGTAAGTGTATTTGATGGAACAAATGAAAGAGCAGGTATAGGCCACGAGTGGGGCAATGATTCAATCAGTATTGCAACTTATAATACAATGGGCCATACCGGATATTTAACGCACGATGGACCGCAATGGTTAGTTGCAAAAGTTGTAATGACTGGTGATACTCTCGGTAACAGAGTATTCCTATGGGTTACACCTGATCCTGAAGGTGCAGAACCCGATACGGTTGTTGCTGATGCAAGAGGTAACTGGAGAATTGATAACGGCTTCGACAGGATTGCAGTGCATTGGGGCGGTGAAGGTGTTGGAATGACAATGGCTGTTGATGAAATCCGTTTGGGTACTTCATGGAATGACATGAAACCGGGCGCTACTGCTGTTGAAAAGATTAAAGACATAATCAGTTCTTATGAACTAAAACAGAATTATCCTAATCCTTTCAACCCGTCAACAAAAATTTCATTCAACATAAATCATGCGGGTAAAGTAAGATTAAATGTTTATAACCTGCTTGGTCAGCTTGTAAGCACTCTTGTTGATGAAGAACTTACTGCCGGAACTTATAATGCTGATTTTAATGCATCCGGTTTACCGTCAGGAATTTACTTTTATAAATTAGAAGCCGGCAATACGGTGTTAAGCAAAAAAATGATTTTACTTAAGTAATAAAGTTTCTCTCCTCCATTCCTAAGAACACGCCAAAGGTTCACGCGAACTTTAGGCGTGTTTTTTTATAAAGAAGTGATAAATAAAAAACTATTTTAAGTTTCATATGCATCAGAAAACAGGCGTTCAAATAATCTCATTCATATTTCCGGTAATAATTTTCTTTAGCCTTTTATGTTATGCTGAAGAGAATAAAACTTCTTTTGCATCTTCAATTGAAAAACCCGGATTCTCTGTACAGCATGGTTTTTTCGAAAACTCTTTTAATCTTACCATCACTTCTAAATCACCGGCTTCTATGATCAGATATACTCTGGACGGTTCAGAACCGGGTACCTCAGCTTCAGCAATAATAAAAACTTCTCCGGTTGAAATTAATATTGATCCGGAAAGTACAGAAGGACAAAGGCCCAAATCGGCCGCTATAATTGTGCGCGCCTGCGTTGTTATAGGTGATTCGTTAAGTGAATCAATTACACAGACATATTTATTTGTTAATAAAGTTGCTGCGCTTTCTCCAGATGGACAGAAGCCAGGAAGTGCATGGCCTTCCCCTACAACTTCATCAAATCCGCAGTCAATCAATTACGGAATGGATCCCGATGTTCTGAATGATGCAAGATATAAAGATTTAATTGATGATGCGCTTTTGTCAATTCCAACTGTTTCAATTACTACTGATCTGAGTAATCTGTTTAATAAGTCCACCGGAATTTATATGAACGCTTACCAGGACGGTCAAAACTGGGAGCGTCCGGCATCAGTTGAATTGATTAATCCTGACGGATCAGAAGGATTTCAGATTAATGCCGGAATAAGAATCCGCGGTGGTGCAAGCCGCAGCGGAAGTAATCCCAAGCACGCATTCAGAATTTTTTTCAGGAAAGAATACGGTAAAGCAAAACTTGAATACCCCTTGTTTGATGAGGAGGGTGTTGATGAATTTGATAACCTTGATTTACGAACAAGCCAGAATTATTCGTGGAGCTTTCCTGGTCACCAGGGTGAATATAATACCATGAACCGTGATGTGTATTCAAGAGATCTTCAGAGAGAACTTGACAGGCCTTATACAAGGAGCAGATATTATCATCTTTATATTAACGGAGTTTACTGGGGAATATATCAATCGCAGGAAAGACCTGAGGCAAATTTTGCTGCATCGTATTTTGGAGGAGTTGCGGAAGATTATGATGTAATTAAAGCTGATGATAACTGGCCTACTGCAATTTATGCTACGGATGGAAATACAAATGCTTATCGTGAAGTTTGGAATTTGTGTACCTCCGGATTTTCAAATAATGCTAATTACTTTAAGCTGCAGGGAATGAATCCGGATGGAACACGCAACCCTGATTACAAAGTTTTAGTGGATATTGATAACCTCATCGACTTTATGCTTGTGATTTTCTTTGCCGGGAATTTTGACTGTCCTGTATCAAAGTTCGGGCAGAATAATGTGCTTAGAAATTTCTATTGTATTTATAACAGGAACAGGAATGACGGTTTTAAATTCATTGTGCATGATGCTGAACATTCACTAAGAACAACTGCAGGTGAAGGTCCCGGCATTGGCTTGTACGAGAACCGTGTGAACATTGGAACTCTTAATGATTCATATAAAATGAAAGTCTCCACGTTCAACACCTTTCATCCGCAGTGGCTTCATTTTAAACTTTCAGATAATCCTGAATATCGGACCAGGTTTATGGATCACGTGTATAAACATTTCTTTAATAATGGAAGTATGACACCTGCAAATGCGTCTGCATTATTCCAATCCCGTATAAAAGAAATTGAAACGGCAATCATTGCAGAATCTGCAAGATGGGGAGATACTTACGCAACCCCACCAAGAACAAAAGATGATGATTGGCTCTTTGCAGTTAATGATATTATCAATAATTATTTTCCTTACAGAACACACATTGTTCTTACTCAGCTTAAAGGTGCTGGCTTATATACAGAAGTCAGTCCGCCGCTTTTTCTGAATAAAGATTATGAAATTACTGATGAACAAGTAAAAATTGAGCCCGGCTATATTTTAAAAATCAAAAAGCCCGGTGCACAGACCGGTATAATTTATTATACTTTAAATGGAACTGATCCAAGAGAAACGGGCGGTGGAGTTTCTGCATCAGCTAAAGAAATCAATTCTGAAACTGAAGAGATTGTAAATGAAACAATCGTAATTAAAGCGCGTATACTCAAAGGAACAAACTGGAGTGCATTGCATCAGCTTATACTCTATACCAACACTCAATATGAAAGTCTGAAGCTTACGGAAATACATTATCACCCGGTTGATGAAATAGCAGGACAGGATACAATTGATGATAATGAACTTGAGTTTTTAGAGCTTAAGAACATAGGCTCAGCGCCTGTTAATCTTTCAGGCTTAAGTTTTGCGGAAGGTATTGATTATACTTTTCCAACCGGGGCAACTTTTAATCAAGGTGAGTTTATTGTTTTAGCATCAAATGAATCTCAGTTTAATAAACGTTACGGATTTTTACCTTTTGGTGAATATACAAATCAGCTTGATAACCGCGGAGAGAAAATTACTCTTGTCAGTTCATCAGGGGATACAGTTTTTTCCGTAAAGTATAATGATAAATCTCCCTGGCCGGAAGCTGCAGATGGCGGGGGTTATTCGCTTGTAACAAAAGCAATTAATCCCGGCGGAGATTTAAATGATGCGATGAACTGGATAGCATCATCAGCTATTAATGGTTCACCTGGTCAAGATGATCCAGTTTCAACAGATGTTAAGAGTAAAAATTCATCTTTGCCTGAAGAATTTAATTTGTATCAGAATTATCCTAATCCGTTTAATCCGGTTACAAAAATAAAATTCACGTTACCAAATGTAGAGACGTCATATATGACGTCTCTACAAATTTACAATATCCTCGGTAAAGAAATAATCACTTTAATAAATAAAGAATTATCTGCAGGAGAATACGATGTTGTAATAGATGGCGGTAATCTGACAAGCGGAGTTTATTTTTATCAGTTAAAGTCCGGAAGTTTTACTTCAACTAAAAAAATGATATTGGTCAAATGATATCAGGAATTAAAAAATGAAAAGAGTTAAAATTATATTTTTACTTGCATTAGTTTTAGCGCTGTCTAATTGCAATTATTCTGCTGATGTCCATTTCAAAAAAATCAAGAACGGTATTGAAACCAGTAACAGCGAACTGAATATCAAAATTCAATTTTATGATAATGACATTGTTAGAATAATTAAATGGTGCCGCGGTGGCAAAGCTGAGAAGTTAAGTTTGTCTGTCATTAAAAATTTAATTCCTGATCTGGATATTAAAATTATAGAAAAAGATGAAATGATAGAATTGAATTCAGCAGCATTAACTCTGGTGGTAACAAAGCCAGAGTTAAATATTGAATTTATAGCCAACGGTAAAACTCTTCTTAAGGAAAAAGATAAACCACTGTTTGCTCCGGTTGTTTACTTTGCAGATTCCGGATTTACTCTTCAGCAAAAATTTAAACTTACAGATGCGGAAGGAGTTTACGGACTTGGTGAACAAACCGACGGCTATTTTAATTTCCGCGGAAAGAAAATCTCCCTGGCTCAGGCTAATGTCGGTGCGTCAAGTTCATTCTTAATTTCAACAAACAATTACGGAATTCTATGGGATAATTATTCCAAAACAGTTTTTAATGATGATTATAATGGTGCTTCAATCTGGTCTGATATCGGTAATAACATTGATTACTACCTGGTGCATGGAAAAAATATGGATGAAATTATTTCCGGCTATCGCAGTATTACCGGCAAAGCCCCGATGTATGGTAAATGGGCTTACGGTTACTGGCAGAGTAAAGAACATTATGATACACAGGCCGAGCTTATGAGTGTTGCTGAAAAATACCGTGCAATGAAAATTCCTATTGATAATATGATACAGGATTGGGATTACTGGAATGGCGCTGCAAACTGGAGCGGAATGTTTTTCGACAAAACACTTTTTCCTGAGCCGAAGGAAATGTGCGATAAACTTCATCAGATGAATTTTCATATCATCATTTCTATATGGCCGGCGCTTGGACCAAAGACAGAAATCTATTCTGAGATGCTTAAACATGGATACCTTTATAAACCCGTTGGTTGGGCAGGATTCAAATATTATGATGCATACAATCCCGAAGCAAATAAATTATACTGGAAATACCTTAAGAGGGGAATTTATTCCAAAGGTCTTGACGGCTGGTGGATTGATTCTACTGAACCTGATGTTGTTAATGCTATGACTAAAGAATCAAGTGAATATGAATTGAAAAAAATGGGAAGGAATCATCTCGGTTCCTGGGCCAGGTATCTTAACACATTTTCATTAGCTATGACGGATGACCTTTATAAATACTGGCGTGAGGAAACATCGGAGCGCAGAGCTTATATTTTAACCCGTTCCACTTTTTCCGGTCAGCAGCGCAATGCCGCCACAACCTGGTCCGGTGATATCGGCGCAAGCTGGGAAGTATTCCGTAAACAAATTTCCGCAGGTATAAATCATTGTATGTCCGGCATTCCTTACTGGACTTTTGATATCGGCGGTTTTGTACTTGGTGCGTATGATGGTGTATTTATGCAGGGCGGTAAAGATCCTGCTTACCAGGAATTGTATACACGAATGTTTCAGATGGGTGCGTTTACTCCAATCTTCCGTTCTCATGGTTCTGAAACTCCGCGCGAGATTTGGGAAATGGGTGAGTTTGTTGAGCCGATAAAAAAATTTGATAATCTGCGCTACCGATTGATGCCGTACATTTATTCTTTAGCATGGATGGTGACTGATAAAGATTACACATTTATGCGCGGCCTGCCAATGGACTTTCCAAATGATCAGAAAACTTTTTCAATTGATGATCAGTTTATGTTTGGCCCTTCGCTCCTCGTTTGTCCGGTTACTGAATTTATGTATCATCATCCGCCGGAAGCAAGCCAATTAATTACTTCCGACTATTTTAAAACTAATGATAACCAACCGGGACTTGTTGGAAAATATTATAAAGATTCTCAACGTAAAATTTTTAGCAAGGAAAAGGTTGATCCTGATATTGATTTTATCTGGTATACTGGCAGACCTGATTATGTTACTGATTCCATGTTCTCAATTAAATGGGAAGGTAAATTAATTGCGAAAGAAACAGGTAAACATCAGTTTCACTTGATTGGTTATGATTCAAAGCGGATAATTCTGAATGGTGATACATTAAAGATGGTTTATACAAGCGTTGAGCAATATACAGAACCTGTGAGCCTTGAAGCGGGTAAGGAATATAATTTTATCTTGGAAACTGAAAACAAATCAACCGGTGCTGCAAAGTTGAGATTATTCTGGAAAACTCCTTCAACTTTTGAAAAAGAAAAGAGCGATGTTGTTAAAGAGAAGATCAGAGAAGTCTATCTGCCGGAAGCTTCTGTTTTATGGTACGACTTCTGGACGGGTAAATCATTTAATGGAGGAATGAAAATTAAAACTGATGCGCCAATAGATAAAATGCCCTTGTTCGTTAAAGCAGGTTCTATAATTCCGATGGGACCATTTCTTCAGTACTCTACAGAAAAACCTGCTGATCCGATTGAGCTAAGAATTTATACCGGTGCTGATGGAAACTTTACTTTGTATGAAGATGAAAATGATAATTACAATTATGAGAAAGGAATTTATTCCACAATTGATTTTAAATGGAATGATGAAGCCGGGCAATTAATCATCGGAAAGAGAAATGGTAAATTCCCGGGCATGCTTGAATCAAGGTCTTTCAATGTTGTGCTTGTAAAGAAGGACCATGGAATTGATGTCGGAATTGAAGATAAACCTGATAAGGTTGTTAATTATATTGGCGATGAAATTATTGTTGGATTCTAAAAACAACAGCCCGGCATTTAAATGCCGGGGGAATATTCAATTTTTTCTTGTGTGCTTCTCCAAATATTTGGTTGGACTCATACCAAAGTACTCCGTGAAGGAAGAAGTAAAGTATGACAGAGAATTAAACCCAACCGCTACAGAAATCTCGGAGACATTCTGATCTGTAGTTAATAATAATTCGGCAGCTTTCTTCAGGCGGATGATACGGATAAATTCCTTTACTGACTGACCTGATATTGCCTGAATCTTCCGGTATAATTGTGTACGGCTCATGCACATTTCGTTTGCAAAATCAGAAACTTCAAAGTCAGCGTTCTCAATATTCTTCTCAACAATATCATAAGCTTTGTTTAATAGTTTTTCATCCGTCTTAGATGGAGATATATCTTTAATTGTTGCGAAGGGATCTTTTATAAATTTCTTTCGTAATGTAATTCTTGATTCAATTAAATTTTTTATTCTTGTTCTAAGTAAGGCCGAATTGAACGGCTTGGCAACATAATCATCAGCACCGCTCTCAAATCCTTCAATTGTATGCTGCTCAGAACTTTTTGCTGTTAACATTACTAACGGAATATGACTTGTTCGCTCATCCTGCTTTAAAGTTTTGCAGACCTGGTAACCGTCAATACCGGGCATCATAACATCGCAAATAATTGCGTCCGGCATTTCCTCAAAAGCTTTTTCCAATCCAACCGTGCCGTTGTGAGCTTCAGAAATTTTGTAGCTGTCAGAAAATTCATTCTTAATATAAAGCCGCATATCGGCATTATCTTCTATTATTAATATTCGTGGAAGGTCGTTTGATTCAACAGCGTTTTTAATTTCTATATTTCTTTGAGTAATAGTTGAAATACTAAAATCCTGTGCCGGTTCAGTTGTTTTATTAACCGAAATATGTTTGGGTAATTGTTCTTCGTTTAACCATACCGGTAATGATACAATGAATTCGGAACCATGATCCGGTTCGCTTTCAACGTTTATTTGTCCCTGGTGAAGTTTTACAAGTTCGTAGGTAAAAGATAAACCAATTCCTGTTCCCTGGTTAGTCCTTTGATTTTTAACCTGGTAAAACCGATCGAATATTTTCGGCAGCAGATCTTTTGCTATTCCAATACCGGAGTCTTTCACTTTAATAATAAAATTGTTTGATGACCCCGGTTCATTATCCACTACAACACTTATTGAAATTTCTCCGCTATCCGGCGTATACTTAAAAGCATTGGAAAGAAGATTGAAAATTATCTTTTCAAGTTTATCAGAATCGAAGTATAGCTGGAAAGATTCATGCGAAGGAATGTATTTGAAATCTATATTCCTGTGTTTTGCTTCCTGCTCAAACGAACTTACAATATCTTTTATAAAATTAATTATATCTCCCTGTGTTGCATTTAGCTCAAGTCTTGCCTCTTCAATTTTCCTGAAGTCCATGAGCTGGTTGATCATTCTTAATAACCGGTTTGCATTACGGTAAATTAATTTTAACTGAATCTGCTGTAGCTCGTCTTTGGTTGTCCGGATAAGTTTTTCAATCGGTCCTACGATTAATGTTAAAGGGGTTCGGAATTCATGAGATACATTTGAGAAGAACTGCATTTTCAGGTTATCCATTTCCTGCAGCTTCTGTATCTCAAGTTCTTCCATCTCTATTGTTCTTTTAACTTTTGCTTCATGAAGAATTATTTTCCTGAAGTAATAAAGAAGAACAATTAAAAGAATAATATAAAATGCGTAAGCCCATTTTGTCCTCCATAACGGAGGTTTAACTATTATGCTGAGAGATGCACCCTGTGTATTCCAGACTCCGTCATTATTTGATGCGATGACTTTAAATACATATTCTCCGGGAGGAAGGTTTGTATATGTTACTTCCCGTTTGTAACCCGGCAGTGTCCAGTTTTTATCAAATCCTTCTAGCTTATAACGGTACTGGTTCTTTTCAAGGTTAAGATAATTAAGCGCGATGAATTCAATAGTAATAACATTCTGGTGATATTCAAGAGTAACTTCCTTGCAGAAGCTGATTTCTTCCTGTAAGTAAAAATCCTGCTGAACATTTTCTCTTTTTACAGGAGCCGATTGATTAAACAGTTTGAAATCAGTTATATAAACCGGCGGAATATACTTATTAGTTTTAATGCTGTCAGGATGGAAATAATTCAAACCATCGCGCCCGCCAAAGTATAATTCACCGGTAGGACTTTTGAATGAAGAGAACATATTAAATTCATCAGTAACAAGCCCATCAAGCACAGAAAAGTTTTTAAACTTCTCTTTTTGTCTTAAGAATTTTGATAATCCTTTAGCGGTACTAATCCATAAATCATTGTTATTATCTTCAAGAATTCCAAGTATGACTGTGTTAGGTAATCCATCACCGGTGAAATATTTCTTTATAGAATTTGTCCTGGGATCTAATTTATTTAATCCGTCAATTGTTCCTATCCATACATAATCTTTTGAATCTATATAAATTACTCTCGACAGGTTATTGCTTAAATCTTGTCCGTCAGGTGCATTTGCAAGATAATGTTTTACTATGGCACTTTTCTCAGAAAGTACAGACACACCCGCAATTGTTCCAACCCAGATATTATTATTCTTGTCGCATACTGCAGTAAATGTCCAGTCGCTTATTATTGTTGTAGATGGATTATTATCATTTCTTCTGTGGTGAAAAAACTTTCCTGTCTTCGGATCAAACTTATCAATGCCGCCTCCATGAATTGCAAGCCATAGGTTTCCGTTCCGGTCTTCTGTTATGTGTCTTATATCGTTACCAGCAATAGATTCCAAATCTCCATCAATATGTTTAAAAGAAGTAAATCTTCCGGTTTTTTCGTCATATTTCTTCAGACCGTCCAGGTATTTGCCAATCCATACAGTCCCGTCTCTCCCTTTCAAAATAGAAGTTACGGGCCCGGGTCCTAAACCGCTTGAGTTATCACCTTTAATATGAATTCTCGACTGTTTATTCTGCGGATCAATAATATCTATACCACCGTCCTGGTAGCCAATCCAGATTCTCTTCTTTGAATCTTCAATTATTACTGTTAATAAATTGTTGGATAAACCATAAAACGAGCTTGGTTTCTTATACCATGAATGAAAAGGGTTGTTAAGTTTTAAATAATTAAGATCACCCTGTTTATTTGCCAGCCAAAGGTTTCCCTGCTTATCCTGGAAAATATCAGCAAGAATATTTGAAGAGAGACTGTACCTGTCATAATCGTCAAACTGGTAATTCACTTCATTCTTTCCGTCAAACATTATCAAACCTTTGGATTCAGGGCTGTACCATATTCTGTTCCTGTTATCCTTAAAAATGAAGTTTACATACTGGCTTTTTTCTTTTTCGTACGGATAACTTTTACCGGTTGATTTATCAAATATCCATATTCCTTTACTCCAGGTACTTATCCAGATTTTATTCCCATCCAGTATAAGATTATTTACTGAAAAATCTGCGACGGTAGTGCTGCTTACATCAAATAATTTATAGTGTGTAAAGGTTAGTGTTTTTGTGTTGAGTGCAGTCAGAATTCCTGTTGTATATCCAATCCAGAGTAAATCATTATCAACTATAATTTTTTTAACGTGGTTATATGCTATGGTACCCGAGTTTAACGGCTGCCCGGTAACAGTAGTAAAATTTCTGAATCCATTAATCTTTGGATCATATAAATGAAGACCAATGGAAGTGCCAATCCAGATGCGGTTAAAATTATCTTCTGCAATTGTAGTAATATCATTATTTAAGAGGGAATTGCTATCCAAGCTTGAAACGTAGTTGGTAAAATTGTCTTTGTATTTATCATACCTGCTTAAACCACCGGCGGTCGTACCGACCCAAAGAGTACTTTTGCTGTCTGTGAACAAACAATTAATAATATTGCTTCTTAAACTGTTCGGGTCATTTTGATTTGTCCTGTAAACTTTAAATGTTCTACCGTCGAATCTGTTTAAACCGTCGTCGGTTCCTATCCAGATAAATCCTTCCTTATCCTGCGTAATGCAACGCTGAGCGTTGGAAGATAAACCCATCGTGGTAGAATATTTTTCAAATTTCAAATTATTAAGGTAAGACTGGGCAAATATTGTGCTGCCTGCAGCTAAAAGGAAGAAAATTTTTTTTATCAAACTGATCATACAAAAGTGAACTTTAAAGTTTCTGATAGATTAATAAAGTGAAGTTTGCTTAATTATAAACCGGCTAAAAGTTACCGTAAATTTATAAAAGAATTTACCTACTGACCACTTAAAAATAGAGCATAATTCTTTTAATTTTAACCGGGGATTTTCCGATGGTTATATGGTAGTGAATAATGTTTTTACATATTAGAAAAGCAGGATGGATTCACAACTCAAATACCGGCAGGATGGTAATTTTTAAATCAGGTAAATGCAAAACATCTAAAATTTTTTATCAGGATAATTCCCCCTTAACAAAACAATTTATTTGAAAAATACGCTTAAAATCCAGATTGGGATAATGATTAAAACAATTGGAACACTAACAAAAGCATTGTTAATTCATTCCTGCTATATTCATCACGCAAAGTATAAAATTTTTTCTTTGCACAAATGAGTGTAACCGGATCTTGTTGAGAATTCAGAAAATAACCAGGCTTCTTAAAGCTCGTAAAATCATAAATTGACTTTTTGTTCTCAGTATATGAGACGAAAAACCTCGCCTTCAGGCGATATTAAATTACTTAATCAGTAAGGAGTAATTGAATATGAAACAACTGAAGAAGGTAGTTGTACCTGTTCTACTGTTTATATTTATCATAACTTCACCCGTCTGGCCCGGCACTACAGGAAAAATAGCCGGAATTATTACCGACAAATCAACTGAAGAAACGTTAATGGGAGCAGCAATAGTTGTTGTCGGAACAAAACTGGGTGCTGTTTCGGATGCTAATGGTCAGTACACAATCCTTGATGTTCCTCCCGGCAATTATACTCTTCAGATTTCCTTTGTGGGATTCAGGAACACCACTATAAAAGAAGTTAGAGTAAATATTGATCAGACAACAAGAATTGATGTAGCACTGGAATCTACCGCAATAGAATTAAGTGAAATGACAATTCTTGCACAACGACCGATTATTAAAGAGGATGTAGCTACAAGTGTTGTTAATGTAACTGACAAGGAAGTAAAAGAACTACCGATTACAAGTGTTGTAAGTGCTGTTGGTTTACAGGCAGGTATTCGCGGCGGATGGGGAGGTAGCCCGGGTTATGCTTCGCAACCAACATTTGTTTCCAACTATACAAGAGGTAAAGTTAGTGTAGGCGGTGGATTAAGTATCCGCGGCGGAGATGGTGATAATATACTTTTCCAGGTTGATGGCGTTACGTTGCGCGATCCAAGAAACAATGAACCGATTACACAGGTAGCCTTAAGTTCAGTAAAGGAAATTTCTGTTGAACGCGGCGGCTTTAATGCCGAGTATGGACAGGTTAGAAGCGGTATTGTTAACGTAGTTACGCGCGAAGGAAGCAAGCAGGGCTACTATGGAAACTTTCAGGTTCGTATGAGTCCTCCCGCGGCAAAATATTATAAAGGTGACGGAATACTTGACGTAACAGATCCATACTCATTTGCTTTGCGACCGTTCTTTGACCCTGATGTTTGCTGGACTGGCACAGGCAATGGCAAGTGGGATGAATACACCCGCAGGCAATATCCTGAGTTTATGGGTTGGAATGAAATCTCAAGCATTCTTTGTACGGACAATGATCCCGACAATGACCTTACTCCTTTAGGTGCACAAAGAGTTTTTGAATACGAAACACGGAAGAAACAATCCAACAATAAACCGGATTATGATATCGATGCAGGATTCGGCGGACCGATACCAGTTGTTGGTTCGTATTTAGGTGATTTAAGATTCTTCACTTCATACAGAAGTAACCGTGATATGCTATTGTTTCCGGTTACAAGAGAAGATTATCATGATTACAATTGGGCAATGCAGCTTGTATCAGATATAACTCCTTCTATGAAACTTCGTTTATCAAGTCTTATTGGAAAACAATATACAATTAGACATAACTGGGATGCTACAGGCACATATTTTTATCCACACTGGCCCACTGAAATAGCCGGTATAATAAGTTATGTCTCAAGCACTGCAGATCTTGGCGGAATATTTTCTGATTATAATTTCTGTCTTTCGGATATTGGACAGCGTTCATTTGCAGGAAGACTTACTCATACGCTCAACTCAACTACCTTTTATGAAATTTCAGTGGAGACTTTCAGGAGAGATTATTTTACTCGTCCCGCAGCAATAAGGGATACATCTGCAAAATATGAAGTAATACCGGGATTCTATGAAGACAGCAACCCGTTTGGTTACTGGCCGTATGATTCATACGGAATTATACTTACCGGCGGTCAGCATTTTGCAAGAGCAAGGGACAACACGGTTGTTAATTCGACTACCGTAAAAGCAGATTTTACGAGCCAGGTAAATTTTCATAACCTTGTTAAAGCTGGCATTGAATATAATTATAACGATCTTGATTTCGATTACGGAACAATTGCTTCGGGTGGACAGGCAGCAGAAAAGTATAATAACCGTGTACAAATGCATGTCTATCCATACAGAGCAGCAGCATACATTCAGGATAAATTAGAGACGAAAGGATTTACAATGAATGCCGGTTTGCGATTGGATTACAGCAATTCCAACAGCAACTGGTGGGCTCTCGATCCGTTCTATGCGGCTTTCTTTTCTTCTAATTATAACTCTTCAAAAGCATTTAAGACGGAAGATGCAAAAGGACAATGGCAGTTAAGTCCAAGACTTGGAGTTGCGCATCCGATAACTGAAAATTCAAAATTGTTTTTTAACTATGGACATTTTCGTCAGGTACCTCAGTACGAGAGTTTATTCCGTATAGAAAGAACATCAACACAATCAATGTCAAGTTACGGAAATCCAAATCTGATTCTTTCAAAAACTATTTCCTACGAGTTGGGTTTTGATTACATCTTTATGGAAGGTTTGTTACTTCAGGCTGCTGCATTTTATAATGATATTACTGATCAGCAGGATTTTACCCAGTACATTTCTTCTGCATCCGGATTTTCATATACAGCTACCTCTGCTAACAACTACCAGGATACAAGAGGATTTGAGTTGACTCTAAGAAAGACAGCAGGCACCTGGTTCTCAGGGTTCATCAACTATACTTACCAGGTTAATACAACCGGACATTTTGGTAGCTCACGTGTTTATGATAATCCTTCGGACCAGAAAAGATGGGATGAAGCAACGGTAAACTTATACCAGGATCGTCCGATTCCACAGCCGTATGCAAGAGCTAATTTCAGTTTGTACACACCGGCAGATTTTGGTCCGGAAATACTTGGACATAAAATTCTCGGTGGCTTTTTACTGAATGTTGTTCTTGACTGGCAGGAAGGTTACTGGACTACATGGAATCCAAAAGGACTTCCTTCGGTTGCTTACAATGTTCAGGCTGTAGATTATTTCGGTGCTAACTTAAGATTCCAGAAAAACATAAACATCGGCAAATTTGATTTCGGTTTGTTCATGGATATAAGCAACCTGTTCAATACTCTTAGATTATGGAATACCGGCGATCAGGAATATATGGAATCGCTTCACCTGCCTAAGAGCTCTCAGTATGATAATATTCCGGGTGATGATAAAGTCGGAGCTTATCGTGAACCCGGTGTTGAATTTCAACCGATGGAATATCAGAACCAAATTGATATTACAAAAACCGGAAAGACAAGACCAATTTACTACGAAGGTAAAACAGGTATCTACTGGCAATACATAGATAACCAGAGCATTCCGGTAAATGAAAGATGGGTTAAAGTTGACCAGGCAAGGATTGATAAGATAAACGAGGATAAGGCTTATATTGATATGCCTAACGCTTCAACTTACTGGTTCCTTGATCCGAGAAAAATTTATTTCGGTTTAAGAGTATCATTCAATTTTACTGATTAGTAAAGCAATTGAGGTTTCAATGAAAAAGATAAAAATTGGTTTACAACTTATAATAATTACAATTGGTTTCTTCTTCCTTTGCTTAAGCAACAGCAATGCGCAGGATATACGATGGCTTCGTATCTCTGAACTGCAAACTCCTATAAATGAAGTTGGTGCTGAATACGAAGGAGAGTTTACTCAGGGTAACTCAAACTACTGTTCTTGGCCGGCACAATATGGTACCGATCAAAATACCATGAGATTCAGAGGATTATTAATTGGCTGTAAAAATTTTAACGATCCGGTAGAAAATAAAATTAAAAGTTATAAAGTAATCGGCAGTGGGCCCAAAGCAGTTCCTCCTACAGACCAGATCTTTCCGGTTGAACTAAAACTTAAAGGGCAGTTTAATCATCCGAACGTTGTTGTTGATGATGCGAATGCAACAGTCCTTAATAGTTATGATATTCTGGATGAAACAGATCAGAACCTTATGGCGGAAAGAGAAGTACATGTTAAGTACAATACTTCAATGGGAATAACTGTTACAAAAAAGGTAATGTCTTTCTCCGGCCCGGATTACGGCAGTTTCATTATTAATGATTACGTTTTTAAAAATACCGGGATTGTTGATGATGCAGGTACTGTTAAACAGCAGACTTTGCAGGATGTATATTTCTATTTTATGTTCCGCTACGCTTTTGCAGGTGTAACTTCATCCGGATATGGTTCAACCTGGGGAGCATTTTCTTCGTGCTGGGGCAACAGTAATATCTATCATCAGTTCGGAGAAGATATTACAAACGCAGCCTATACAGATCCGAATTCGGAAGTTTATAAGATGAGGGGATTTTATAGTTGGTACGGTCCAAATGCAGATCGTACAGTTTCCTATGATGAAGACTGGGGCTGCCCTAATGAAGCCGAAGATGGCCTTTTAGGTTCTGCTAAATATGGCGGGGCAATTACCTTACATGCAGATAAAAGTCCACAGGATCAATCTGATGATGAAAGACAACCGAACACAACCTGGTTTATTAGTCCTGACATTTCAATGTTTACGAATACTAATCCAAGCCAGTATGATGAAATATTTATGAGCGAGCGTTATAAAGCAATGAGTGAAGGTCATACTGATAAACCTCATGATCAATATGTCGGTAACGACTATCCGATAAACTATACTGATCCTGTTAGACAAACCGGTGGTGGTACTTCTCAGGGACAGGGATTTGGTCCTTATACATTAGCTTACGGTGATAGTATTCATATAGTTTTTGCTGAAGCATTCTCAGGAATTTCCTGGGAGAAATGCAGGGAGGTTGGTGCTAACTGGGTCCAATGGTACAAACAAACCGCTAAACCTACATTAACAATGCCGGATGGTTCAACGACTACAGATTATAATTTATATAAACGCAGATGGTGCGAGACCGGTAAAGATTCTATTCTGAAGACATTAAAAATCGCAAAGCAAATGTATACTTCAGGATATTCACTTCAAAAGGCTCCGCCTCCGCCGGGTACGTTTACAGTTTCATCAGGTGGAGACAGAATACAACTTAGCTGGGCAGATAATGCAACAAGCGCACCAAATTTTGATGGCTATGTTATTTACCGTTCTCGTGGAAATGTACTGGATTACAGAACTGAATACGAGAAAATTTTTGAGTGCGATAAATCGAACCTTGTACACAGCTTTGATGACGTTACAGCATTGCGTGGTTTTGATTATTACTATTACATTCAATCAAAAGATGATGGAACAGTTAATCAGGTAGAACCGGGCAAACCACTTTACAGCAGTTTATTCTGGACAGTTACAAGCGCTCCGGCAAATTTGCAACGCCCTGCCGTACTAAGCACGTTAGATTCTATTCGTGTTGTTCCTAATCCTTATGATATCCGTGCACGATTATTCCAATTCGGAGATCAATCTCAATATGACCGTTTGGCTTTTTACGGTTTACCACCTGTATGCCAGTTAAAAATTTTTACTGAACGCGGTGACCTTATCTGGGAGAAGAATCATACACGCGGTACAGGCGATGAACTCTGGGATTCAAAAACTTCTTCAGGTCAGATAGTTACAAGCGGCATTTACATACTTTATGTTGAAACGCCTGATGGAAGATCTGTCTATCGTAAATTTGTAATCATCAGGTAAGGAGGCAGAAAATGAAAAAGAAATTACAAATTATTTTTGCTTTGTTATTCCTTACGGTTTTTTTCTCTGCTAACATTTTAGCTCAGGATCATCAGAAACTAGCCCAAACCGGTTTTCAATTTCTAAGTGTTGTTTCCGATGCTAAAGCCGCTTCAATGGCTGAAGCAATGACCAGTTTACAGATTGGGTCAAGTGCCTTGTTCTTTAATCCGGCAGGAATGACAGAAATGGAAAGTTTCATTGATCTTTCCGCTAGTATTAATATGTGGATTGCAGATATAAGACATAACACTTTCAGCGTTGCTGTAAAACCATTTGATGGTGATTACGGTGTAATCGGATTGAGCGCTCAATTTGTAGATTATGGTGAATTCTACCGGACAGTTGTGGATAAATCGGCTTCTCTCGGATACCGCGATCTTGGTACGTTTAGTTTAAATGCTTATGCAATTGGTTTAGGATACGCAAAACAATTAAGTGATCAGTTTAGCATTGGCGGACAGGTAAGGCTTGTAAAGCAGGACTTAGGTGAAAGTACAATTGCTGTTATCAATACAGGAGTTGATACAACTTCAAGAAAAGTAGATAATACTCTTTCACCTTTCATATTTGATTTCGGTACGCAATTTAAACCAGGCATTCACAGTCTTGTTTTTGGTATGTCTGTTAGAAATTTTTCTCAGGAAGTTAAATATGCCGAAGAAGGATTCCAGGCGCCTTTGGTATTCAGCCTTGGTTTATCAATGAATGTGCTGGATCTGTTAGAAAAGCTTCCGATTGAACAATCTTTGTATGTTAGTGTGGATGCAAGTCATTTCCGCGACCATGCGGAACAGGTTAAGCTTGGTTTGGATTATCGTCTGCTTGATATTCTTTCTTTACGTGCAGGGTATATTTCCAATAATGATGAAAGCGGAATGACATACGGTTTTGGTGTGGCAAAATTTGGATTCGCATTTGATTATGCATATACGCCTTTCGGTGTGTTTGATAAGGTGCATCGTTTTACTGCAAGGTTTTCAATGTGAGCTCAGGAATGAACTACAATGAAATTAAATACGAACAATCAGTTTTACAGAAAGATAAAAAAGAATACTCATTACTCTTTCCGGGTATATACAGTTTGAAGGAGAATAATTTATGAAAGACAAATTTTTCATAATATCATTTGTAATATTAAGTTTAACTATTATCAGTTCCTTTATCGGCTGCGAATATGATGTTTCCGGATCGATGTGGGAAAAACCATTTACCGCACCACCAACACCAACAATCTCCCAGGTTACTCCGGCGCAGGCTGTTGCAGGTGTAAATACAATAACAATAACCGGTACTAATTTCGGAGACCCGGCTAAGGATAGTCTTACAGTTTATTTTGATGCAGTAACAGCAGATGTTATTTCGGGTACTGCAACATCAATTACTGTAAGAAGACCAAATCTTGTTAGCGATACATGTACAATTAAAGTTGTGGGAAGCAGCGCTTTGGTTGTGGCTAAATACAGCCCGTATAAAATTGAATCCGTAGTTGAACAGTACGGATCATTTTTGGAAGGACTTCAGTTAAGCGTTCTTGCGGTGGATTCGGCAGAAAATCTTTATGTAACGGAATTCGTTTCAAAGAGTATTGTAAAAGTAACACCGGACGGAGCAAGATCTGTGGTTGGTACAATAAACAGAACAGCAACTGAAGCAAGGATTGGCCCTAACAATAAATTATACCTGCTCGGCAATAACAGGGCTATTGACCAGGTGGATTTAACTACGGGACAGATATCGAGATGGACTCAATTGCCAAGCGGTAAAGTTGTTAAGTTTGGTGATTTTGATGAGACAAAACATTTATATGCTGCCGGTACAAAGACCGATATTGTTGTTGTTAATCCTGATCTTACAACAAAAGCTACTCAGGGCTTTTATGCTAATGATGAAGTTTTAGCTGTACGTGTGTACAATAATTATCTTTATGTCGCATCAAAATTGGCTGCCACTGAAAACACACCGCAGATATGGAAACATAAACTTGATGCTAACGGAACCTTGGGTGCCCAGGAGCTTGTAGTTGATTCCACGACTATAAGTAAATATACATCCGCAGCAATAAAAGGAATTACTTTTTCTGCAAGTGGAACAATGTATATTTCAGTTGATGATGAAAATCCAATATTGATATTTGATCAGTCGAAAGGTACGATGGATATTCTTTACAAAGAGATAATTCCTTCTTACTGCAAGTATTTCTATTGGGGTACCGGTAATTACCTTTACCTTATAACCGGCGATACTACACTTGGTGCGGAATGGACAGTATATAAAATAAACATCGGAAGTTCAGGGGCTCCTTACTTCCGTTAAAATTTTTCTAATTAAAAGAGGAGGGGGACAATTTAATCGGAAATATTTTTCTGATTATTAAATTTGAATTATTAAAATGAACAGAATTCTTTTACTTCGTTCAATTGAATATTCAATTTGAGGTAACAGAAGGACAAATAAAAGACTTTATGAAAAAATTGATCTCAGTGAAATCATTAATGCCTTTAAATATTCAAGGAATCCTACCCCATGAATAATCAGTTTAATCTTACGAAAAAGGAAAACCGCAACTTGTATACATCATTTAAAAAGCTGTTTAACAGAAATATGATGTGGCAGGCATTACTGTTGTTTTCATTGCTCTTTTTCGGTGATCAATTTTGCAGCATTTATGAAAAGCAATCCGATGGAGTTCTTTTTGAGTTAACCAAAAAAAAAGATACTGATGCGCAATGGATGAAAGTTCAGGTTTGTAGTGATGAAATTATCAGAGTTATTGCATCGCCAGTAAAATCATTTTCAACAAGACCAAGCCTTATGGCAGACAAAACTGTATGGGAACCGGTTAACTGGTCAATGAAACAGCTGGATGATTATATTGAAATCTCAACCGCAAAACTTAAAGTAAGAGTAAAACAGGAAACAGGTGCTGTTACTTTCCTTGATAAAAATGAAAACATAATTCTGCAGGAAAGATCTGCTGACGGAAAAGTTATTACTCCTGCCAGAGTTATGGATGAGGATACTTATAATATCAGGCAATTTTTTAACTCACCGGAAGATGAAGCATTTTACGGGCTTGGCGGTCATCAGAATGGGATAATGAATTACAAGGGCCACGATGTTGATATGTGGCAATACAATACAATTGATATAATTCCATTCCTTGTTTCAAGCAGAAATTATGGAATCTTGTGGGATAATAATTCAAGAACAAAATTCGGCGACATAAGAGAGTACAAATCAATTTCATCTTTAAAGCTTTATGATAAAGATGGAAAGGAAGGTGGCCTGACTGCAGAATATTTTTCCGATACTGAATTTAAAAATCTTTTTACAACAAGAACAGAATCAAGAATTGAACATGAATTTCTTGATGTGAATGATAAATACCCGGCAGGCTTCTCTAAGAACAACGGATCAATTCGGTGGACAGGGCAGATCGGCAGCGATGTAAATGGAGTTCATAAATTCAGATTCTATGTAAGCAGTTATGTTAAAATGTGGATTGACGGAAAACTTATTGTTGATTCCTGGAAGATGAACTGGCTCCCATGGACTCACCTACCAACCATTGAGATGTTACCGGGAGAAAAGCACTCGATAAAAATTGAGTGGATTCCTTTTGAAGGATATATTGGCTTGAAATATCTTGATCCCATAAATGAGGATACTAAAAATACAATTTCTCTTTATTCGGAAGTAGCAGACCTGATTGATTACTATTTTGTTCATGGAAGTAATATTGATGAAGTAATTCATGGTTACCGTGAGATTACAGGAAAAACTCCAATGATGCCTAAATGGGCAATGGGATTATGGCAGAGCAGGGAACATTACAATACGCAGGATGAAATTCTTTCCGTCGTAAAAGAATTCAGGGATCGGAAAATTCCTATTGATAACATTGTGCAGGATTGGTTTTACTGGAAGGAAGACAAATGGGGCGAGCACGAATTTGAAGCTTCACGATTTCCGGATCCCGCAGGAATGATAAAGAAATTGCATGAAAAATATAATACTCACTTAATGATATCTGTCTGGCCGAAATTTTATGTGGGGACAAAAAACTATGACGAGCTGAATAACAAAGGTTTGCTTTACACACAGAACGTATTGAAGAAACAAAAGGACTGGGTTGGCCCGGGTTATTATTCTACCTTTTACGATCCTTACAGTACAAGTGCACGTGAAATTTACTGGAGACAAATTGATGAAAAACTTTTTAAACTCGGTGTAGATGCCTGGTGGCTTGATTCAACTGAGCCGGACATTCAATCGAATCTGTCATTGCCAGAGCTTATGAACCGTGTTAGTCCAACTGCGCTTGGAACAGCGGCAAGATACTTAAATACATATTCATTAATGAACAGTAAAGCAGTATATGAAGGTCAGCGAAAGAGTGATCCTGATAAGCGTGTATTTATTTTAACTCGTTCTGCTTTTGCCGGTCAGCAGCGTTATGCATCGGCAACCTGGAGTGGTGATGTTGTTGCAAGATGGTCCGATCTTAAAATCCAGATTTCTACCGGATTAAATTTCAGCATTTCGGGAATTCCGTACTGGACAAGTGACATTGGTGGATTCGGTGTTGAGAAACGATATGAAGATCAGGAACCTGAACACATTGAGGAATGGCGTGAACTGAATACAAGATGGTTTCAGTTTGCTGTTTTCTGCCCGCTGCTTCGTTCTCATGGTAAATATCCTTACAGGGAAATTTTTAATATAGCTCCTGAAGAACATCCGGCTTATAAAGCAATGTTAGCTTATGATAAATTGCGCTATCGTTTAATGCCATATATTTATTCTTTAAGCGGAATGGTTACGCAGAATGATTATACCATTATGCGGGCTTTGGTAATGGACTTTGGCAAAGATTCAAGAGTGTATAATATAAATGATCAGTACATGTTTGGCCCTGCACTGCTTGTAAATCCTGTTACAGAATTTAATGCAAGAGAACGTGAAGTATATTTGCCGGAAGGAACCGGCTGGTATGAATTTAAAACCGGAAAGTATTTTAACGGCGGACAAAAAGTTATAGCTGATGCACCGTACTCAGATATCCCGGTATTTATAAAAGAAGGATCAATAATTCCATGCGGACCGGAAATTCAGTATGCTGCAGAAAAGCCTGATGGTATAATAAGGTTGTTTGTGTACACTGGCAAAGACGGCTCATTTAATCTTTACGAAGATGAAAATGTAAATTACAACTATGAGAAAGGTAAGTTCTCAATTATACCTTTTACTTACAGTGAAGAAAACAAAACTCTTAAAATCGGTAAAAGACTGGGCAGTTTTAATGGAATGATTGAATCAAGAAAATTTGAAATTGTCTGGATAACAAAAACAAAATCCGGAGCGCTGGATTTCAGTATGACACCTGATGAAGCAGTTACTTTTAATGGGAACGAAATTCATTTGAAGCTAAAATAATTCTGTGAATACTATCCTCTAATTGTGGTAATATTGGAATGGATTTAAATCATTTATTAATTCATTTAAGGAAAACGTTATGAAAAATATTTTGCATAACCTAAATGCTTTAATACTCATTTCTAATTTTACCTTTGTTTTACTTCTTATAATTACTCCCGCAATTAATTCACAATCACGTGTGAAAAATCTTTTTATCGAAGAATGGAAATTTAATCTGGGTGATATTTCAGATGGACAGAAAATCAACCTTGATGATTCAAAGTGGAGAATTCTGGATTTGCCGCATGACTGGAGTGTTGAAGGTGAATTTTCCAAAGATCATCCGGCAGATTATTATGGTGGTGCTTTACCCGGCGGAGTTGGCTGGTACAGAAAATCTTTTACGGTATCTGAAAATGAAAAAGATAAATTATTCTTTATAGACTTTGATGGTGTTTACAAAAATGCCGAAGTATGGATTAATAATCATTACCTTGGTAAACGTCCTTATGGTTATAGTTCCTTCCAATATGAACTTACTCCTTACCTGAAATACGGAAATGAAAAAAATATTATTGCTGTTAAAGCAGATAATTCACAGCAGCCGAATTCACGATGGTATTCAGGATCAGGAATTTACAGAAACGTCTGGCTTGTAAAGACTAATAAAATTCATATTGATAATTGGGGAACATTTATAACTACACCGGAAGTAAATGAAAAATATTCAATGGTTGATCTTCAAATAAAAATAAATAACACTTTGAACATTCAACAAACCGTAACAGTAAAAACAGTTATTTATGATAAGTCCGGCAAACAGGTTACAGCGGTTAAAACGAACCAGGATTTATTACCAGGTTCCGGTAATGAATTAGAACATCAGCTCAAAGTTGATAATCTTGAATTATGGTCAATTGAAAATCCTGTTTTATACAAAGCAGTTACGTTCATTGAAAAAGATGGGAAAGAAATTGATAAATACGAAACACCGTTTGGTATCCGTACTTTTTATTTTGATGTGGTTAAAGGATTTTTCCTTAATGGAAAACCAAGGAAGATCAACGGTGTATGTAATCATCATGATCTCGGATTTCTTGGCGCCGCAATAAATTACCGGGCACTTGAGCGTCAGCTTGAAATTATGAAAGGGATGGGAGTTAACAGCATACGTACTTCTCACAATCCTCCTGCACCTGAACTACTTGAGTTATGTGATAAAATGGGTTTCCTTGTCATGGATGAAGCGTTCGATATGTGGAAAATAAAAAAGGTTGAATTTGATTATTCACTTGACTGGGATGAATGGCATAAACGTGACCTTGAAGATTTAGTGCTTAGAGACAGAAATCATCCAAGCGTTTTTATGTGGAGCATTGGCAATGAAATTCCTGAACAGTGGGATAGCACCGGCATTCCAATAACAAAAGAATTAGTTGGTATTATAAAAAATCTTGACGATACTCGTCCGGTAATTTCAAATCTTAATGACCCGCAGCCGAAAAACTTTTTATATAAATCCGGCGCACTTGATCTTGTTGGTTTCAGTTATCATCATAAAGATTTTGTTGCCTTTCCTGATTCGTTCCCGGGGCAGAAATTTATCGGCAGTGAAACAACATCAAGCTTAATGACGCGCGGTTCTTATGACATGCCTTCGGACAGCATTCGCCGGTGGCCGATAAGATGGGACATTCCTTTTGTTGAAGGCAACAAGGATCTTACATGTTCTTCATATGATAATTGCAGCGCCCCGTGGGGATCAACTAATGAAGAAACATTAAAGCTGATAAAAAAATATGATTACTTATCGGGAATGTATATCTGGACAGGCTTTGATTATCTTGGAGAGCCGACACCATACGTCTTTCCTGCAAGAAGTTCTTACTTCGGTATAGTTGATCTTGCCGGGTTCCCGAAAGATGCATATTACCTTTACCAGGCTGAATGGACAAACAAACCGACGCTGCATATTTTCCCTCACTGGAACTGGGAAGCAGGGAAAAATTTAGATGTATTAGCTTACACAAACTGCGATGAAGTAGAATTATTTCTTAACGGTAAATCTCTTGGCTCAATAAAAAAATCGGCAGAAGATCTTCATCTGAAATGGAATGTTGATTATCAGCCGGGTACACTTAAAGCTGTTGGTAAAAAAGATGGGAAAGAAATTCTTGTTAAAGAAGTCAGAACAGCTTCTAAACCTGCTAAGATTATCCTTGAACCGGACAGAACTAATATTAAAGCAGACGGAAGGGATTTATCTTTTATAACAGTGAAGATATTGGATGAAAACGGTACGCTCGTTCCGAATGCAGATAACCTTATCAAATTTAAACTTTCCGGTGAAGGAAAAATTGCCGGAGTTGATAACGGGTTGCAGACGAGTCTTGAATCATTTAAAGCTGATTTCAGAAAAGCATTTAACGGATTGTGTCTTGTTGTTATTCAGTCAAGTAATAGAACAGGTGAAATACATTTAACGGCAACAAGTGATGGTTTGGAAAGTGCATCAGTTAAGCTGAAGACAGAATAATTTTTAGCAACATTTTTCTTGTTTATTAAGGAGAGCAGATGAAAGTTTTATATAAAATTTTCTTAATTCTATTTTTTTCAGGATTTGTAAATTCACTATTTGGTCAGAATGTAGAAAATTGTTTTCTTGAAGACTTTGAACTTAAAACCGCTACTCTTCCTCCTTATGAAGATGTTGAAAAAATTACGGATACTGAAGCAGTAACAGTAACAGTAAACTCTGCTGATACGCTTGGCAAAATTTCAAAGTATATTTTTGGTAATGCAATTGCCGTGTGGATGAGCGATAATGTTAATAACACTACAGTAAGAAATTATCTTAGCAAGCTTAACCTTTCGCATATTCGTTTCCCCGGTGGAAGCTGGTCGGACATTTATTTCTGGAATGGTAACCCGGGTGATTTGCCTAATACAATTCCGGACGGACAGAATAACGGCGCACCAATTTCTCTTTATCCGCAGTTTGGACCAACTCATGTTAATACACCGGATGTATATTATGATATGCGGGATAAGCTTGGAACACAAGGTTTGATTACAATAAACTATGGCTACGCGAGATATGGTTTAAGTGAAAAGCCGGCAGAACAGGCTGCGCATCTTGCGGCAGACTGGGTCCGCTATGATAAAGGCAGAACTAAATTCTGGGAAATAGGAAATGAAAATGCCGGTCCTTGGGAAGCCGGTTTTCAAATTGATACTACACGCAATAAAGATGGTCAGCCTGAAATTATAACAGGTGAATTGTACGGGAGGCATTTTAAAATCTATTGCGATTCGATGAGAGCAGCGGCTGCGGAAGTTGGTGCAACAATTTATATCGGCGGTCAGTTGATTCAATATGATGGTACTAATAGCTGGAATATTGCAGAACATAAATGGAATGAGGGCTTTTTGAAGGAAGCCGGTTCACTTGCTGATTTTTTTGTAATCCATAATTATTTCGGTAAAAGTTCAATTACGCTCAGGCTTCAGATTGAAAGTGCAAAAACTGAAATTAATAACAATATTAATTTTGTAAGACAGGATATGGTTGCAAAAGGAATTCCCGTAAAACCTGTTGCATTAACGGAATGGAATTGCGGTGGACCTGATGAAGCAAAGACATCAATTGCAAATGGAATGCAGGCTGTTGTTGTGTTTAATGAGATGATAAAAAATAATTTTGGATTGTCTGCACGCTGGCTGGTTGCAAACTGGGAAGCAGATGGACTGCTTTATATCGGCAACAATTCGTCCATTCCAAAATGGACGCCGCGCCCCGACTACTTTTATCTTTTTTACCTGAATAAATTTACCGGTGATCATGTTCTAAGCACAGTAGTAACCGGCAGCAATGATATTCTCGCGTACGCTTCTAAATTCAGTAGTGGTGAAGAATGTGTTATACTTGCTAATAAAAGCAAGACAGATAAAGTTGTTAAAATTGATCCGAAAGATTTTTCAACGGGAGATAAATATTTTGTTTATTCATTGGTTGGTGAAGAAGCCACAGACTTTGCACAAACTGTAATGGTTAATGACGAGGGTCCCGGTAGTAATGAATGGGGACCATTCAGCGTATTGGAAACAATTCCGGCTAAAGCTTATCCATCTGCAGATGGAATTAAAGTTTATGTGCCTGCGCGTTCAGTACAATACATAATGCTTACATCAAAAAGCACTTCTGTTGGTGACGGTAATAATGCAGGCGGATTAAATAATTTTTACCTCGCTCAGAATTATCCAAATCCGTTCAACCCTGTTACTAAAATTAAATATTCCATACCCGTAAAGACGAGGCATTCCACCGCAGGCGGATCGTCTCTACAAAATGTAACGTTAAAGGTTTATGATATTCTCGGTAACGAGGTTGCTGTTCTTGTAAATGAAGAGCAGCCTGCCGGTGAGTATGAGATTGAATTTTCCGCCAAAAGCGGAGATGTGAATAAACTTGCAAGCGGAGTTTATATTTACAAACTTCAGACAGAAAAATATTCCGCTTCGAGAAAATTAATTCTGATAAAATGATTATCTTGCACATCGGAATTCATAAGCCTGGAAGTAAAACTTTTAAATACATATTTCCCAAAATCATAAATCAACGAGGATAAAATGAATTTTCTTGTTACAGCCGATTGGCTTGTAGTTGGTTTGTATTTCCTTCTGATCGCAGGAATTTCCTACTGGTCTATACGCCGGAAAAAGAACTCGCCTAAAGAATATTTTCTTGCAAACAGAAATTTAGGATGGTTTGTTATAGGTGCTTCAATATTAGCTTCCAATGTAGGGTCAGAACATATTGTCGGTCTTGCCGGTACTGCTGCAAAATCGGGTTTGGCTATGGGACACTACGAACTTCACAGCTGGATAGTTCTGATACTTGGCTGGGTGTTCATTCCTTTTTATATGAGAAGCCAGGTTTACACAATGCCTGAATTCCTTGAAAGACGTTATAATGAAAAGGCAAGATGGCTCTTATCAATTGTACAGTTGTTAAGTTACATCATCGCCAAAGTATCTGTTACAATTTATGCAGGCGCTGTTGTGTTCAATGCATTCTTAGGAATTGATTTCTGGACAGGTGCAATCATTCTGATTGTAATTACGGGCATCTATACAATTTTCGGCGGACTTCATGCAGTTATGTACACAGAAACATTACAGGCAATTGTTTTATTAGCCGGTTCTGTAATTCTTACAATTACAGGTCTAATTGAAATTGGCGGATGGAACAATCTTATCAATTCAATTTCAAAAGATCATCTAAATATGTTTCTCCCGTTAAGTCATCCAGATTTTCCGTGGCTTGGAATTTTATTTGCCTCGCCCATTGTCGGGTTGTGGTACTGGTGTACAGATCAGCATATTGTACAAAGATGTTTAGCCGGAAGAGATGAACAGCAGGCACGCAGAGGTACCTTATTCGCATCTGCATTAAAGCTTATGCCGTTCTTCATTTTTATGATTCCCGGTTTGATCGCCTATGCAATGGCAAACTCCGGGAGAATTGTTTTGGAAACATCAGACCAGGCTTTCCCGACTTTAGTTAAAGCATTATTGCCTGTTGGCTTCAGGGGAATTTTAGCCGGTGGAATTCTTGCGGCGCTAATGAGTTCACTTGCTGCTGTTTATAATGCATGTTCAACTTTGTTTACAATGGATATTTATAAAAAGATAAAACCCGAATCAAGCGACCAGCAACTTGTTAAAGTAGGAAGAATAGTTACTGCTGTAGTTGTTGTGCTTGGTATGGTATGGATTCCTGTTATGCAGGGAATCTCAGATGTACTTTACCAGTACCTGCAGAGTGTTCAGTCATATCTTGCGCCGCCTATTGCCGCTGTATTTTTAGTCGGTGTATTTTCAAAAAGAATAAATGCCAAAGGCGCTTACACTGCAATGGTAGTTGGATTTATTATTGGTATTGTCAGAATAGTGCTTGAACTTTTCAGGCATTCTCTTTCAGGATTCTTGTATTCTTTTGCCACTTTGAATTTTCTTTACTTCTGTATTCTTCTTTTCCTTTTCTCAATTGGTTTGATGATAGTGATAAGTTTATTAACGGAGAAACCTTCTGAAGAACAGCTGCACGGTTTAACATATGCTACTACAGTTGCTGAAGATAAAGCAAAATCAAGAGCGAGCTGGAATAAACTTGATGTAATTATTTCTTTGATTATTGTTGTTATTATTGTTGTTACATTCCTTTATTTCTCACCGCTTGGTGTAGCAGCACAATAAATAAAAAATTATTTTTAACCTCACCCGGCTAAATCCACCCTCTCCTTACTAAGGAGAGGGAAAAGGGAGAGGTTTTTTATTGTTGATATAGCAGAGATAAAAATAACTGTTCTGATTTAGTGGGATGCTACATATCGGTGTCATTTCAAAATCATTTCCAGCAGAATCAATAGAAAAATATTTTTAAATCGGTTGTTGAGTATCCCGATTTAATCGGGAGTATCTAAATAACCAATTAATAGAAGCTTTTTAAATAACGGTTGCTTCGGTACATTCCGATTAAAATCGGAATACTCAGCAACCTGTTTATATGGTTATAATTAATTTCTCTTACCAATTGTTATAACTGCTTGTCCGTTCCGCCAACCAGCAAATGCGGTTATGTTTTCTTTAATATTTACAGCTGAATAAATTGTATTTTGATTATCATTATATACTTTCCAATTTATTCCATTGTAATGAGCTATTAATCCTAATACTCCACAGACAAAAATATCATTTAGATTATTACCCCTGATTTTTGATGTGACATAATTAACCGGGAGTATTTCTTCTTCCCATTTACCACTTTTATTAGTAAATATTCCATCACCGCAGACATAAAGAATATTCCCTTTATTGGTCCATACTGAACCAGTTAATCTTTTTGTGTTAAGTCTTATGAATTCTAAACTGGGTTCATCTGTAATTTTATAAATGACGCTGTTTGAATAATCATTTGGATCAGTAGCTGCACAGATAATTTCAACTTTATTAAATGAATTTGTATAACCAAACATATCGTAAATATCCCATTCGTTTCCAGTATCTATTTTATGCCAGTTACCATTTTCGTAATGAGCAATGTTGCCGCGATTACCAATAATGTAATAATCTTTGCTGTTATTACCCCAAAGCTTATTAATTGACATAGATAAAAAAGAAGGTAAACAAAATTGATCTACTTGAATTCCATTTTCCAATTTAGCAATTTGATCTCCGTCCATTGCTATCAAAATTTCGTTTTTGTCAATCGCAAAGATTGATTTTGCAGGGTAAGGTGTTAAATTTTTGTGCCCACAAATAGTATAAAAATTTATTCTCTTCAACTCCCATTTTAGACCATTCCAATGAGCTACATTGTAAGAGTGTGGATCAGGATTTCCTAAAGAATCTTTTATGTAGATACTTCCCACGGCCCATATATTGCTTTCATCAATTATTGCAACATCATATAGTGTACTGCTGCCTGCACCGTTCTCACCAAAAGTCCAGCTCTGCCAGGTAAAATTATGGCTAGTGGTGTCCATCGTGGTTACGGGTACTTCAATGCTTGATGTCGGATACTGGATTCCTGCCTGTCCGGCAGGCAAACTGAATACTTGATACCTGTAGGTTTTAGTTGGGAGTAAAGAATCATCAACAACAATTGTATCTGTGCCGGTAAGTTTAAATTGCATTATCTCTTTGTTATCTCTCTTAAGAGTAATCAAACTTCCCTTAGCATCGCTAATCTTAAGCCAGGCTTCTGTGCAGGAAACGTCTTCAACAGTTAATTTTAACTTGCTGTTTTCTTCCGGCTCGTTGGAATCACATCCAATTAATGCAAGAACTGAAATAACAAAAAAAGTGAATACTAATTTAAATCTCATTTATTCCCTGTTGACCTTTGTACTTTTTCCCCGTATAAAATATTAAAACAAAGCAGAAATGAAAAGGCAAAACTTATGCAAATTCAATGCTGAGGTTTGCTTTATTGAATGACTTTTACTTTCAAGATGTTTTGAATGATAAATTTCATTCTTTTGTCCAGAATCCCCGCTTCGACTCGCGAAGCGAGCAGTATCAAGTATCCAGTATCAAGAATCCCTCATCCACATAATAAAAATGCCGGAGCAAGTGTTAACTTTTTCCGGCCTTTTATTTTCAATTTTATTTTGAAACTCATTTGAATGGTTCATTTAAAGATGACCATTCCACAAAATGACTAATCAATATGTAAAACTTCTTTTTGTTTTAATCATCAATACCCTCCGATTTAGTTCTTAAAAAGAAGGAACTGAATTATGAAAGCTTTCACTTTCATGTTAAGACGTCGACATCTTGATGTGAAACTAATGAATTAAAAAAAGAGTGTCAAGTTAATTTTTGATTAC
>QZKB01000112.1 GCA_003599415.1 Ignavibacteriales bacterium | reverse complement strand
TATAAGCAGGCAGAAATCCTGAGAAACCTTGGCAACTATGAAAAAGCGCTGGAATCAATTAACAAGTTACTTATTAAAACCAAGCAGGAAATTCCTGTTAACAGTGCATTAATTCTAAAAGCATCTCTTTATTATTTGTCGGATGAATTAAATGAATCAAAAAAAATACTGCTCGAAGTTATTGGCAATCAGAAAAAACTACAAGACAAATTATTGTTTGCGAAAGCATTTGTAAACCTTGGAATAATTGAAGATGATGAGGGTAATTTTGAAACAGCAAGGAAGTATTTTAACAAAGCGCTAAAAATTTCTGATGAAATAAACAACCCGGAGATTAAAGCGCTTGCTTACTCTGAGCTTGGTGTTTCATATTCATATACGGGTGAACTTATTGATGCCAAAAACTCTTACCTGAAAAGTATTGAATATTTTGAGTCGCTTAATAATAAAGTTCGGCTATCTTATCTATACAGTAACCTTGGCAGAATTTACCAAAACTATTATAGCTTTACGGAAGCATTTGATGCATTTCAAAAGGGAGAAAAATTAGCAGGAGAAAATAAAAGCGCTAAAATTCAAAACCTTATTGGTCTTGCAGATATAAGTTTGAACCTATCCAATTATGCACAGGCGCTTGAGTATTATAATAAAGCAAATAAACTTAGCTCCGAGATAAAAACTGTTTCGTTAAAAACTGAAATTGATTACGGGCTTGGTTCTCTGAATTATAACTTGAACAGACCTATCAGTGCACTGAATTATTTTTATAAAGTTGAAAAAGAATATTCTTATGATCAAGATTATTACGGGCTCGCAGATGTGTATGATAAAATTGGTCTGGTTTATTATAAACTGGACAGCTTGGAACTTGCTGAGAAGTATTTTAAAGAAGCGATTAAAAACTCCGAGACCATTAATAACAACTATGCTTCACTAAATTCTTACCTGAACCTTGCAAATATTTACTTGGAAAGTAATCCAGTTAAGGCTAAAAAGATTTTAAGCGAAATAAGAATTCCGCACGATGATGCATATACCGATTTGTTAAGTCAGAAATTTTTGATTACCGGAAAAATTGAATGCCTGCAGATGAATTTTGTTCAGGCACTTAAATATTTTCAGAAGGCGGATGAAATTGCAGAATCTAACAATCTGAAGGAAACACAAATTGAAATTAATTTTGAAGAGGCTAAAACTTTTGAAATGATGAACGATCTTCCTAATGCCGAAAGCAAATATTTACAAGCTATTGAGTTAATTCAAAACAGCAGCAATTCAATTTTCGGTAATGATGAACTTCAGATCGGTTACCTGTCGGAAAAAATTAAAGTTTATTACTCCTTAGCAGGTCTTTTTAATAAAACCGGCAGATATGAGCTTGCGATGGAAACAATTGAAAACGGGCGTGCGCGGAATACAAGCCAGCATATTAAAAATCTCGGGCTCCGTTCAGCTGTAAAAGATAAACTCAAATTAAATAAACTTATTGAACTTGACTGGGCTGTAAACTCTGATCTTTATTATGACCAAAAAGATTCATTACTAAACGAACTTGACAAAACAAGGTGGCAGATATTAAAAGAGAATCCGAATTCCGGAATGTACCTGGATCAAAAAAGAAATATCACATTAAAAGAGTATCAATCAGAGTTAAAGAAAAATGAATTTGCACTTTCACTTTATTTATCTGATTCGGTATTATACACATATGTGCTTGGAAAAAATTCTTTTAATCATTACTGGGTTAAAATATCCACCGGGGAAATTCAGAATGAACTGGCGCAGATTACACCTTATTTAAAAGAGAATTCGATCCTGCAGAATAGTCTGGTTAACCAGGACTTATTTGCTTTCAACGCGGTTAACAGTAATAAGTTTTACAACCTAATTTTGAAAAAAGCATTGGAGAAAATTCCGCGGGAATCAACTTTAATATTCAGCCTGCCGCCGGAACTATCAGGTATTCCTTTTGAATTATTTGTTACGGATTTCAGTAAATATAAAAGTCCTTACATCTATAAGAATGCGGAGTTTCTTATTTCTGATTACAATATTTCATATACATCTTCATTTAATAATTTTTTCCTCTTGAATAAAGGACAGTTGAAATCGTCTGACATTGCGTTGCTTATGGGTGATCCTGCAATTGAAAATAATTTATTGTTAACAGATAGAGAAGAATTGTTGAGTGACAATGTTAGTGTTGTACGAAATATTAATTTATTTCCCCTTAAATATTCCAAAGATGAAATTTTACAGATTGATAATAGCATTGGTGCTTCACATGTCTTTCTCTCTGATGCTGCAACTGAATCAGTTTTCAAAAAGTATTCATCATCAAGCCGGATAATACATTTATCAACGCATTCTTTTCTTAACAAAATGCAGCCGGTTATATTTTTTTCAAACAAAAACGATAAGGAAAATGACGGTTTACTTGAACTGGGTGAAATAATGAACCTGAAGCTTGATTGTGATCTTGTGGTATTAAGTTCCTGTAATTCCGGCAGGGGAATTACAGATAAAGCAGAAGGCATTCTTGGAATGACAAAAGCATTTCTTGGAGCAGGCGCAAAAAGCGTAGTAGTTTCTTTGTGGGATGTAAATGATAAATATACGTCTATCCTGATGAGCAGCTTTTATAAAAATTTAGCCGACGGTATGAACAAACCTGCCGCATTAAGAAATGCCAAATTAGAAATGATAAGAAATTATTCTCCCAATCCTTATTTTTGGGCTGCATTTACCTTAAATGGAAATACAGACGGGATGAAAATCAACGCGGCTAAGTCATATTTATTTTACCTGGTCAGTTCAATCTTTCTCTTAATAACCGTCTTCATTGTACTTTCACTAAGAAAAAAATTTGCAGTGCGAAAATTTTTTATAGTTGAGGACTAAAAAAAGTCCAAAATATTCTTCAATTGTAGACAGTATTTTTATATGCTGTTGAAAACCTTCCAAAATCATCTGTTTGTAAACTGGCACAATGGTTGGGCTTTTATACAAGCTTTAATTTGAGGAGATTATGAAAAAAATCATTTTTATACTGTTAATTACAACTATTGCCTGCTTTTCCCAATGGAAGAGTTTTTCGTTCAAAGTTGGGGTTTACACTCCGTATAATCTTAAAACCGGTTTCGTTTATGGAATTGATTACGGCACTTACATAAATGAAAATGTGGCTTTTATTTTCGGCGCTGATTTATATTATAAAAGCATCAGGAATGATTCATATTTAACAAGTGCAGAAAAACTTGGAGTAAAAATTAATACCGGTCAAAGGTTAAGTGAATGGGTAGGCTGGCATCTTCCAATTACTGCCAAGCTTAAAGTTGAATTTCCTTTACCGCACAGCCCTATCTATCCTTATGCAATTGGAGGAATTGGTTATGGAGTAACAAGAGTTTCATTTGAAACATTTAACAATGCTGAAGATGAATCTGAAGCGAACTCAATAACCTATAATGGGTTTGTTTGGCAGCTTGGCGGTGGAATTTTTTACAAGATAGGTTATAACTCAAATCTTGTTTTTGAAGTAATTCATAATGCGGCTGATTTTGAGAAAGAAGAACGCTATAACACTTTCTCGTCATTAAATTCATCCGGTGTTATGTTCAGAGCCGGTATTGATTTTGCTTTTTAATTTATCTTTAATTTGGCTGTAAACTGCCCGGGTAGTTACAGCCAATTTTTTTATTCTCAGTTTTACAGTACTCTACAGGTTTACGCAATCATCAAATATTTCTTGATTTTAACATCGTTTTGTTCTATAATATAATCGCTTCATTCAAATAATTAATTAAGGAGGCTTTATGTTAAGGAGAATTACTGTATTTCTGGGATTGTTTTTTCTTATAAGCTCAACTTTTGCTCAATTAAAGGATGTTGAAAGGACCGGCGGTTATGCCCGTCTTATGGCACTCGGTAGTAATCCGTATCTGCAGGATCCTACTTTAATTACAATGAATCCGGCATATGCATCCGTTTACTATGATTTTATTTGGGGAGATTTAGGCGCTACTAAAACTGCATTTGGCAATGACGGAACAGGACAATTTGCAGGTTTTAATTTCAAAGTTTCAGATCAATTTGTAATTGGAGGAATTTTAAGCCGTGCAGATTTTAACGGTTTCTCAATATCATCAACAAGACCTTGCAGCTCGCTTGTTTCTCAGTTAAATGGTGCAGTTACCGTTGCAAATGCTGTAGCTCCGGGTAATAACCTTGAAGTTGTTGGAGCATTAAATCTTGGTAAACTCAACATTGGTCTTGGAGTTTCTTATGCATCTACCTCAAGTGAATATACTCCGGGAACCGGTGGGGGATCAACAGAAACCAGTGCCAGCCAGATCGGTTTTAATGTAGGTGTTTTGACTAATACAAGCCTTGTAAAACTTGATGCAGGAGTTTCTGTTGTTTTACCGAGCGCTTCATTTACACCGGGTACTGGTTCGGAAACTTCATTCTCACAAACAATTATTCAGGCACAGGCAAGGTTATTCTACAAACTCTCACAAAAATTTGCTCTCGTTCCATCAGTTGCTTTTCTAACTTCAAGCGGTACAGCTGATATAGCTTCCGGAACAACAACGACAAATACAGATTTGGCTTCCCAAATGTTAATTGGCGTTGGCGTTGGTATAAATTACCAGGTTGGTGATGTACTGATTGCAGGTGGACCAATGTTTATGAGAGTTTCTACAACTACTCCTGAAGTTGCTAACGTAAATCCTGAATTAACAAGTTCAATGACTATCTTTCCGATGTGGAATCTTGGACTTGAATGGCAGATTGCCGATTGGTTGGTTGGTCGTTTAGGTTATGTAGCAATAGACGGACATACATCTGTTGAATCAACAAATCCTGCTGATTCCAAAAAGATTGACGAGACAATTCAATCACTTGAGTATCTTGGATCAATTTATACAAACAGCATTCCAAACCGTGCAACTGTTGGATTGGGATTTAAGATTGGCAGCCTTTCACTTGATGCAACAGTTAATACCGATATTTTACGGCAGGGACTAGCTAATTTAGGTAATTCCGGTGCAGGTGCTACGTTTGGATATCTGTCTGTTAGTTACGGATTTTAGTTTTTCGAAATAAATAATTTCAAAAAGGCATTCTGAAATGAATGCCTTTTTTATAATCTTACAGAAGCAATTGTCTGTGAATAGAGATCTTTATAATTAAGAATAAACTCACCAAGTTCTTCAATGTTACTGAATTTTAATGTTTCAATTATCGATTCATCAAGAGTTAATTCCGGTCCGTAATTAAAGCTACCCATTTTATGAAACTGGGCCATATAATCCGCAAGGTGAACTATAGCAGTTATTGTTTTATATGTTTGGGCATTTGCCGGTTGGTGATGATAGCTTATCGGCGATATTAAAGTCTCGGGAAGATTCCATTTAACCGCTAAGTAACCGCCAATATCCTGGTGGGTCAAACCAAGAACATTCAGTTCAGCATCAAGAAGAAACATATTTTCTTTTTTTACAAGCTCAATTATTTCAATAAACTTGGGATGTAAGAATTTATGAATTATCTGGATGCCTATATCGTGTAAAATTCCTGCAACAAACGCATCGCTGCCAATATCAAGGTGCCCAAGGTTATGTGAAATATTTTTGGAGGCTGTTCCAACAACCAAAGAGTGAAGCCAGAATTCTTCCTGGTTAAAATATTTATCCGTAGTTACTTTCATTGTATCGGCGAGAGAAATGGCGGTAACTATATCGCTCATTTCCTTATAACCAAGTACAACTATTGCAAATTCAAGTGAAGTAACTTTCCGTTGTAAACCGTACATAGGAGAATTCGCGATTGATAAAACTTTTGCTGTTAATCCCTGATCTTTACCAATTTCCGATGACAGGGCATAGGTAGACATAGTTGGATCTTCCAACATTTTTGTTACGTTAAAAATCACCTTTGGAATCATTGGCAGATTTTTTATTTTATTCAGGAAGTTTAAAGTCTCTTCTTTCTTTTTTATATGTTCGGGTTTGTCATTCATTTTCTTTATCCAAAATTCGCATTTGGTTGGCAATACTCTAATTACTATTATAACGATGATAAATATAAAACTTTCTTTCGTTTTTTCAATAGGACAACTTAATTATCGTGACGTCGAAAACCCTGATTTTCTTATTGTTTATGTCAACGGGCAATTCATTTGCTGGTGTACAAAATCAAAGACTTTCCGGTGCTTTGGATTTAGAATTTTTACTTTCAAATCAGTTTAATAACCTCGAAGATTCCTCTCTCATTATAATCAGAAAATATGTAAACGCAATCGGTGGTAAAGATAATCTCTTAAAAATAAAAAACAGAACAATTAATTTAACTGCTGAAGTTGAAGGTGTGACAGGTAATATTTCTATTTACCAGGAATACCCGGATAAACTTTTACAGGTAAACTCTGTAAATGGAATTGAGCAGAAAATTATTTTTAACGGTTCAAAAGGATTTTGGGTTTCTAATCTTGGAACGAAAGAATTAGCCGGGGAATTACTGAATCAGTTAAAAGTGGATGCACTTTTTAATTTTATACTTGATTTTCCTGAAGCCGGCATAAAAGCAACGTATGATGGAATTGAAAAAATCAAAGGTAAAGAAACCTTTAAAATCAGATTTGCTTTACCGGACTCTACCATAATGTTTGAATATTTTGATGTTGATACAGGGTTAAAAATAAGGCAGATAAAAAATTTCAGAAGTAATGATAACGTCATTCAACAAATCTCGGATTTTGCCGATTATAGATTGATAGAAGGAGTAAAATATCCGTTCAGGATTGAACAGGAATTTGGCCCGCTGAAATCCTTGATGGAAGTTAGTGCAATTAAAGTCAATCAGAATTTTGATGATGAAATCTTTGAGCCCAAATAATTATTTGCTTAAATTTTGTCCTCAATTTTTGAAATAGATAGTTTAGAAAAATGAGTAATAAAAAATATTCTGCTATTGTATTTGATCTCGGAAACGTTTTGATCCCGTTTGATTATAATCTTTTTATTAACAGGTTGAATAACATTAAACCGAATCTTGGTAAAGATTTTATGGATTTTTATGCCAAGAACTATCATATACATCGCAGCTTTGAAAAAGGGAATATTGAGAGAAAAGATTTTATTGCAAGAATGCTTGAAGTATGCGAGAACAGGATTGATGAGCCGACATTTTGTAAATACTTCTCGGAAATTTTTTCTGTTAATGAAGATACAGTCAGTCTTCTACCTGCATTGAAGAAGAATTACAAACTCTTTCTTCTCTCAAATACAAATTCAATCCATAAGGAATTTGGTTATCAGCATTATGATTTCCTGAAATATTTTGATAGACTATTTTTATCTCACGAAGTTGGAGCAATTAAACCGGAGCCGGAATTTTATAAAGCAGTAGAAAATTACAGCGGCATCCCCGGCAATGAGTTAATCTTTATAGATGATATTGAAATTTATGCGCAGGGAGCTAAAGATATCGGCTGGGATGCAATAACTTTTCAAAGCTATCCACAGCTTACTGAGCAGTTTGATAAACGTGGAATAATTTATAAATAATTAATTCGATTCTTTCGTTAAATATATTTTGTCATGAAACCTGGTATTAAAAAAAATACAGCAGTAATCATTCCAGTCATTTTGATATTAATAAGTTTAGTACTGTTTAATGATTGTTCAAGAGAAAAATCATTAAGCAGGCAACAACTTGATTCAATCAAAGCATCAAGGAAAGATTCACTTAAAGCAAAAGCGCTTAAGGATTCAATTCTTAAATACAAACCTAAGCAACCAATTCATTATTCCATTCTTAAAGTGAAAGGAAGAAGTACTGCTTCTACACTGGATTCTAAATACGGAAGAGCCAGCAGAGAAACTATTCTTGCAATCAACAGGATAGACTCAAGAAATTTACGACGCGGGGATTCCATTGTAATTCCGGATATTATTTTACCGCTTATTTCGTATTCACCTTATCCTTTTATTATCGAAAGGGCGAGATCAGTGAAGAAATTAATTATTCTTTCAAGAACAATCCAGGCGTTTGCAGCTTATGAAAACGGTGTGCTTGTCCGCTGGGGTCCAACCAGCACCGGAATGAAAAGCAAACAAACCCCGGAAGGTTTATTCGGTTTGAACTGGAAGAAAGAGAAAACCACAAGCACAATTGATTCAACATGGATTCTTCCCTTCTATTTTAACTTTGATAATTTTGAGGGGGCAGCTTTTCATCAATATACCTTGCCTGGTTATCCCGCAAGTCATGCCTGCGCAAGGTTGCTGCAACACGATGCAAAGTGGATTTATAAGTGGGGTCAACAATGGCTCGTATCAAATGATGGCGAAGATGTAATTGCTTATGGCACACCTGTAATTGTATTTGATGATTATGATTTTGGTGAAGTTCCTCCCTGGAAATTCCTGCCGCAGAATCCGGATATTGTTACAATAACTGATGAACAAGTTGATGACCTGATGGATGACTACCTTGAAATTATTCTTGCAAGGCAGGTAAAACGGGCAGAGATAATTGCTGAAAGAGAAAATAAGAAAGCAGCTAGGAAGAAAGGTTAATTCATCCTGCCGCCTGAATTTTTTTTATTTTGTTAACTCAAATTCTTTTGTTATCTGGGTTGATTGGTTAGCAATTTCATCTTTTATATTGAAAACTATTTTGTATTTACCTGCTTCATTTTTAGTATCAAGATTAAACTGAGCTTCAACAGGTAAATCGGAAAACTCTTCCATATTTTCTTCATCAAGCGTATCTTTTGCCAAACCTTTAATCGTTTCACCTTTCGGATTAATCAGATCAATTGAATAAGAAAGTTTTGCAATGAAAGTTTCGTTTTCTTTGTCCTGCTTAAAACCTTTAATTCTTACAGTAGCATTTACTTCCCAACCTTCAGGTAAACTATAAGCAAAAGCTTCAGCACTAAAAGCCTGCAGCTTGACCTCTTCTTTTTTACCGCAGGAAGTAAAAAGAATAGGAGCAATTAAGATCATTATCAGGAAAATTAGATTTTTCTTTTTCATAACTAACTTCATCCGTAATTAAACCAAATTACCAGCGAATAATTATTTGTGCCTCAATAACTTAAAAAACCCTTCCCCTTGGGGGAAGGGTTTGGGATGGGGCTAATTCTTTGCTTTAAAATCTTTCATAAACTGAACAAGATCAACAACACCTTGTTTAGGGAAAGCATTATATATTGATGCACGCAATCCACCAACAGAGCGGTGACCTTTCAATCCTGAGAAACCTGCTTTTGTTGCTTCAGAAATTAACTTTGCTTCAAGCTCTTCGTTTGGAAGACGGAAACAAACATTCATTAAAGATCTGTCTTCTTTATGAGCAGTGCCCCTGTAAAAACCGTCACTGTTATCCATATAATCATAAAGGACAGAAGCTTTTTCTACATTGCGTTTATACATTTCATCCAAACCGCCCAATTTAATAAGATGTTTGCAAACCAAATCAATTATATAAATACCGAAAGTTGTTGGAGTATTATACATAGATCCGTTATCTGCATGAATTTTATAATTCATATAGGTATGTAGTGAATCTGAACTTCTCTCCAACATATCTTTTCTAATGATTACCACGGTAACGCCGGCAGGACCTAAATTCTTTTGTGCACCGGCATAAATTAGTGCGTATTTGTTAACGTCAATTTTCTTGTGCATGAAATCTGAAGATGCATCACATACAAGAGGAACATTACCAACTTCAGGTTCGGTTTTATATTCTGTACCGTAAAGAGTATTGTTGGAAGTAAAGTGAACGTATGAAGCATCGGGATCTAATTTCAATTCTTCCTGTTTCGGAATGCGTACGAAATTTTCTGTTTCTGTAGAAGCTGCAATATTAACTGCTCCAACTCTTTTAGCTTCCTTAGCTGCTTTTTTTGCCCAGCCTCCTGTTACAATATAATCTGCTTTGTTTTTAGGCGGCATTAAATTCAACGGCACCATTGAGAATTGTAATGTTGCTCCTCCCTGCAGGAACAGGATTGTGTAGTTATCATTTATGCCGAGTAGTGTACGTAAACCCTGGTCGGCACCCTGAATGATCGCATCAAAAGTTTTTGAGCGGTGGCTTATTTCAAGTATAGACATTCCTACTCCGGGAAGCATAAACAGATCTTTCTGTGCTTCGAGCAGAACTTCCTCCGGCAGAATAGCCGGGCCGGCGCTGAAATTATAAATTCGTTTTTCCATTTTAGTGATTCCTATAATGTGTAATTTTTAATAAACTTCATCGTGCTTTCCAATATTAATCAGAACAGCTTTATTCTTTTCTTCAAAATAAAAAACAATTCTCGTATCATATTCCACAGAAAAGCTCCATAAATCTTTAAGTTGACCACTTAGTTTATGTGTTCTTAAACTTGCGTCGAACGGATCGAAAATAAATGTTTGAATTGCTTTCCAGAATTTAGTCTCAAGCTCTTCGTTCGCTTTGATCTTCTTTTTAAAGATTTTCTTAAATGATGAAGAAAATGCAATTTCAATCATAACATTTTCTTTAATGAAGAAATCTTACCGGAGAACTTTAATTTCTTTTTTTTCGATTCAACCAGGCTGTCATTATAGCTGGTAAGTATTGAATTTCTTTTTTCTTCAATTAAATATTTCTCAAGCAGAAATTTCAATTCTTCTTTCTGTTCAATTGGTAGCAATTGAATAGTATGAACAATATGACCAAAAGAATCCTGCATAGTTACCTCATCAAAAATCCATTAAATCAAATGTACCAAAAGTCCGTCTCTTAATTTCGGTTCGAACCAGGTTGATTTTGGCGGCATTATTTCTCCCGCATCTGAAATCTTCATCAGATCATCCACTGATACAGGGTAAAGAGAAAACGCAACAGCAGCTTTACCTGAGTTGACAAGTTTTTCCAGTTCTGCCGTGCCTCTAATTCCACCAATAAAATCAACTCGTTTGCTTGTTCTGGGATCATCAATTCCAAGAACAGGATGCAATAAATAATTTTGTAAAATGCTTACATCAAGGTTTTCTCCAACACCGGCAGAAAGCTTAACATTATTATTCGGCTTCAGGTAATACCATTCGCCGTCAATGTACATTGAAAAGGTTTTCTTTTCTATCGGCTGATGATAATTACCTTTCTCTAAATAAAAATTCTTTTCAACCTGATCAAAAAATTCTTCTTTGGTTAATCCGTTCAGATCAAGCACAACACGATTGTATGGTAATATTTTTAATTGCTCAGCAGGGAATAGTACCGCAAGGAAATAGTTATATTCTTCATCGCCCGTATGCTTTTTGTTGTTCTCCATTTTTACTTTCTGTGCTCTTGCCGCACTTGCTGCACGGTGATGTCCGTCCGCAATGTAAAGATTTTTTACTTTGGCTATACCATCAATAATTGTCTTGTTATATTCATCCGGAACAATCCAGATTGTATGTTGAATGTTATCCGTTGAAGTAAAATCATAAACCGGCTTAATCTCATTTTGAATTTTTATTACTATTTCATTTACTTGCTCAACTCCGCGGTAAGTTAAAAACACCGGACCGGTTTGAGCACTTGTTGTAACTATGTGATTGGTCCTGTCGTCCTCTTTTTCCTTTCTTGTCTTTTCGTGTTTCATAATTATATTGGAATTATAATCTTCAACAGAAAAGGTTGCAGCAATTCCTGTTTGAACCTGTTCACCCATAACTAATTTGTACAAATAAAATTTCGGGCTTTGCTCTGCCAGCAACGGGGCATCATTTTTTATTCTCTCCAGATTTTCTTTTGCTTTCTGGTAAACTTCCTTCGAGTAAGGATTAACTGCAGCATCCATCTCAATTTCTGCACGGGTAATTCTTAAGTAGCTGTTTGGAAAATCCTTGGCGTATTCAGCCGCTTCTTCTCTGTTAACAACATCATAAGGTACACTTGCCACAAGATTGGCAACTTTAGGATCGGGACGTAAAGCTTTAAAAGGACGGATAACTGCCATAAAAATTCCTATTATTTTATAAATGCTTCTTTAAAATCAGGAATTTAAAAGTAAAACTCCACAGCAATTCAATTTTATTAGAATTCCTCGTAACATTGGAGAGAACTGGATAAAATTGGAATATTGGAAGTTGGATGAAATAGCTGTGCTTTGGAATAATGAATAAAAGGAAGAATCCAAATTTATGTTGAAAAATTACTTTCAACTATTCCATTATTCCCTCAAGCCGCTTTGGAATGTCTTTTCCATTATTCCAGCAAATTGCGTTAGATAGTCTGTTCAAATATATTGCAGAAAATTGAATCTTATCCGTTAAATTCAAAACAGGGGATTATTGTACCTTAAAGAAAAGTTAAATGCGTTAAGTGAATTATCTTTGTCTTCTGTCTGAATCAGAGCGTAATCAAATATAAGATTAACCGGATAATTAATGCCGATGAGAATTAGAGGTAAGTCAACTCCTAAACCATACCTTAAATTGAGATTCCCTTCTTTTACGGCATAGTTTGAAGAAGAATATGATATACCACCGATTCTTAAAGAAAGAACATTCATTATTGTGGTTTCGATACCAAGCTTCCAGAAATTCATTTTAAAACCATCGCCGGATGAATTCATTTCTTCATAATCCATCTGGTTATAAAATCTGAAATTATTCAACAACAGGTTATATTCACCTGTAAAAGTAAATTGCAGAAACTCAGGTTGTGCGAATGCAACAATATTGAGATTATAAGTTAAGCCGACTTTTGCAAGTCTGGGCAGATTAACAACTACAGAATTCTGCTGCCTGTTTGCATCAGTATATCTCTTTACTTTGAAATCTGTTCCGAAGTTAACTAACGAAGCTCCGAAATTGATTTCATCATTAATACTTGGATGATTAATTAATCCTTCAGGGCTATAAAGTAACCCGAAATCAAAAAGTAATGGATTATTACTTTCTCCTTCCTTCAGATTAATATCGTTCAATTCAGTCTTATAACTGAATGTTTTAATATTGATCCCGTAAGATAAATTTTCACAGATTGTATTTGCATATGAAATATTCAGAGTACTGTTATGATATCTTCCGTTAATGTAAAGTCCATCTCCAACTAGATATAAAATATCTTTAAATCGTTTGTAGAGAAGTGAAAAGTTTCCGATTGAAGTTTCTAACGATGCTCCGGCGGAATAATAAAAAATGTCATCAAAACCTTTTGTATAAACTGAGTTTCTTCTGTTGTAAAAAATGGATAAACCCTTTTGACCGATAAGTGTGGCGGGATTATTATCTGCGGCTACAAGTCCGTTTGGATTTGCTACGAAGGATTCGCCCATAGCAATTGCGCGGGCATCCATGTTTATATCAAGAGAAGTGAACTGCGCAAAAGCAGAAACGGAGAACATGAGAACTAACAGAACAGAGAATTTAACTTTCATAATGAGCCCCATCCGGTTTTGAGTTAAACAAACATACACAGGTGAGGAATTTACGACAATGTAAAAAATTATCCGCTGCCTGCTTTTTTTCTAAAAGAATAATGAACATCTGTGATCAGAAGAAAGGATTTTCATAATTTATAGAAACATTAAAAGCATCAAGTGAATTATCTTTGTCTTTAGTAATCATCACAGCATAATCAAAACAAATGTGTAAAGGGAAATTATCAGCAATTAATGAAAAAGGAAGATTGATACCGGCGCCGTATCTTAAACTGAAATCTCCTTTAAAGCCATAATAATTATAGAATGGGTAAGCTGTTCCACCAATTCTTAAAGAAAGAATATCCATAACAGTAGCTTCAAATCCAGCTCCCCAGAAATCTTTTTGAGAATCCGGGCGATAGCTGTTCAGCAGATAATCATATTCACCAGTAAAAACGAAACCAAAAAGTTCTGTCTCGGTTTTACTTTTAACATCAATTTCGTATGCAAAACCAAGTTTTAACAACCTTGGCAATTTTGTAATTACATAATTCTGACCGCTGCTTTCAATTGAATGGACTTTTACTTTATAATCTGTACCGTAGTTAAGCAAAGAAGCGCCTAAATTATATTTATCCTTTACGTCTGATGAATTAATAAAACCGTTTGCCCTATACAAGACTCCAATATCAAAAAGAATAGGATTGTTAGTTTCGGTATTGTTGAGAGGATTGTTGTTTAATTCTGTTTTGTAAGAGTGAGTTTTAAGATTAACACCAACAGTGAAATTTTGAAAGATGTTCTTTGCATAAGAGAGGATTGCAGTGTAATTAAAAAATTGTTTTGGATAAATCACACATTCTGCACCGATAAAAGAATGATAATCGTCCCTGACCCGTTTTATAAAAATCCCAAAATTACCCACTGAGGTTTCCATTGAGGTGCCAATTGTGCAATAATACTTATTACCCGGATTGTTGAAATAAGGATTGAGGTTTCTCCTGTTATAATTTACTGTTAAACCCTTGTTGCCGATAAGTGTAGCAGGATTATCATCTGCCGTAGCAATTCCGTTTGGATTTGCAACGAAGGATTCGCCCATAGCAATTGAACGCGCATCCATATCAACATCAAGGGAAGAGAACTGAGAATAAGATAAAGTAGAAAACAAAACTACAATGAAAAGTTTTAACCTAAATTTCATTTTTGACTCCTCACTTTTAAGTTAGTAAAACAAATTTATACACTGCCGGGTGTATTACTATTACCCAGCGTGAATATTAAATCTGCATCAACTAATAAATAGTCAAGTTAGAATAACGGATTATTATAACTTACAGATATATTAAATGCGTCAAGGTTCTTCTTTTTGTTGCTAATAATGTTTGTCTGGTGAATTGGAATTACAGCATAGTCAAATGATAAACTAACAGGCAGCTTTACTCCAACTAATTTCAAAGGTAAATTTACACCGGCACCATAGCGTGTAGTTAATACTCCTTTCTCACCAAAAATACTATTGGTAGGTATTGCAACTCCTCCCAGGCGAAGTGAAAGTATATCCAGGAACGTTCCTTCGAAACCTACTCCCCAGTAATCTTTTTGAGAATCTGTGTAATGAGAAAACTTATTCAAGAGGTTATCATACTCACCGGTAATAACAAATCTGAAAAGGTTGTCATAAGAATCATTTCTTACTTCAAGCTGATATGCAAAACCTAATTTCAGCATTCTCGGTAATTTTTCCAGAGGAGTGTTACCCAAATAGTAAATTTCTAAAGAGGAATGGCCTGGTCTGTAATCTGTACCGTAATTAGTTAAAGATGCTCCAATGTTTAATTTATCTTTAACTTTATCCTGGTTTATAAATCCATTCATATGATAAAGTAAACCCAAGTCAGCAATAATCGGAGTATTGCAATTTCCTTCTTCAGCAGTGCCCTGCACTATATTTAAATTATAGCCAAGAGTCTTTAGGTTGATTCCGACAGTAAGATTATCAAGAATGTTATTGGTGTAAGAAATAATAAACGAATAGTAATAAGGTTTAACTGAGGCGACATCTAAAACTCCTTCATTAAGAATTGTAACCTTTCTCTCAGAGTAATCAAAACGTTTGTATAGAACAGCAAAAATACCAATAGATGTTTTAGCTGAAAGTCCGAACGAAGAATAATAGTTGTTGCCGAAGTACTCGCTCCAGTTTAAATTTCTTCTGTTATAAAAAGCAGTTAATCCATTCTGGCCTATTAGCGTTGCAGGATTATTATCTGCGGCAACTAATCCTTTTGGATTTGCGACAAATGACTGGCCCATTGCAACAGCTCTTGCATCATAATTTTCTGAAGCTGTAAAATTTTGCCCGTAAGAAAATGAATCAAGAAGAAGTATTATCAAACATAAAAACTTAACTTTCATTTTTTCACTCGTGTTGTTTTATTGTTTATAAATCAAGAAAGAATTCCTTTTATTTTTTCTTCTATTATTTCAGCAGAAAGTTTACAGATATATTAAACGCATCAAGGTTCTTCTTTTGTTTATTGAAAAAATAATCTACTTGACTTAATGGTATTACAGAATAATCAAAAGCAAGACTTACGGGGTATTTGAATCCGATTAGTTCAAATGGGAAATTAATTTCGAATCCGTACCTGACTGATAAGACTCCTTTATTACCATAAATATTGGAATTAGGATTTGCAACTCCACCTATTCTTAAAGAAAGAATATTAAAGAAAGAAGCTTGCATGCCCACGCCCCAGGAATCTTTTTCGGAATCCGGGCGATAGCTGTTTAGCAGGTAATTATATTCGCCTGTAAAAAGGAAATTAAAGAGTTCTGTTTCGGTTTTACTTTTAACATCAAGTTCATATGCAAAACCAAGTTTTAAAAATCTTGGAACTTTAACAACGTTTAATTTCACAAGCCCTGCTCCTGTAGATGTGACAGTGCCCGGTTTATAATCGGTTCCGTAATTTGTAACTGAAGCTCCGAAGTGAACGTCATCTTTTGTATAAGTTTGATTAATAAATCCGTTTATATGATACAGCAAGCCTGCATCAAAAATAACCGGTGTGCTACCTTCCTCTTCTGAATATTCCCCATTAATTACATTTACATTGGAACCATGGATTTTAACATTAACTCCTGCAGTAAGGTCATCTGTAATATTGTTAGCATATGAAAGGATGGCTGTGTAATAATATGCTTCCATTAAACCATCTCCCATGGGGCTTTCAGGTGAACTAATTCTAATTTCACCATAGTCATATCTTTTATAAAGCAAGCCGAAGTTACCAATAGGAGTTTTGAATGCCGTACCGAAAGAGTAAAACACAAAATCATCAAACCCGCTAAACCAATTAATATTTCTCCTGTTATAAAACAATGAAACACCTTTCTGGCCGATTAATGTTGCAGGATTATTATCCGGTGAAAAAAGCCCGTTAGGATTAGCGACAAAAGATTCGCCCATAGCAATAGCGCGGGCATCATAATTTTCTGTAAGAGAACTGATCTGACAAAAATGAACTGAGGTAAATAATAAACAGGTGAAGAACAATGATTTCATTTTCATTATTAGTCCTTTGAGAATTTAGAATAAAGATGAATTATAAGTGAGGTTCAGGTTGAATGCCCATAAATTATCGGTAATATCTTTACTGTAGAAATAAAGCCCGCCATACACCGGAACGTTTGAATAATCGAATGCTAATGAGAAAGGGGAGTTATTAAAAATTAAATCAAAAGGAAGGTTCAAACCACAACCGGCACGAAAAAAAATTTCGCCTTTTTTACCAAATGGATTATCATGAGAATTCAGAATTCCTCCTAACCGTAAGGTGAATATATCATAGAAAATAAACTCAGTTCCCAGGCCAAGGAATTCAATGGGATAATTCCCGTAATTAGAAGTATTATTCAATAGCTTGTTCTTATATTCACAAGTTATAATTGTTTTAGCAATCTTTGATGAATTCTGATTTATATCGAACTCATATGAGAAACCAAGCTTAAGATAGCGTGGTATGTTGATAGAATATTCAACCGTGGATGCATAAGGACTATCAAAGGTGTACTTTTCTCTCAGCTTACCGCCGAAGTTTTGAACGGCTAATCCGAGAAATAACTTTTCATTGTTTGAGTCATTCTGTACGAATCCATCTGTTTTAATTATCACTCCGAGATCAATAAGGAATGGTATATTTGATTCGAGATATTTTGATTCGGATGCAACTACCCTGCAGGTTTTTAAAGTAACACCTGCTGATAAGTCATCTGAAATGTCGGTGGCATAGGAAAGGTTAAATGTATGATCATAAATCTCTATGCGTCCAGCTTCCTGATTTTCTTCAGTCCTGAAAACCAAGTCGTAATTCCTGTAATGCTTGTAAAGCAGTTCAAAAGTTCCGACGGGAGTTGATAGAATTGTGCCTGCAGAATAGAGATAGTTATTGCTTCCTTTACTAATTCTGAAATCTCTTTTGGAATATAAGAGAGTTGTTTTATTGTAAGATGCAATTGTTGCTGGATTGTTTTCGGCTGACGGAATTCCTGACTGACTTGCAACCAGCGACTCGCCTAAAGCTAAAGCGCGTGTGTCAGAATTATAATCCTGCGAATAAGATTGACAGAAAAAATTACTTGTGAAGAGAAATATGAAACAGCAAAAACCAATTTTCATGTAAGCCCCGATTTAATTAAACCTACGGCGCAACATAAAAAGAAAAAACATTTTTGCCAATGCAATAAAAAATAATTTTTAGTTGAAGTCTTGGCGCATTGACTCATAAATAATGTAACCCAAGGTTTTTAAAAATTATTGGGTTAAAAGTCGTTGACTCATAATATAGGTAACTAAGAAATGGAGTCTATGTTATGAGCAAGAGAGCAAAAAAAGAATATCTAAAGGAAATCAGAAAAAGATATTTATCTTCTTCAAAACAGGATAAACAAATTATACTTGACGAATTCTGTAAAATCTGCAATTATAATCGTAAGTACGCAATAAGACTAATAAATAAAAGCAACTCCAGTAAGAAGATAAAAAAGAGAGCAGGACGACATAAAAAATATAATGATCCTGTAATAATTGATTTTCTTAGAACTCTCTGGATTTCTTCTAACCTTGTATGCTCTAAAAGACTTAAAGTTATGATTGCTTTATGGATGCCTTTTTATAACAAGCCGATCTCTGAAATTCAAAAACAGCAATTGCTTTGTATTTCACCTGCAACTATTGACAGAACTCTTCTTAAAATAAAATCCAAATACAAAAAGCTCGGCCTTTCCTCTACTAAACCAGGTTCTCTAATTAAAAAACAAATCCCAATAAAAACTAACCAGTGGGATGAATCCCGCCCTGGTTTCCTTGAAGCTGATACCGTTGCCCATTGTGGTTCCTCATTAGCCGGCTCATTTATTTATTCAGTCAATACAACCGATATTGCTACCGGGTGGATTGAAACGCGTGCATGCTGGGGTAAGGGTCAAACCGGTGTCTTCGAAGCTCTGAAAAGTATTAAGCTGGCTTTGCCTTTTAGAATCCTTGGGTTTGATTCTGACAATGGCGGTGAGTTTCTAAATTACTACCTGCTTAAGTTTTTTCGGAATCATCATATTCAATTTACCCGTTCACGTGAGTATCAGAGTAATGATAATGCCCATATTGAACAAAAAAACTGGACGCATATTCGTCAGTACCTTGGCTATCAGCGTTTTGATAATCCCCTTATCCTTCCTCTTCTGAATAACCTATACTGCAATCAATGGTCCCTGTTTTTTAATTTCTTTGTTCCTTCTGTCAAGCTTATTTCTAAAATTAGAATAGGTTCTAAAACTGTTAAAAAGCATGATCCTCCTAAAACTCCTTTTCAGAGACTTCTTCTATCCAAGGAAATTAAACCTAAGACTAAAAAGCAACTCATCGACTTGTTTAACTCTTTAAATCCCTTCTTACTGCAAAGATCTATCAAAGAACAAATTCACTATATCCTCAATTTAATCTGATCTACATTTGACTTATCCACATATCAACAAAGAAAGAAAAAAAGTAGCAAAAAAAGAAAGAAAGTAGCAAAAAAAGAAAGAAACTATTATTATTACCATTATTTATTACTTTTTTCTCTTTATGAACTTACTTATTAACATCTTTTCTTAAATATATTTTCGGTTACCTTTTATTTTGAGTCAACTAGTTGGGTATTAATCCGAAGCAATATTTATTTGTTAAAGAAGTAAAGAGAAGGCACAGAGTTTATTCCGTGCCTTTTATTTATTAAACAATTCAATTTATCCAAATCAAAAGAGAATTAAAGATTCAATAAAAATCTAAATCGAATGGATTTTTAAACTTTTTTTTTGAGTCAACCTTTCTCAGTTTGTAGTTGTAAATTATTAATGAATTTAATCATGTGCTTTTCTTAGCGTAAGAAAAGCACGAAAAGAAACATGCACTATAAAAGAAATTCTAAAATTATCCTTCGTTTCGTTACAGAAAAAGAACTCCCCCGATTAAATCGGGGTCAAACAGCTTTTTCTGTTTAACACTTCTCTACGGATAATTTTTTAACGAATTTCTTTTAATGTGCTTTACTTTTCATAAAGTAGCATTTGATTTATTTAGAACAACAATATACTATTACGATATTTGTCGTTATTTCATCAGCATCATTTTTCTAACTTCACTGAATGAACCGGCTTTTAACTGATAGAAATATATTCCGCTTGAAAGATTGCTGCCCGCATTGGTGGCAGAAAATTCGATTTCATACGTCCCGGTAGATAATTCTTTGTTTATTAAGGTGGTTATTTCTTTGCCAAGAATATTGTATACCCGTAGAGACGTCATATATGACGTCTCTACCGCGGGTAACGTAAATTTTATTTTTGTAGTTGGGTTGAACGGGTTAGGATAATTCTGCTTTAAGCTGAATGCTTCCGGTAAAATTTCATCGTCTCTTTCAACATCAGTCGTATTGTATGGCCAGGCTATGTTTGTAAAATTTGTATTGTGAGTGAAGTTTAAAACCACATCGCCTTTACTACCTGAATTAAAATCAGTTTTCCAAGCGTGGTCTGTAGGCGGATCCTGGTACATACCATCACCATTATGATCTGCAAAGAAATCAAAGTGGTAATCTTTATTAAGTTCAACGCCGTATAAGTTTAATGTAAAATTTGCCTGTGGAATTTGAAACAAGGAAAGTTTGCTAACTTCCAATTCATCACCACCCGATAATAATCGTGCACCCATTAACTGGGAAACGTGCGGTGTCATTCCAATCAGATTATATTTAAAACTATACTTCCAGTTTATATCTGTAAAGTTGGTGTTATGCGCAAATGTTAATGTGGTATCACCGGAATTATTATTCAAATGTAATTCGTAAGCATGATCTGCCGGTGGAGCATCATATAATCCATTCTTGCTAAAGTCAGCATAAAACTGAATTGTATAATTGTCTCTATCACTCCAAAGGACAGGCATCTGAACATTAAAATCTGCGCTTTCAATAGATTCTATTCTTGTCCTTCCCATTTCAGTTTGTGTTGAATCGTCTTTAACTCTGATTTCCAGCAATTGTCCAATATGCGGCGTCATTCCCGTAAAATTAATTGTAAACATATACTTCCATTTTATATCAGTGAAAGTGGTATTGTGTGCAAATGCAATTATATCACCGCCCAAAGCGTTGTTTAATTCAAGTTGCCATGCATGATCAACCGGAGGCGCATCATATTTACCGTTACCATTATGGTCGGCATAGAAATCGAGCCAGTAGTTGTGTCTGTTCTGAATATTCTGAATATCAACATTAAAATCTGCAGCATCTATCGAATCATCTTTATATCGGAATACTTCTTTGCCGTTCATCTTATCAACAACTCTCAACTCAAATTTTTTATTTAAGTGAGGGGTCATTCCTGTTATTTGCAATGTTGCATTAAATAAAGTTTTGCTTGCAGGATCTCCGGGCTTTGAAACTAATGAAGCATTACCCGGGTTAGAACTTCCGATAGTCCATTCGCCAAAAGGATCCTGTAATTCTTCACCGTTTGAAATGCCATCGCCATCAGCATCATAACTTGCTAAAACCGGACTCCATAAAACCTGTCCGGCTGCCCCGGCTGCTGAAAGAAATCTTTTCTCTACAAGTGATCCAAATGCATTTCTTGCTCCGCCGCCTGCGGAATTAACATGGCAGTTTGCGCAGCCATTTACAGAACCATTTGGAATCTGGCTTACACGAAAACTGCGGCCGAATGAATTTGTTGAAATGACTAAAGCAAAAGTAAGTATGAAAGCGAAAATATATCTATTCATTAATGAATCCTTTCTGATTAAAATCTTAATAAACGGGTAATGTTAAAACCTATATGCCACTCACCGTTGTTAAATGAACTGCGTGAGCCTGCTAAAAATTGTGAGGGATTCAGCATATCGCTGTTTGTTAAAATTATTTTAAAGAAATGGCCACCGGTGTTAAGTTCAAATCCAAACGCAACAGGATTATTTTTAATCCTGTAACCGGTTACAACCGGATTCCATTCAAACAGCAATCCCCACACATCATCGATATAATATGAAAGATAATTTCCAAGTGTAAAGGAATACTGATCATCTTCATTAGGATAATAGTAGCTTGAGTTATATAAATACGATGGAACTATGCCAATCCCTAATTTTTTTTCGATCAATGTATTTATTATCAACTGCCCGTAGTATTGGAAATTCTGATGATGCCCGCCTGAACGGTTTGGTACGCTGCCATTCCATGCTAATCCACCTTTAAGCGAAATTAATGCCGGAAGAAAATCGCTTCTTATTTGAATCGGATTATACTTAAATGAAAAATCAAGATTATCATCCAGGTTACTTCTACCGAGAGCAATTAACAAATCATCCGTAACAGCAAATCCAAGAGCAAGGCGCATATTAACCGGTCCGTCAAATCCCCATAATTCTTTACTGCCGCTTCTAATAGTAGGAATAAAGCGGTGAGAAATTTCAAACTCAATATCACCTTGTTTTAGTGTTGTTGAAGTGGGAAGATTTATTGACTGAGTTGATCTTAGTAATTCTACATTTAATAATTCTTCCGGTTCACTTCGATGCCAGCTGATTGAATCCTCCTGTGATAATAAATCTGAAAAAATCAGGAGGCTGACCGCAGCAGTTATTTTTAGGAGCATTAAAAATTTATTTGCCATTTATTAAACCCTCAGTTTATTTTTTTATTTTGGTGATATTGAAGTCAAGAACTAATTTCATTGTCTCGCTGATTTTCATGAACATTAGCTTTGGTACATCGATGTTGTAATCGGTAAGCTTAACTTCAAAGTAAGCTTTAATTTTATAACCGCTTTCTGTTTTAAAGAGGTTGCCATTAATTTTTAACGGCTTTGTTTTACCGTGGATGTACATTGTTCCGTCAACAGTAACTTTATGTTCCGTGTCCGAAACTTTTTCTGCGTAGATTATTTTTCCTTTGAAATTAGTGTAAGGATATTTATCCGTATGCAGGTAATTTTCACGCATATGCCTGTTACGCAGTCCAATACCTGTATCTAATGTTCTTAAATCCACTTCAAAATAAAGGTTACTGTTATTCGGAAAGTCAGATTCATCCAAGGCTATATAGCCGTCAATTTTATCAGTCACACCCTCAAAGTTTTCAATTGGCGCATCCGATATAAATTTTACCAGGTTCTGTTTTGTTTTATCAACCTGATACTCTTCAGCAAAAATGAAGAACGGTAAAAGCAGAAAAGAAATAAGAATAGTGAATCGCATAAGTTTTCCTTTCTAATTATTCTGTGCTCCTTTGTCTATCCAGGCCCCAACAGAATCAATTAAACTTTGTTGTAATTTTCCGGTCGGCGGCATCTTTGTTTCGGAATTGTAACTTAAGACCATAAATAAAAGGCTCGCCTCTTTATTTCCCGGGGTAACTCTTTTAAGATTGGGATATAAAACGCTCTGCACATTTATTAAGTTGTTATATGCAGATCCTTCAGATAAGTTTAATCCTGCCTGCGGATTATTCCCGGTGTGGCATCCGGATGTTGCACAAGATGTATTAAATAATTGTTTTTGTATGCTGCTGAAAGTAGCATTCATTCCTGAAGGTGGCTGAAGATCACTTTCTGATACAATGTTATCCTTACAACCCACAACAAAAACCGAAAAGAAAATTGCTGCTAAGAAAAAAAACGACTTGATGTTTCTCATTTTAAACCTCCTTATTAAAATAGTGTTGCAACACATAAAAGCGGGACATTATACTTAATACTCTGTGACCAGGTTTATTAGGCAAACAAACGGAATGGAATTAAAGTTTTGATTTTGGTGTGATAAAAACCCTGGATTCCTTAATCCGGTTAGAAAAACGGTTTATTTTTAATGTTAGGAGTATTTCATTTTGCTGCGAAGTTTTAGCCTGAGCAGTACGGCAACAAAATTTAATAAAAATGTTACGCTTAGAAGAACCAATACAGTTGCATACTGAATTCCTTTTGTGGCTTCAACATCGGCGCTTTGTGTAGACATAATATAAATGTGATAACCAAGGTTCATAAACTGGTCTGATAGTGATTGCGGCAAATGAGGTAAGAAGTATGCGGCTCCTGTAAATAAAATCGGAGCAACCTCACCAGCACCTCTTCCAATTGCAAGTATAACACCGGTTAATATTCCGGTTACAGATTGCGGCAGCACTACTTTCCAGATTGTCTGCCATTTTGTTGCTCCCATTGCAAGGCTTGCAGCGCGCAAATCCTGGGGCACTGATCTTAATGCTTCCTCAACAGATACAATTACAACAGGTAAAGTAAGTACAGCCATTGTTAAACTTGCCCAAAGAATATTCGGCTGTCCCCATTTTACTTCAACTCCACCGGTTAAAATTTTATCAACTCCTAATCCAATAAATTGAATAAAGAAACCAACACCGAAAAGACCAAATACAATTGACGGAACACCGGCAAGAGTATTTACTGCAAAACGTATCATCCTTGTAAGAAAAAAATCTTTACGTGCATATTCGCTTAAATATAATGCTGTAATTACACCAACAGGAACACCTGCAATAGTCATTATTAAAACAAGAAGAACTGTACCTACAATAGCAGGGAATATTCCACCTTCAGTCATACCCGATTTTGGAGCGCTTGTAAGGAACTCCCAGGTAAATGTATTTGAACCACCGATATAAATGTTTGCAAGAACGAGGAAAGTAATTGCAATTATAAGTATTGCAGCAAACGCAGTTATAAAATAAATTGAACCACCTAAAATGTTTCTTTTCAAATTCATTATTCGCCTCTGAACCTCTTCATTAATTTCTTTCTAACATACAATTCTGCAATTGCATTCAATGCAAAAGTTAAAATGAAAAGCAGAGCGCCGATAAGAAACAGAACATTATAATGTGTATCACCGAAAACTACTTCTGCCATCTCTGCGCCAATTGTTGCGGACATTGTTCTTACAGGCTCAAAAGGATTAAGAGAAATCAGTGCTGCATTTCCTGTTGCCATTAACACAATCATTGTTTCTCCGAATGCCCTGCCGAAACCTAAGATCAATGCTGCAAAAACTCCCGGTGTTGCAGCAGGAAGCATAACGAATAATGCCGTTTGCCATTTAGTGCCACCTAATGCTAAACTTGCTTCAATGTAACTTTTGGGAACTGAGGTCAGGGCATCATCACAAACTGTGTAGATAACAGGAATGACAGCAAGCGAAAGAGCAATTCCACCAACAAATGAATTTAACCTGAACTGGTAACCGAATAATTGCTGCGAGTAGGAGGCTATTACAATTAATGCAAAGAACCCGATTACAACCGATGGAAAACCCGCAAGCAATTCAATTGTAGGTTTAACAATTTCTTTTAACCACTTAGGTGCAAGGACGGCTGTAAATAATGCGGCAAGTATTGCAAGCGGTGCGGAAATTAATAAAGAGATTAAAGTAACTTTTAAACTCCCGATGAACAGTGGTAGAATTCCATACTTAGGATCTGCTGAAACCGGCTGCCATTCTTTTCCTGCCAGGTTTTTTAATGATGCTTCACCTTCAGAACCTGAAGTCTCAAGTTCCTGGTTAGATGCGTTGTTCTCCGTGACAGATGTTTGTATATCAGAAGTTGTTTCATCTTCACCATAAGTTTCCATCTGTAATTCTTCATTGGTAAAGGTTGGTTTATCTTTCGGTAAGAAAATTGGCAATGCTTCCCTGAATACAAAGACAAAAATTAAAACAACTATTGCCAGGGAAATAAAAGAAACGGACTTGATGCTGTATTCGGCAATGTATTCACTTAGTCTGAATTTCTTTCTTGCAAAATCGGGTAAATCTTCGCTAATATTTTTCCGTCGGAATATTTTTTTCAGATCAATCATTTTGTTGTTAATACGGATTTTGAAATTTTAAAACCTAAAAAGAGAAGCCACTCTTTCATTGAAGCAAGGGGTGGCTTCTGTAGGAGTTCAAATTATTTAACAGGGAAATACCCAACCTTGGAAACAAGTTCCTGTCCTTCAGAACTTAATATCCAATCGATATAATTCTTTAATGCACCTGAGGGTTTACTTTTGGTGTACATATATAAATATCTTGTAATAGGGTAATGTCCTGCTTTAATATTTTCCGCAGTCGGTTCAAATGCCTGGGAATTAGCATCTTTTTTTACTTTAACATATTTGATACCTTTACCATAAGCAGCACCACCAAATCCAATTCCGCTCTTATCTTTTGCAACTGCATTAACAACCGCAGCAGTACCGGGCAAACTTTGCATCGTAGAAGAATAATCTGTGCCCATCAAAACATTATCTTTAAAGTAGACATAAGTACCCGAGCTGTTTTCTCTTCCATATAAAATAATTTTTTTATCCTGCCCTCCCACTTCTTTCCAGTTTGTAATTTTACTTGTATAAATGTCTTTAATCTGCTGCAGCGATAATTCTTTAACGGGATTTGCTTCGTTTATATAAAGTGAAAGGCCATCCTTAGCTGCTTTTATTTCAACTCCAAGAGAATTGTATCTTTGTTTAAGTTTTTCCCGTTCACTTTTTTTCATCGGGCGGGAAGCGTTCGCAATATCTGTAGTACCGTTAATTAATGCTGCAATGCCAACACCTGAGCCACCACCTGTTACCTGTATGGTTACATTAGAGTTTTTACCCATATAGGATTCTGCCCATCTCTGGGCAAGAATTACCATTGTGTCTGAACCTTTTATTGTTATAACTTCTTTATCTGCCATAAACCCAAACATTAAAAACGAAGTTAATGCAATTAACAAAACCTTTTTCATTTTTTATCTCCTTATTCTTTTTGCTTAATTAAAATTTATATTGAATCCTGAACGTAAGTACATTGTCTTTGATATCATCTTTAAATGATGCGAGTGAACCGGTTGAAGCTGCGTTAACTTTTTCATTTTTAACGATATCATAGTAGAGAATTAGTTTAACATTAGAATCCCAGTGATGAATCCAGCCAATTCCCAGCGTATTGTACTTTATATCTGCGGCCGCAAGGTTACTTGATTTTACACCAATCTGGTCTCCTTCAACATCAGTATTCGGATCAAACACATCATACTTAACAACTAACTGATTGGCATCGCCGATATTCTGAATATAGTTGATGTAGTAACCATTAAACTTTCTTGAGAACAATCCGGCTTTTGAATCGGTAGAATTATAGAATGAATTTGAGGAAGAAGTACCGGGCTGTGTTCCCTGAATATATTCACCTCTTAATGAGAATCCTCCGAGGAAAGGAAGATCATAATATAACTGAACGTCTCCACCGATATATGTCCTTTTAAAACTGCCTCCAATGTTAACGGAGGATGAATCAACTTTCATTGCAGAACTGCCATTATATTCATACACGTACCTGGTAACACTTCTTACTTTCCCGATATATGCTGAAGCTCCCGCATCAACTGCGAGATTTATTTCTTCAAACGGAAGAGAAACACCAACACGGCCGATAAAATCTTTATTGTTATCATTCTCTGCAGCTGTAGGTCCGGTTCCATTAAACAAACCGGCTTTTAAAATAAGAAAACTGAGCGGACCATCTTCCTGGTTAAATTCAATCTTAGCTCCCAACTCTCTTTCACCCGGGAATAAAGTTTGGAATAATCTTGTCCTTTCCGGAGTTTCCCTGCTACTTGAGGAATAAGAAATTTCAAAACCAAACGGCCTGTCAAATACTCCACCGGTTAATGAGAAACTATTAAGCCATGGCTCTCTGATAGAAACGTACGCGTCTTTAATTCCAACACCGCTCTGTGTTACATCAATCTGAAGAACATACTGTGTTAATGTGTTGTCGTAATTTACTTTTACTCTGCCTCTTCTTACGGCGAAGCGGGATTTAGCATTAGCCGGAAAATTTCCACCCGCAAAAGATGAAATACCATTTTGGTCAGCAAGTTGATACTGCGGTTGTAGGTAACCGGAAATCTTAATTTTTTTTAACGCCTCAACAATACTTTTTACTTCCAGAAAGGATTCATTAAGTCCTTCCAAAGCACCTTTAACATCAGCAATCTCATCTTTAATTGCAATGTTGGATGTATCCTGAGCCCTTAAAGAAATTGCGATAAGCGCAATTATTCCTGCAAAAACAAATCTTCTCATATATCTCGCTCTTTTGTGTACCCAAACTTATCTTTCCAATGTTAAGCTAACGTTAATTTAGTGTTAAGGAATTGTTAAATCTTTAAATTTGTATTTAAATAATTAAGGGGGAGGTAGTGTAAAACACCGATGAAATATTTGGATAACCGGAACTTTATTTCGGAAAAAGCTTGCCTTTAAGTTTCTTTAAATCTATTTTTATGTCGTTCAATTATGATGATTCTTAGGAGGAGTTCAAATTATATGAAAAAAATTTTACTTGGCCTATCTCTATCCTTCCTTGTGTTATTGGGTTGTAAAGATGATATGGAGACCGTCAGCAATCCGGATAATACATCTTCAATCTCACTTTCCATTTCAAATTTACCAAAGATAAGCGATCAATTAACTTATGAGGGATGGCTTGTCTTTGATGACGCCGGAACGAGTTACAAAAAAGTAATCTCATTTCAACCGGGAACGGACGGTAAATATTCTAATACTTTTACCGTTCCTTTGTATGATTTAAAGCGTACAAAATATTTTATTGTTACGCTTGAACCGGCAGATGAAGATTCCGCAGCAGAAACAAAACCAAGCAACCTAAAAGTACTTGGTGGAGTATTGGTCGCTAACGATCTTACACTTGGTTTTAAGCAGGTAAGTGATACTCTTTCAATCTACAACTCCATTAAAAATATTTCAGGCTCGTTTACGCTTTATTCTCCAACCTATACTGCAAATACTGATTCCCTTATTGGTGTATGGTTTGCTAACTACAGCAACGGAGTTCTTTCCGAGGGATTATCTCTTGCAAAGGTTTCCGGTAGCTGGTCTTATGAAGGTTGGGTAATATCGGGTAAATATATCTTTTCCACGGGAACGTTTAGCGCTGCCTCCGGTAAGGATGCAAGCAATGATTATAGTTCAACAGGAACTATACCCGATTTTCCGGGAGAAGATTTTATAGTGCTTCCAGACGCTCAAAAGGATTTTAATTCTGCAGACATGCAGAATGCAATAGTACTTGTTACAATTAATCATCCGTCTGAAAGCGGTTTTACTCCTTATGTGATGCGGTTGCCTGTTCTATACGGCAGCGCTCAGAGTCTAAATGTAAAACAAACAAAAGCCTTTGATAAATTATTCCCATCAGAACTGCCAAGCGGTACTGTAAAAGTAAACGCTAAGATATAATTTCAGTTTCTGGTGGATTTAAAATAGATCTAAAAAATCTAAATGAAATTTTTTGCGTAAGAATTAATCTTCTAAAAAGGAGAAAGTAAAGATGAGATTTTTGATACGAACTTTTCTTTTAACCCTTATAGTAGTATCTACTAATTTGTTTGCACAGTATGGAAAAATTTCCGGTATTGCAAAAGACCAGCAAACCGGTGAACCATTGGTTGGTGTAAACGTAATATTGGAGGGAACAACTCTTGGTGCCGCCACCAATATTGAGGGTTATTATGTTATAGTTAACGTTCTTCCTGGAACGTATACTATGAGAGCTTCCTTAATTGGTTATAATAATTCTACTATTGTTGGCGTCAGAACTAATATAGACCAAACAACTGAAGTGAATATAGAGCTTGCAGAAACATCTATTCAGGCTGCAGAAGTTGTTATTGTTGCCCAGCAACCCATAGTTCAGAAAGACGTTTCCTACAGCCGTGTTAACCTGAATATACAGGAAGTTCAGAATTTACCTGTTGCAAGCGCACAGAGCATTATTAATTTACAAGCCGGTATTGTTGCCGGTAGCCAGGGACCATTAATCCGTGGTGGTACGGCTGATCAAAGTGCATTTATGCTTAACGGTTTAACAATGCGCGATGAACGTGATAATACTCCGTTTACCGGTGTTTCATTTACATCAATTGAAGACATACAGATACAGACCGGTGGCTTTAATGCTGAGTATGGAAACATTCGTTCCGGTTTGGTTAATGTTGTTACTAAAGAAGGTAAGAAAGATAAATATTCAGTAAGCTTCCAGGGAAGATACAGCCCTGTTGCACAAAAGCATTTTGGTTCTTCACCAAATGATATAAACGGTTTCTGGATCAGACCATTTGTTGATCCGGCAGTTGCTTGGACAGGAACAACAAGCGGTGGATGGGATGCTTTTACTCAAAAGCAGTATAAAGACTTTGTTGGCTGGAACCAGATTTCACAAAATACAATGAAGGATAATGATCCTACAAATGATTTAACTCCGCAGGCAGCTCAGCGTTTATTCCTGTGGCAGATGAGAAGAGTTGTTGATATAACCAAACCAGATTATGATATAGACCTTACAATAGCAGGACCAATTCCTGTTGTAAGCAGTTACCTTGGCAATCTGAGATTTTCAGCTTCTTACGTCCGCAACAGTTCAATGTATGTAATTCCATTGGCAACTGATGGACTTGAGAATGAAAATATTCAGTTTAAAATAACATCTGATGTAGCACCCGGAATGAAGGTGTCATTCGATGGTTTGTTTGGAACACAGGATGGTACAAATACAAGCCGTGCAGGCGGAACCGGAATGTTCGGATCTGCCGGCAGTGTTGCCAGTGTTATGAATAACGGCCAGTTTACAAATTCAAGAATCTTTTCTTCTGCTTATTTCTGTCCTTCTACGGTTAAAAGAAATATGCAGGGAATAAAATTTACACATGCTTTAAATTCATCTACTTTCTATGAATTTTCTTTGACAAGATTTGAATCGGATTATAATACAAATCACGACCGTTTCAGAGATACATCCAGAATTTACAAATTCGGTAATTCATACTATGTTGATGAAGCTCCGTTCGGATTCTGGGGTGATACATATGAATTTGCTACAACTCAGGCAGGTTTAAGAACTACAATCGGTTTCGGTGTTTCAAGAGATTCTAGTAACGTTGTTTCCTATTCATCAAGATTTGATTTTGTAAGCCAGCTTGATAAATATAACCAGATAAAATCCGGTTTTGAATTTGTTTACTCAGACAATTATTCAAACTACGGTTCATATGACTGGGTTTTACCAGACGGACGTTATTCGAATAAATGGCATAAATTCCCTGTAAGAGGTGCATTATACGTGCAGGATAAATTGGAGTTCGAAGGAATGGTTGCTAACGTTGGTTTGCGTTTGGATTATTCTCATGCAGGCGGTACCTGGTATGTTTTTGATACTTATTCATCAGCCTTTTCCGCAGAAAACTCTGCTAACATAGATAAAATATTAGTAAAAGATCCAACCGAGAAGAAACTTTACTTAAGTCCAAGATTGGGTGTTGCATTCCCAATTTCCGAAAACAGTAAATTGTTTTTCAATTATGGACACTTCAGGCAGATGCCTGATCCTTCTCAGCTTTACCTGATTAGACAAAGCTCGGAAGCCACAAAAAATATTGACAGAATTTCTAACCCTAATATTGATTTACAAAGAACAATACAATATGAATTAGGTTTTGAACAAAATCTTCTTGATCAGTTCTTAATTCGTCTTGCCGGTTTCTATAAAGACAATTCTCTTGAATCAAGACTTGTAACTTATGTAAACCGTGATGAAACAGTAAATTATTCTATAAGTGAACCGAACCAGTATTCTGATGTAAGAGGTTTTGAAGCTACAGTTACTAAGAACAGGGGAAACTGGGTACAGGGATTTATAAACTATACTTACCAGGTTAGAACATACGGAATCTTTGGTTATCCGTTGCACTATCAGAGCCTTGTAGCAGAAAGAAATTACCAGTTACTTTATGATACCGAAACAAGAGACAGCTACGAAGGCAGACCTAAACCTGCTCCGTATGCAAGATTTAATATTGATTTCTTTACTCCTACTGAATTTGGACCTAAGGTTGCCGGAATCCATCTTCTTGAAGAATGGAGACTTAACTTACTTGGATTCTGGAGTGCAGGTTCATATGGTACATGGACAGGCGGTTCAGATATGCCTGGTGTTGTTGATAACGTTCGTTGGAGAGACAATTACAGCTTAGACCTTCGCTTAAGCAAGAACTTTAAATTTGGACCCGTTAACCTTCAACTCTTTGTTGATATATCTAACGTGTTCAACTTCAAATACATGAACAGTTACGCTTTTTATGATGGTAATGATACAAGAGCTTATTATAATTCACTTCATTTACCGGCAGAAGCATTTAAAGATTTTCCAAAGAATCCTGATGGCTCACCAAAGATCGGATGGTCAAATACAACCGATGGCGTTAGTTATGAGTTTGGTGAAGATAAACTTGGTGATTATAGAAAAGGAGAATATCATGCCTGGGATCCAAATGCTACCGATGCAGAAAAGGATGAATGGAGAAAAAATAAATCATATATAGATATGCCGAATCAGGACTATATAGCATTTCTAAACCCAAGGGATATATTCTGGGGAATTAAATTTAATTTAGAATTATTCTAATTCCCGGAAAGGTGGTTTTGAAATGAATGAAATACAAAAGTGTAAAAAAAATGAGGATAAAATAATGTTTATAGAAATATTTAAGAAAAGAATTATCCCGCTTTCAGGCGTACTCATTTTGCTTGGTCTTTTAGTCCAGCCCCAAATTACTTTTGGTCAGGTTTCCGTAAAGACTAATTGGCTAGCTGTTGGATCGTTAAACAATTTCTATTCATCAATCGGATGTGAAATTGAAATAGGTAGAGCTGGTGCAGATCAGCAGGATGGTATGAGATGGCCCGGATTGTATGAATATACTGATATCCAGGCTGCTAAAGCGCTATGGATTGCAACTACTGATTTTACAGATGAAAATGGTGAATTGTATCCATACAAAGTTGTTCACGTTGGTCCCCGTGCTACGGGCGTGGGTGAATTTACTCCTATGGTATTTAATACAATAAGCAAATTTGATAAACCTGAAGTTTATACTGACGGAATATTAAGTGAAAGACTTTCTGCTGTTGTTGATGAAGTTGATCCTACTATTCCTGCAGACAGAATGATTGTGAATGTTTGTAATACTAAAACCGGTATTACAATGACACGAAAAATCATGCAATGGAGCCAGGAATTCCACGATAATTATCATGTTATGGAATTTACATTAAAGAACACAGGCAACATTGATGCAGATGATGAAATTGAACTTCCTAACAAAACTTTAACAGGTGTTTATCTTTATTTCCAGTACAGGTTAGCTCCTTGTGCAAATACTCGTTATGAAATTGGAAACTCTACCGGCTGGGGTACAAATACAATGATTGATACCCGCGGTGATGGTGTTAAAAATGATGCTGATAATCCTGAAGGTATGAGAGCACAATTCGTATGGCACGGACCAGCTCCGGTATTTACCGCTTATGATAACCTTGGTGGACCATTATGGACAAATGCAGTAAACGTTTCCTCAGGTGATACTATTGGCAGACTTGGTGCACCTCAGTTTGCCGGCGTTGTTACTTTACATGCAGATAAATCAGCCACAGATCATTCAGATGATCCGGGACAACCTTCAACTACAGACTATGTCGGATCTGATGAACCTTACACTTCATTCAGCGCAAGCGAATATGACAAGGTAAGAATGGAAGGCGAATACGGATGGATAACAAGAGGTCATAAAGCTATAAGACATTGCGATAAAGCTGACCCTGATGGTGACTTTACTACGACTGCCGGTGTAGATCCAGCTATGGGAAGAACCGACGGTTATTCATTCTGCAATGGTTACGGACCTTATACATTAGGACCTGGTGATAGCGTTGTTATTGTAATAGCTGAAGCTGTTAATGGTTTAAGCCGTGAAAAATCAATTGAATATGGAAGACAATATAAAAGAAAATATGAAGCTGCCGGAACGAATACAGCAGCAAAAGATGCTGCCTCACTTGAAAAGAATCAACGTGTAATGACAGGAAAAGATTCTTTGATGATGACATTCCGCCGCGCACTTGATAATTATAACAGCGGTTATAATATTCAGGAAGCACCTTTACCTCCGAAAGTATTTAACGTTACATCAGGCGGAGATAGAATTGCTTTGACGTGGGATGTATATGAAAGTGATCCTAATCTTAAAGGATTTGAGATATGGAGAGCAGTTGGAAGATATGATAGTAATTATACTAAAATATTCGAAACAGACGATATTTCTGTAAGAAGCTATAATGACAGATCTCCGCAAAGAGGATTTTCATATTATTATTATATGGTAACTAAAGGACCTGAGATAACTGCTAACAGTACTCTTGGAATCTGGAAAAAGCAACTCATAAGCAACCGTTATTATTCTCAGTCTTATGATCCGGCAAACCTTAAACGTCAACCGGGTACAAGTTTAAGCCAGATTAGAATTGTTCCTAATCCATTTCATATTTCTTCAAGCTTAGGGGATAAATTACGTTTCGGTGAAAAAGAACCTAACAAGCTTGCTTTCTTTAATATTCCAGGAGAGTGTACAATAAAAATCTATACTGAACTTGGTGAGTTAATACATACAATCGAACATACTGATGGAAGCGGTGATCATTACTGGTTCCAGCAGACTTCCTCAAATCAACTTATTGCACCTGGTGTTTACATTGCGATTATAGAAGACACTAAAACAGGTGAAAGATCTGTTGAAAAATTTGTAGTTGTAAGATAATAGAACCGGAGGAGAATAATGAAAACTTTAGTAAAAAACGGGTGTGCGATAATGAAAAAATATATATTTATTATTGGCATTAGCTGTATGATCCTTTCGGTATTATCTACAGCAATGTGGGGTCAGGAAAGACAAAAGCTGGCCCAGACAGGAATGAAATTTCTAAGTGTTGCCTGCGATGCTCGCGCCAGTTCTATGGGTGATGCGGTTACAGCATTGGAAGGTAATTCTTCTTCTATGTTTTTTAATCCAGCAGGCATGGCAAGAATTGAGGATATGGTCAATGCTTCTGTAGGAAATACAAAATGGTTTGCAGATATAAACCATATCTATGGTAGTTTAGCCTTCAGCCCGATGAATGGAAGCTACGGTGTGTTCGGTGTTTTCTTTCAGACTGTAGACTATGGCGATCTTAAACACACTATTCTTGCTGATAATGAGCAGGGTTTTCTTGACTTAGGCCTGTTCAACCCAACAGCATTATCATTTGGTATCGGTTATGCAAAAGCACTGTCAGATAAATTCTCTATCGGCGGTAATGTTAAGTATGTTATGCAGGATTTGGGTGCTGGCTTAATTGGATTAAGCGGAGATGGTTCTCAGACTGTAGTTAACGCTAGAACCAATACTTTTGCTTTTGACTTTGGCGTATTGTACCATACCGGTTTTAAAAGCTTGAACTTCGGTATGACAATCAGAAATTTCTCAAAGGAAACCAAATTTGAAGAAGACAACTTTGAATTACCACTTACTTTTAAAATTGGTTTCGCATTTAATGCTATGGATCTGCTTGAAGTTGACCACGAAATGCATGCATTAAACGTGACTGTAGATGCGGTTCATCCGAGAGACTACAAACAATTGATTAATGTGGGCGCTGAATACCTGTTTATGAAATCACTTTCATTAAGAGCAGGTTATTCATCTCAGAATGATGTTCAGAATGGTTTTACAGCCGGTGTTGGTGTTCAGCAGAGAGTATCAGGTGTATGGTTAGCGGCAGACTACAGCTACATCCCGATTAGTGAGGATGGTTTAGGTGATGTTCATCGCATAACTATAAACTTTGCATTCTAAGTGTAATTAGTTTTTAAAAATAAGTTCTAACAAAAATTTGGTAGAAAAATGAAAATGAAATTAAATATGTTAAATAGTAAGAAAATCCTTGTTAGCCTTATGAGTTTATTAGTTATAACTCTATTTGTTGGCTGTGATGAGGATACAACCCCAAGTTTGTGGGATTCAAGACCACCAGAAGGAGTAAAACCTGTTATTGCAAGCCTTACACCTCCAACTGAATCTCTGGCCGGTGTGGATGAAGTAACAATAACTGGAACAGGTTTTTCATCTGTGGTTGCTAATAATATAGTTTACTTTGGCTCTGCAAAAGCCACAGTTCTACAGGCGTCAGAAACACAATTAATTGTACGCGTTCCAAATAATCCTAAAGATACTTTGCAGGTAAAATGCACAGTTACTAATAGTGATTATTTCAGTGAGCCAGTGCAATACCGTTTACGTGTAGCTGCCGGTGAAGCAGTTAAAGTTGCAAACCGTGCACCAAATTGTATGACTGTAGATAAAGCCGGAAACATTTATATCCACGCGAAAAATTCAAAGACTGAAAAAGAAATTGGATTTATTAAAATTGCTACTGATGGTACAGAAACTGCTTTTGCACCAACCGGTAGCGCTACATCTTCTGTAATATTTACTACAATGAAATGTGGTCCGGATAATAATCTTCTCTGTATCCGCAGTGCAACAAAAGCTATCTTTGAAGTAAAAGAAAACACAGCTGCAAAAGCATGGGCAAGTGGTTTTGCAGGTAATATAGCTGATTTTGATTTTGATAATAAAGGGTATGTTTGGGCTGGCGGCGCTTCCGGAAATGCTCAGTTATACAGAATATCCTACAGTAATCCTAAAAGAATTGAAAAATATGCTTTTACTGGTGATGTTAAATCAGTTAGATATTTCCAAAGCGCATTATATGTAGCCGCTACAAGAGACAACGCAGAAAAATTATTTAAGATTCCTGTTGTAAGTGATTCTGTACTTGATGTTGCAAATGCAGTAGAATATTTTAATTTTACTCCAACTTATCCTACAGTACAGATTAAATCAATTACCATTTCACAAGATGGAACTATATATGCCGGTAATTCAGATACAACATCAACAACAGCTCCGCCAATTATTATGGTAAAGACTGATAGAACTTCAGAAATCTTTTTCAGTGTTCTTCTTGGCGATGCAATATATGGTACTCCGGTACAATCACTGGCCTGGGGTATATCAGATGATTTGTATTTTCTCAGAGGAAAAACCTCTGCACATACTCAGGAAGTAGTTAGAGTAATTACTAAGAAATACAGTGCTCCTTATTATGGAAGAGGAGACCTCTGATAGCTTAATAATTTCTATAAAAATATATAAGGCTGCGTAATTTAATACGCGGCCTTTTTTATTTTTAAAAGTATTTCCTGTTAGAATAAAGGAATAGTCAGGAAGGCTATTATAACTCCACATCCGTTTCCCAAAAAGAAAATTTAGCAGCGTCAAAATTTTTAATATACCGCTGACAAAGAGCGATCCATAGTCTATTTCCTAAATGACCCGAATATAGAATAAGAGGAATTCCGGCAAAAAGAATTATTAGTGAATGCAGAACTTTATTCTTTTCAAGATTAATTCCAATTAGAAATAATATATCATCCAGCCTATAAAAGAATATCCAGAAACTCAATAGGATGGGAAGAGAGGAAAACCAGATTTTACTGAAGAAAAGGAAAAGATTTTTTCTTTTTTCTGACTTCGTTTTACCAATAAGGTTGTCATTCTCATTAAGTAAACCATAGCACCTGATCATACAGATTGCAAAGGAAACGATAATCCAGAAAATTACAAAAGCCAGTTCCATCTCTGCCTGCTGTAAAAATAATTGATGGCAAAAATTACATATGAAGCGATGATTTTCCAAGCATGAAGTATGAAATCAAGGATGCTATAGACTTAAATTGTAAAGCGGGGAAAATAATCTGACGGGTTTACTTGACAATCGAGAAAAATTTCTCTAATTTAATCGAGAAAAAAAACTCGATTATGTAATATGATATCAGGACTAAAACCAATACCCGAACCGGCACTAAGAAGATTACCGGTTTATCTTCAGCTGCTTAAAAGCCTGCAGGAAAGAAACATAAATGAAGTATCCACTACTGTTTTTGCAGATACTCTTAACCTCGATCCTACTCAGGTTCGTAAAGATATTGCTTATACTGGAATGATTGGCAAACCAAAAGTTGGTTATGATGTAAATGAATTGATTGACACCATAGAAAGCTATCTGAACTGGAATAATCTTACGGATGCATTTCTTGCCGGTACTGGTAACTTGGGCTCTGCAATTCTTGGCTATGATGCGTTAAAGAAATATGGAATTAATATAGTTGCCGCTTTTGATAATGACCCTGCAAAGATTGAAACAAAAATTCAGGGAATAGAAGTATTACCCATTCGAAAACTCACTAACCTGGCAGAAAGAATGCATATAAAGGTTGGCATTCTCACCGTTCCTGCTCAGGCAGCACAGGAAGTTGCCGCTCATATGGTTGATGGTGGAATTATTGCAATATGGAATTTTGCCCCGGTTTCTCTTTCTGTGCCTAAAGATATTATAGTAGAAAACGCAGGATTCTCAACAAGTCTCGCCGTCCTATCAAGAAAGCTCACGGAAAAAATTACTCATTCGAATAGATCAGGAGAAAAAATTTTATAATGGAAACGAAAGTTCAATCGGTTTCAAGAAGCCGACAGTTTAGTAAAGTGTGTGAAGTGCTCGATCGCTTTGCATACGATTCCTCAAAACTTATCCCGATACTTCAGGCAGTACAGGAAGAGTACAGATATTTGCCTGAAGAAGTTATGTCGTTTATCGCTACTTCATTGGATCTTTCACCCGCAAGGGTTTATGGTGTTGCTACATTCTATTCTCACTTTGCTTTGGAAGCAAAAGGGAAATATGTAATAAGAGTTTGCGATGGAACAGCCTGCCATGTTAAAGGTTCAATGAAACTTGCAGATGTAATTCGAGAAAAATTAGGACTTGATGAAAAGAGAAATACTACACCGGATATGCTGTTTACGCTTGAAACAGTTTCTTGCCTTGGCGCCTGCGGGCTTGCTCCGGTTATGGTTATAAATGATGAAGTACACGGACAGTTAACCGCAGAAAAAGCCAACCAGATTGTTGATGAAATTATTGTCAGGGAGAAGAACAATGCAAGAAACAATTAAACTTGATTTAGTTGCTGAAGAGTATAAGCAATCAATAAAGAATGTTAGTAAAAGAATAATTATTTGTGCCGGTACCGGCTGCATGGCTAACGGGGCTGAGAAAGTTTATAACGCTTTTGTAAATCAAATAGCTAATGCTGGTTTAAATGTAATAACTGAATTAAAGAAAGAGAATCATAATCATGGAATTTATCTTTCTGAAAGCGGCTGCCAAGGCTTTTGCCAGATGGGTCCGCTTGTTACTATTGAGCCGGAAGGTTTATTGTATGTAAAGGTGAAACCTGAAGATGTAAAAGAAATTGTTGAGTCAACTTTAAAAGAACATAAAACAATCGAAAGACTTCTTTATTCGGTTCCTGGTACAGATGTACATTGCAAGGGAACGGATGAAATTCCTTTTTATACAAGACAGTCAAGATTTGTTCTTAAGAATTGCGGTGTGGTTGACCCTGAAGATATTAATGAATATGTAGCACTTGGTGGTTATAAGGCTGCTGAAAAGGCAATTACCAAGATGACTGATAAAGAAGTTTGTGATGAAATATTAAAAGCCGGTCTTCGCGGACGAGGCGGCGGCGGTTTTCCTTCAGGACGAAAATGGGATTTGACCCGCATTCAGCCTAAAGGGAAAAAATATATTATTTGTAATGGAGATGAAGGCGATCCCGGTGCTTTCATGGATAGAAGCGTGATGGAAGGTAACCCCCATAGTGTTATCGAAGGGATGATGATTGCAGCCCGTGCCATAGGTGCAGATGAGGGTTATGTTTATGTTCGCGCAGAATATCCGCTTGCAGTTAAAAGAATAAGAAAAGCTGTTAATGATGCGGAAAAGGCTGGTATACTTGGCGATAATATTTTTAATTCAAGTGAAAGTTTTAAGATAAATGTAATGGAAGGCGCCGGGGCTTTCGTTTGTGGTGAAGAAACCGCGCTGATGTCTTCAATTGAAGGCAAAAGAGGAATGCCTACTCCCAAACCGCCATTCCCTGCACAAAGCGGTTTGTACGGCAAACCAACAGTAATAAATAATGTTGAAACACTGGCAACCGTTCCGCTAATTATAAACATGGGCGCAGATGAATTTAGAAAAATTGGAAAAGAAAAATCACCGGGCACAAAAACCTTTGCACTAACTGGTCATGTTGCAAACACCGGATTAATAGAAGTCCCGTTCGGTACAACTTTAGGTGAGATAGTAAATAATATTGGCGGCGGAATTACGAATGATGAAGGTAAGTTATTGGATACTGGTTTTAAAGCTGTACAGATTGGCGGCCCTTCAGGTGGATGCCTGACCGAGGAACATCTTGACCTTCCACTTGACTTTGATTCACTTATAAGCATTGGTGCAATGGTTGGCTCCGGTGGTTTGGTTGTAATGAATAAGCAAACCTGTATGGTTAAAATTGCTCGTTACTTCATGCAGTTTACACAAAATGAATCCTGTGGCAAATGTGTTCTTTGCAGAGAAGGCACAAAACAAATGCTTGCACTTCTTGATGATATTATTGAGGGGAGGGCAACTGTTGAAACACTGACTTTGCTTGAACAGCTTGCACTTGCAGTAAAGAAGGGTTCGCTTTGCGGACTTGGAAAAACCGCACCCAACCCGGTTCTATCTACATTAAAATATTTCAGGAAAGAATACAATGAACACGTAATAAATAAGTACTGCTCAACTAAAAGCTGTAAACATCTTGTTGCTCCGGAGATTGATCCTGCTAAATGTAAAGGTTGCACAGTGTGCATTAAGAAATGTCCGGTTGGTGCTATTAGCGGTGAAAGAAAAATGGCTCATAAGATTGATGTTTCAATTTGTATACGCTGCGGTGAATGTGCCAAGGCTTGTAAGTTAAATGCTATTACAGGAGTTTAATAATGGAAAATAAATTTGCATATATCGACGGAAGAAAAATACAGATTAATGGTGAGAAGAATTTACTGGAGCTTATCAGAAAAGCTGGAATAGATTTACCAACATTCTGCTATCATTCTGAGTTAAGTGTTTATGGTGCTTGTCGTTTATGTCTTGTTGATGTTGAAGGCCGTGGAATTATGGGTGCCTGCTCAACTGCTCCTGAAGCAAATATGAAGATCAAAACCACTACACAGGAAATTCGAGAAATAAGAAAAATCTCTTTGGAATTATTACTTGCCAATCACGATCATAATTGTCCGACATGTCCTAAAAGTTCATTCTGTAAATTACAGGATGTAGCACGCAAACATGGTGTAGATTCCGTCAGATTTAAAAGATTAGAACAACCCATTAAACTGGATTTCTCAACTCATTCACTTGTAAGAGATCCTAACAAATGTATTCTATGCGGCGATTGCGTAAGAGCCTGCAGCGAAATTCAAAGTGTAGGTGCAATTGATTTTGCATTCCGTGGCTCAAAAGCAGCAGTGCTTCCCGCATTTGGTAAAGACCTGGTAAACGTTGAATGTATTGATTGCGGGCAGTGCGCCAGAGTTTGCCCAACAGGAGCTATTACTCCTAAACAGGAAATTGATGATGTATGGATAGCAATTAGTGATCCTTCAAAAGTAGTTGTTGCTCAGGTTGCCCCTGCGGTAAGAATTGCAATCGGTGAAATGTTTGGTTATGAACCTGGCGTTGATCTTACAGGCCAGACAGTTTCTGCATTAAGAATGATGGGCTTTGATAAAGTTTTTGATACTTCCTTTGCTGCTGATCTTACAATAATTGAAGAAGCAAACGAATTGATACAAAGAATAACTAAAGGAGAAAAACTTCCACAGTTTACATCCTGCTGCCCGGGCTGGGTTAAATTTGCCGAGCAGTATTTCCCAGAACTGCTTCCCAACTTATCTTCATGCAAATCTCCGCAGCAGATGTTTGGCTCATTAGCTAAAGAAGTACTTTCGAAAGAATTGAATGTTAATAAGAAAGATTTGATTGTAGTTTCAATTATGCCTTGTACAGCAAAGAAGTTTGAAGCAAGACGGCCGGAATTTGTTCACGAAGGTATTCCCGATGTTGACTATGTAATTACAACACAGGAACTTGGTAAAATGATTGACCAGGCTGGAATTATATTCAAGCAGTTACAGCCTGAATCCCTTGATATGCCGCTAGGATTTAAAACCGGAGCCGGTGTAATCTTCGGCAATTCCGGTGGTGTTATGGAAGCAGCATTAAGATACGTAGCAGAAAAATTAAGCGGAAAGAAATTAGAGAATATTGATTTTCATGAAGTCCGCGGAGAAGAAGCTTTAAGAGAAGCAACTCTTAATATCTGCGGAACAGAAATTAAAGTTGCAGTAGTACATGGATTAAAAAACGCACGTGCTCTTGCAAATAAAATTAAAAGCGGAAATGCAGAATATGATTTTGTCGAAGTAATGTCTTGTCCTAATGGTTGTATTGGTGGTGCCGGCCAGCCGGTAACTTTTGAAACAGTTGTTAAAAGAGAACGAACAAAAGGTTTGTATTCGGTAGATAAAAACCTTCAGCTTCATAAATCACAGGATAATCCTTTTGTAACAGAAACCTATCAGAGTACATTTGGTGAAGTTGGAGGAGAAACTGCTCATCATTTATTGCATACACATTATGGCAGCAGAAGAAGATCGGAAGGTGAAATCACTTTAATTAAAGGCTCTGAAAAAGAAAAAATGGAAGTTAGCGTTTGTGTTGGTACAAGCTGCTATTTAAGAGGCTCACAGGATTTGCTGTATAAACTTATCGATCATATTGAAGATAATAACCTGCAGGAAAAAGTTGATGTTAAAGCAACGTTCTGTTTTGAACAATGCGACCGCGGTCCTTCTGTTTCAATTAACGGAAAAGTAATTGAGAAATGCTCGTTGAATAAAGCTTGCTCAGTATTGGATAAAGAATTAAGAAAGAAAGTTTAATTTCCTGAAAAGCCGGATACCGGAGTTGAAGTTATGAATGAAGATAATAAGCAATGCAGAATTGTTGTATGTATGGGAAGTTCCTGCTTCTCAAGAGGCAACAATAAAAACCTGGAAGTAATTAAAGATTACATTCGTAAAAATAATCTGAATTGCAGCGTGAATATTTCAGGCAATCTGTGTGAAGATAAATGTAATAAAGGTCCTAATGTTAAAATAAACGAAAGACTTTATAGCGATGTTGAACCGAATATGTTACTCGAAATCTTAAACCATACTTTAAAATAAATCTTGGTAAATTTGGAGCAGTAAAATATAGTTTTCAATGAATGGGTGAATAAAAGGCAAGAATTTTCGATGATTTAATAATAAAAAGATTATTAATTCAAAATGTAAATTGAGAACGAATATTAAATATCTTGACAGTTAAATTAATTGCTTTCTGTTTTAGCGGAAAGCATGGATGGGTGTAATGAATTATTTAAATCCAATTTATACGGAAAAAGCAAATTGCCAGGATTGTTATAAATGTGTCCGCAACTGTCCTGTAAAAGCAATTAAAGTTGATGCCGGCAGTGCAACTGTAATAACAGAGCTTTGTGTCTTATGCGGTGGATGTGTTGAAGTTTGTCCGTCCGGAGCAAAGAAAGTTAGAGATGATTTAGGCAGGGTAAAACAATTACTTAAGTTAAAGGAAAAAGTAATTGCCTCGCTCGCTCCTTCATTTATAAGTGAATTCAGAAATGTAAAGCCCGAAGTTATTATTTCCGCATTAAAGAAGCTTGGTTTTTACGGTATATCAGAAACTGCAATCGGTGCACAGGAGGTATCTGCTAATACAGCCGAGCTTTTAACAAAAGGAACCGGCAAAGTCTACATTTCATCAGCTTGCCCAACTGTTGTGGAATATATTAAAAAATACCAGCCGGATAATTCTGATAAAGTAACTGGATTTTTATCACCTGTACTATCGCAGTGTAAATTACTAAAGCAAATCTATGGTAATGAAATTGGAATTGTACTAATTAGTCCTTGTATTGCCAAAAAGAAAGAAGCCGAAAACCATCCGGAGCTTTTAGATGCAGCCATAACATTTGAAGATCTGAAACGCTGGATGAATGAAGCTGAACTGGATTTGGCTGAAATTAATTTTGATGAAACAGAAAAGTTTATTCCTGAACAGGCAAAGGAAGGTGCGCTTTACCCTATTGATGGTGGTATGATTGCCGGCATCAAATCCAATCTGACTGTTACAAATAATTCCTTCATGAGTTTTTCCGGTATTACAAACATCTCAAATGCATTACAGGATTTAAGTGAATTAAAACTTGATAACAATCTTTTCTTAGAACTACTTGCCTGTGAAGGTGGTTGCGTAAACGGACCAAAGTCATCCAACAAATGTTCAACTGTACTTAAGAGGCAGCAGGTTATAAACTTTGCAGAATATCCATCAACTGAAATTCCGCGTAAACCACGCATCTCTATTTTGGATGAGATAAATATCTCTGCTATTGAAACAAGAAGTTATACCGAGAAACAAATCCAGGAAGTACTTAAAGAAATTGGTAAGCACGAAAAGAAAGATGAATTGAACTGCGCAGGATGCGGTTATAATACCTGCCGTGAATTTGCAATTTCTCTGCTTGATGATAAATCAGAAAAGACTATGTGTGTTTCTTATATGCGTCAGCTTGCGCAGAAAAAGGCCAACGCTTTAATGAAAACCATGCCTTCAGGATTGGTTATTGTTGATGACAAACTAAAGATTGTGGAATGCAACCACAACTGGGCAAAACTTATGGGTGAAGAAACAGAGATGCTCTTTGATGTTAAACCCGGAATGGAAGGAGCATATCTTGAAAGGGTAATCCCTTTTTACAAATTGTTCAGGGATGTGCTTGAAACAGGGAACGATATAATCGGAAAAGAAATTAATCATAATAATTCTGTCCTGTTGTTTTCAATCTTTACAATTGAAAAATATCGCTATGTCGGCGCAATATTCAGGGATATTACTGAGCCTTCAGTAAGAAAAGAACAGATAATTAAGAAAGCCAAGGAAGTAATAAGAAAAAACCTTTCAACCGTTCAGAAGATTGCTTACCTGCTTGGTGAGAATGCATCTGAAAGTGAGGTGATATTGAATTCAATTATTGATTCCTTCTCTACAGATAAAATTGATAATCCTGATAAGTAAGCCAGATTGTATTTATTATGAGCAAAAAATTTTTTGTTGAAGTGGATTATCATCAGAATTACAAGTACAAACAACTTGTTTGCGGGGATGTATTTCATCAGCATAAAATAAAAGAAGAAGACAGAATTGTAACTACACTTTCTGACGGGCTTGGCAGCGGAATAAAAGCAAATGTTCTTGCTACACTTACATCAACAATGGCTGTAAATTTTGCAACAAACTCTAAAGATGTAAGGAAATCTGCTGAAGTTATAATGCGGACTTTACCGGTTTGCAAGGTAAGAAAAATAAGCTATTCAACTTTTACGATTATTGATATTGACAGGGAAGGACTTACAAAAATCATCGAGTACGATAATCCACCTTTCATTCTAATAAGAAACAATTTGCCATATCCCGTAAAAGCTACTCAGATAAAATTAAGTTACAACAAGAATAAAGAAAATACACTTAACTACTATGAATTTAATGCGAATCTTGGAGACAGAATAGTATTTTTTTCAGACGGTGTAAGTCAGTCGGGCATTGGAACAAAAAATTTTCCCCTTGGCTGGGGAAATGAAAACGTGCTCGATTATTCAATTAAACAGATTAGAAACAATAAAGAAATTTCAGCAAGAGAACTTGCAAAGAGCATTGTTGACAAAGCTTACTATAATGACAGCTACAAACCGAAAGACGATATTACAAGCGGTGTAATTTATTTCAGACAGCCGAGGAAATTGCTGGTGCTAACCGGTCCGCCGATTTCTAAAGGCAAGGATAAAGAGATGGCTGAATTACTTAACAGCTTTGACGGTAAAAAGGTTATATGCGGAGGAACCACAGCAAAAATTGTTGCCCGTGAATTAAACAGAGAAGTAAGCATTGACCTGAAGGATAATGATACTGAAATTCCGCCTTGCAGTTTTATGGATGGAATTGATTTGATAACTGAAGGAACAATAACAATAAGTAAAGTTTTGGATACTCTGGAAAATGATAATCACCAGAATTTTTACAAATCGAATGCAGTAACAAAACTTATTAACCACCTGCTTGACAGCGATGAAATTTCATTTGTTGTAGGTACAAAAATTAATGAAGCGCACCAGGACCCCAATATTCCGGTTGAATTAGGCATCCGTCGTAATCTTATAAAAAACATAGTAAAGCTTCTTGAAGAAAAATATCTAAAAGAAGTTAACCTGCAGTTTATCTGAAAATATTATTCAGAAAAACAATTCTCATATTTCTATAATGCGAAAGATATCCTGGAAATTAATAAATCCCTTTCCTTTGGGGAAAGCCTGCCTTCTGAAAAGCATGAGTGGGGATGGCTTTCATTTTTTATAAACTACTTTTCCACCAATTATTGTAGCATAGATCGAGTAGTCTTTATCAAAAACAATTAAGTCAGCATCCTTATTTATATCTATCGAACCTTTCCTGTCATATATTCCTAAAAGCACAGCAGGATTTTTTGAAGCTGAATTAATTGCTTCATCAAAAGAGCAGCCTGTGAATTTCCAGAATTTAAGCGCAATGTTAGCAAGACTCATTGCAGAACCTATAAGAGTTCCGTCAAGGTATCTTGCAGCGCCATTCTTTGATGTATATTCTCTTCCGTTGTAAACATAATTTCCCTCAGGTAAACCGATTGCCTGAACACCGTCCGTTATGCAGATGCATCTGTCCGCACCAAGAAACTTATAGAGAATTTTTACAATTGCAGGATGAAGATGATGACCGTCGCTAATAATTTGCGCGGATACTTCCTTATTCTCAAATATTGCTGCAAGCGGTCCCGGATTACGATGATGCAATGGAAGCATTGCATTAAAAATATGAGTAACGTGATTTATACCGGCATCAAAACCTTTTTTTGTTTCTTCAAAATCCGCTTCTGAATGTGCAAAAGCGGGGACAATATTATTCCGTCTCAACTCTTTAATTATTTCCAGATTACCGGGAAGTTCAGGAGCAATAGTCATCATCCTTAAATTATCATTAGTAACCTGAAGAACTTCTTCTAATTTTTCAGGTGAAGAATTATAAATACTTGCCGGATCCAAACCGCCGCGCTTGTTATAATTTATAAATGGTCCTTCAAGATGAAATCCAAGGAGATTTGCTCCTTCCAAATCTTTTTCAATATAATTATTAGCAAGTTTTAAATGCTTATTTTCTTCTAACGGTTTTACAACTGTTGTTCCCAAAAAAGAAGTAGTTCCGACTCTTGCAAGAGTATTTGAAATTGTCTGTAATGCTTCCTGAGTCCCATCCAGAATGTCTGCACCACCTGCACCCTGAATGTGAACATCAATTAATCCTGGTGCAATAATCTTTCCATCTATATCAAGCGTTTTATTCGATTCCGAAATTTCCGTTGAATCAATGTCTGAAATCTTTCCATTTTCAATCAGAATACTCTTTAGTTGATTTGAGTTTAATGAATTGTATAGTCTGCAATTTTTTATCAATAAGGATTCGTTCATTAATTATTACCTTCAAAAATTTTTAACAAGACAACACAAATTTAAATATTCACTGATCTTATTCATAACAAATATTATCTGTAAAAATTAATTGAACTATTTTTAAAAACATTAATTTCAGCGGAGTATAAAACCACAATGGACATGACTGTCTGCATTATGTATTAAGTTAATTTTTACATTTTGGAAAGTTAATCAGTTAATGTATTTTAGTAGCCGGATCATTAACTATTATTTAGTTAAGTGGAAAAACTATGTTTTTAAAAGATTATAATAAAACAGCATTAATTCATAATGATGAAAATATCTCTTATTCTCAACTCCTTTCATCTGTAAGAAAATTTGCCGCTTTGCTTGACATTGAAAAGGGTGACAGGGTAATTATTTTTTCCGAAAACAGACCTGAGTGGATTTACTCTTTCTTCTCAATCTGGAATAAGAAAGGTATTTCTGTTCCTGTCGATTTTCTTTCTACTACGGGTGAAGTCTCTTATATTATAAATGATTGCAAACCTGCGGTTGTATTCACATCCAACAACAATTTACCTAATCTTACCAAAGCATTGGAAGAAGTAAGTTATAAACCACAGGTCATCAACTTTGATAAAATTCAACTTGAAGCAGAAGTAAAAGATAACCTTGAACCTGATGATGAGGATGATGTTGCAGTAATTATTTATACATCCGGTACAACTGGCAATCCGAAAGGTGTAATGCTTACCTATGGAAATATCTATTCAAATGTTGAGTGCATTACTGGTCTTGATATTATCGGTTACAACGACAGGATGATTGCAATTCTTCCGTTTCATCATGCGTTTCCATTACAGGGAACGATACTAATGCCTTTGTATAGTGGCGGTACATTAGCATTTGTAAGTCAGCTTTCTTCGGAGGAAATTTTAAAGACGCTTCAGAAACATAAGATAACCATTATTATCGGGGTACCAAGGCTGTATAAACTTTTTCATGACGGCATTATGAAAAAAATAGAATCCAATACTGTTGCAAGACTTTTATTTAAAATTGCCGGGAAGATTAATAACCTGAATCTTAACAGGAAACTCTTCAAAAAAGTACAGGATACTTTTGGCGGTCATATGAAGTACTTTGTAAGCGGCGGTGCAAAGTTGGATGAAACAATCGCTAAAAATTTCTGGACGCTTGGTTTTAAAACCCTGGAGGGTTACGGAATGACGGAAGCTTCTCCTCTTATTTCATTTAACCCTCCTGAAAAAGTTAAGATTGGAACCGTCGGAAAAGCATTTGAAGGTATTCAGTTAAAAGTGGTGGATGATGAAATTATTGTTAGCGGTCCTAACATTATGAAAGGTTATTATAAGAAAGAGGAAGAAACAAAAGAGATTCTTAAAGATGGCTGGCTTTATACAGGTGATCTCGGTTACGTTGATGATGAAGGTTACATTTATATAACCGGTAGAAAGAAAGAAATAATCATTCTGCCGAATGGAAAGAATCTTAACCCTGAAGAAATTGAAGCTTCAATATTGAAAAACTTTCCTTATGTAAAAGAAATTGGAGTAATACAGAAGGAAGGACAACTATTTGCTATCATATATCCGGATTTTACTCTGCTTCAGAAAGACCAGATTGTTAACATACAGGAAACTTTTAAGTGGGCCATAATAGATAAATACAACCGTACTGTTTCTCCGTATAAAAAGATTTTCAATTTTACAATCGTTCATAATGAACTGCCGAGAACAAGGCTTGGTAAAATAAAACGATTTACGCTTTCCGAACTTCTTAAAAAAGAAAAGAAGGAAAGATCATCTGTTGAAATTCCGGATTACCAGGAATATAAATTACTTGAAGAGTATCTGCGCGGAGTTGTGAAGAAGGAGATTCTTCCTGAAGAACATGTTGAACTGGATCTTGGACTTGATTCGTTGGATAAAGTTGAATTGCAGGCACACATAGAAAAAATGTTCGGCATAAATATGACGGATGAAGATATGTCTCATCATTCAACCGTTGAAAAGCTTGCAAGATTTATACGTGAGAAAAAGACGAAGATTGAAAACGAAGTAATGCACTGGGGAAAAGTACTTAAGCAGGATATTGATTATGATATTCCTAAAAGAAACTTCATGCTTAAATTCTTAAAATTAATTGCAAAACCATTTTTCAAATTTTATATAAGAGTTGAAACTGAAGGGCTGGAAAATATTCCTGATTCACCCGTAATACTTGCGCCAAACCATCAAAGCTTTATGGATGGTTTGATGATTGCCAATACCCTTAAAAATAAAATTCTTAACAGGACGTATTTCTTTGCCAATGAAAAAAATATTAAATCAGGTTTCAGCAGATGGTTTGCGCGTAACGGAAATATCCTTGTTATGAACATCAATAAGAATCTTAAGCTGACACTGCAAAAGATAGCAGCCATTTTAAAAAGCGGCAATAACATGGTTATCTTTCCTGAAGGAAACAGAAGTCGTGATGGTAAACTTGCTGAATTCAAAAAATCATTTGCAATCATAAGTAAGGAAATGAATATCCCGGTTATACCGGTTGTTATTAAAGGCGCATACGAGAAATTTTCAATCGGAAGCAAATTCCCTAAACCAGGTAAGATTAGTCTAAAGTTCTTAAAACCAATTTATCCGGGGAATATGGAGTATGATGAAATAACCTCAAGGACACAGGTTAATATTCAGAATTATTTCAGCGAAAAATAATTATCGAAATGAATCTCAAAGAACTCCAGCTGATTGATAATTCTGATGTAAGAAAAATCATCCGGGATAATAGAGAGGAAGACCCTTTAAAATTTGCGTTAAGGTATAACAGAAAAAAAGAATTTCCGGTCAGGGCTATTGCCGAGCAGATCAAATGCTATCAAAAGGCAAAAAGAAAATTACCACTTCTTTCTAATTCCGATTTTATTTTTGAATCTGTGTCGCTTGAACAAGCCAGTAGTGAAGCCACCGCAAAATTTAAAGCCGGCATTATTAACGGTAAAATTTTAATCGATTTAACAGGCGGATTGGGAATCGATTCTATTCATTTTGCCGGTAAATTTGAAAAAGTTTTTTATTGCGAAGAGAATAGTCTTTTGTATGAACTGTTCCTGCGTAACTTTAAAACACTTGGCATAAATAACATTGAAGCATTTGAAGAGGATGGAACAGAAATTCTTAAAAGTTATCCGGATAAATACTTTAACTGGATTTATGTGGACCCTTCAAGAAGAGATTCTAATAAAAGATTAGTGGGCCTTGAAAACTGCTGGCCGAATGTTATTGCAAATTTAGATCTGTATCTTCAGAAATCCCAAAATATACTTATCAAAGCTTCTCCTGCGCTTGATTATAAAAAAGTAAAAGAACAATTGCCCTTGTTAAACAGGTTTGTTGCTGTATCTGTAGATGGCGAATGTAAAGAAATCCTTCTGTTTACCACAGCACAGGAAGGTTTATGTGTTACTTCAATTGAAGCTGCTGTACTTGATGGTGAAGGAAGTTTAACATTTCACCTTTCTACATCAGAAATAGATGTTATTGAGAAGAAAATTTCTAAAGAAGTGAGGCAATACTTTTATGAACCCGACGCTGCAATAATAAAAACCGGATTAAGTCCAAAAGTTGCCGCTCAAAATGAATTATGGTTTATAAACCACTCTATCGATTATATAACTGCAGACGAGTTTATTCCCGCTTTCCCGGGTAGAAGCTTTCAAGTAGTTCTCTCATCAGTATATAATAAAAGAAAAATGAAAGAGTACTTAAGCAGTAATGGAATTATATCTGCAAATATTGCACGGAGAGATTTCCCGGATTCACCCGAAGAAATCAGAAGTAATCTTAAGTTAAAAGATGGAGGAAAAGATTATTTATTCTTCACAAAGAATTCCGTAAATGATTTGATTTTTATTCACTGTAAAAAACCGGAGATATAAATTGGAAAATAAAAATGGAATTGTTATAAGGTCGGCGGAAAAAGAAGACGTCGGTTTAATACTGTCCTTCATTAAGGAACTGGCAGATTATGAAAAACTTACTGATGCTGTTACAGCCGATGAGAATTTACTTACCGAAACTATGTTTGGTAAAGATGCGGTACCAAAATCATTGCTTGCATTTTATAAGGACGAGCCTGCCGGTTTTGCAATTTATTTTTATAACTTTTCAACGTTTATTGGTAAGCCAGGTTTGTACCTTGAAGATGTTTACGTCAAACCCGAATTAAGAGGAAAAGGAATAGGAAAGCAGGTACTTATATACCTTGCAAAGATAGCTAGCGAAAAAGACTGCGGCCGTTTTGAGTGGTCTGTGCTTGACTGGAATGAACCATCAATAAAGTTTTATAAAAACCTTGGCGCGAAACCAATGGATGACTGGACTGTGTTCAGACTTGATAGGATGGGGATTGAAAATTTATCCCGGCTATAACCAGATGTTCCGGAATGATATTATTTAAAACAAAAAAAGGAGAGTATTGTACTCTCCCTTTCCAAAAATCTGAAAAGACTATTTGCAGGTTTCTTCGCAACTCTTTTGACAGCTTTTTTCTTTATCTCCACATGCTTTCTTTTCTTCAGTTGATGTGCAATGGGATTTCTTAATCTTTTTATCTTTCTTTTCAACAACCCGGGTTGTTTCTTTTTTAACTTCTTTCTTTACCGGTTTATCCTGTGCAAAAACAGAAGTGCTTGTAAATAAAAACGCAAAAGCAAGAACTGCAGTTACAACAATTTTCCTCATGTAGAACTCCTTTAAGATTTATAAATTTTGCCGGTTAAATTTAGCGACAGAAATATATTTTATCAAGGATAAAAGTTTTGAAAACTGCCATGGGCAAGGACTTGTTTTTTTCTAATTGGAAATGTAGTTTGTAATTGAAAATCAACCAGATAAGGAGGATTTATGCCTGCTAAGAAACTAAAGGAATTCTTAGATAAGAATAGAATAAAGTACGTTAGTATTAAGCATTCTCCGGCCTTTACTTCTCAGGAAATTGCTCAATCTGTCCATATACCCGGTAAGAGTTTTGCCAAAACCGTAATTGTTAAAATAGATAAGAAATTAACGATGGCTGTTGTTCCCGCAAAATTCTTAATCGACATTGATAAAATGAAAGAAATAACCGGGGCAGAATTTGTTGAGCTTGCAGATGAAAAAGAATTTGAAAATCTTTTCCCCGGCTGTGAAGTAGGCGCTATGCCGCCTTTTGGAAATTTATATGATATGGATGTGTTTGTTGCTGAACCATTAACAAAGTATGAAGAAATTGCTTTTAACGCAGGTACTCATACGGAAGTAATAAAACTTGCCTTTAAGGATTTTGAGAAAATGGTTCAGCCAAAAGTTGTGCAAATTGCATTGAGTTAGATCATTTCATTTAATATGACTTCCTTTTGATTTGATGAGATTAAAATAATCTTGTGCTGAACAACTGCAATCAATGGTCAATCATCAGATCGGCAGTAAATTTTTCAATGTTATAAATATTTTTTATGTCAAAAAAACTTTGTCCAAAAATAATTCTGGAAGGTACAAGACTAACCTTCAAAACAGAAATTGCATTCGGTCTGAACGAGGATCCAAGAATTGTCGGTCCAAGAAAGTACCGGTATCATTCTCCGATAGTTTCCGGTGAATGGTGTGCATTTACAAATTTTCCCTGGGGAAGAGGACTAATAAATTTTGAACCACATGAAGAAAAACTCGCAATGGCAACATATAACACGTGGATAACATTGTTTGAGCAGCTTAAGTATTATTCATGGATTGTTGATCGTTTTCATATTTCCACGAGGATGTATCAGTATTTAACTTATGGGAAAGATTATGATTTCAGATGGCTGGAGGATAAGCTTGCTGCAATCGGGTTTCATTTAGTATTCTGCCATCGTTCGGCTTCTTCTTTCTATGAAGCAAGAAATGAAAGACTTAAGGTTTCCGGCAATCCGGGTCAGTATAACGATCTGAATATTTTTGTAAAAGAACAGGAAATACTGGAAAAACTTTTTGATGCGTCAATCTTACCAAAATTAAAAGTAGACATTTCAGGTAATAATATTAAAGAAGCATTAAATAAAATTTCCGGTTGGATGTCTTCAAACGGCGGTTTATACGCTGACTATTAATGATGAATATTTTCAGGTATAAATTTTAATCTATAAGGAATATATGAAAAGTGAAATTTCCAACGGCCTGATTACAATAAGAAGATATTTCATTGAGGATACGGATGCACTTTATGAAGCAGTAAGAGAATCTATTGATGAAGTGTCTCTATGGCTTCCCTGGTGTCATCCTAATTATTCAAAGCAGGAATCAATCGATTGGATTTCCATGCAGATGGATGCCTGGGATTACGGTAATGAGTTCAGCTTCTTTATTCTTGAAAATTCTACAGAAAAATTAATTGGTGGAGTTGGAATAAATCAATTGGTTAAAGAACATAAAATGGGGAACCTTGGTTACTGGATAAGAACCGGATATACAGGTAAAGGAATTGCAACTGCAGCTACAAAGATGTGTGCAAGATTTGGTTTTGAAGAATTAAAATTGAATCGGATAGAAATAATTGCCGCTACAGAAAATTATGCAAGTATAAGAGTAGCAGAAAAAGCCGGGGCTACACGGGAAGCCATTCTTAGAAACAGGCTTCTAATTCAAGATAAAATTCTCGATGCGGTTTTATTCTCGCTTATTCCTGGTGATATTCTAAAGTGAAGGAGGAAATATAGATGAATGTAAGTAATCTCTTTTCCAATATTCCCGATAAAGGTAATGAAGAAGTTTTTGATTCATTAATTGAAAAGAAGGATGTTAGAATAGAAAGAATAGTTTCTTCCGGTCAGTCATCACCGGAAGGATACTGGTACGACCAGGAAAAAGATGAATGGGTAATTCTTTTGAGCGGTTCCGCAGTAATTAAATTTGAAAATGAAGAACAGCTTAGCTCTCTTTATCCCGGTGATTATATTTTTATTCCCGCACATTGCAGGCACAGGGTTGAATCAACCGACAAACACAGCAAAACAGTCTGGCTGGCAGTTCACTTTTAGTTCACAAAAATTTTTATAAAATATTCTCTCAGCAAACATTCCTGAATTCATTATATTAAGAACAATTCTTATTAAGCCTAAAAAGGTATAAAATGAAAAAGATTTTATTTGTCTCAATTTTACTTTCAACATTAATGTTTCCTCAGCAAAGATGGATTCGAGTGAACCAACTTGGTTATCTGCCAAAATCAATTAAAGTAGCCGTACTTTTAACTAAAGATGATTATGAAGCTGTTACATTCCAGGTTTGTAATGCAAAAACAAACCAGATAGTTTTTAGTTCAAGCGAAATTAAAGCTTATGGTAAATTTGCAGCTTTTGAAAAAGGTTACCGGCTGGATTTTTCTGCGCTTGAAGAAGAAGGTGAATACTATATTAAAATTGAACGTGATAAGTCTCCTGTATTTAAAATTGCAAAGGATGTTTACAAAGGAACGGCAGATTTTCTTCTCAACTATATGCGCCAGCAGCGATGCGGTTATAATCCATTTTTAAAAGATTCCTGCCACACTCATGATGGATTTATTATTTATCATCCCACACTCGATTCAACTTTTATTGATGTAAGAGGCGGATGGCATGACGCTTCTGATTATTTGCAATATGTTACTACTTCAGCTACAGCAACATTTCAGATGTTATTTGCTTATCAGCAGAATCCGGAATCATTTGGAGATTTATTTGATGCATACGGAAATGAAGGCCCGAATGGAATGCCTGATATTCTTGATGAGGCTAAATGGGGTTTGGATTGGCTTGTAAGAATGAATCCCGGAAACGAAATGATGTTTAATCAGATTGCAGACGACAGGGATCATGCTCTTTACGATCTTCCAACAGTTGATAAAATTGATTACGGGAAAGGTCCGGGACTTGGCAGACCGGTTTATTATTGCACTGGCAAACCGCAGGGAGTATTCAAATATAAGAACAGGGCCACAGGCATTGCATCTATTGCCGGAAAATTTGCTTCATCATTTGCTCTTGGTTCTGATTTATTAAAAGGTTTTTATCCTGAGTTTTCAAAGCTTCTTAATAAAAAAGCAATTGAAGCTTATGAGTATGGAAGAAAAAATCCGGGTGTTTGCCAGACTGCTCCATGCAAAGGTCCGTATTTTTATGAAGAAGATAATTATGTTGATGATATGGAATTAGCAGCTGCCCAGCTTTTCAAAATAACAGGAAAGAAAAAATATTTAACCGATGCAGTTATTTATGGAAAGGATGAAACTGTAACTCCATGGATGGGAAAGGATACTGCAAGACATTACCAGTGGTACCCGTTTTTAAATCTTGGTCATTACATAATTGCGAATGAAAAGAAAGATAACGCGAAAGAGTTTACTGCTAACTTAAAGAAAGGCCTGGAAAAAATTCAGAATCGTGGAAAGAGTAATCCTTTCCTAATCGGTATTCCGTTTATCTGGTGCTCAAATAATTTAATCTCTGCCGCAATTACCCAGGCTGATTTATATAACGAATTAACCGATGATAAAACTTTTATAGAAATGGAAGCAGCGCTATGTGATTGGCTGTTCGGTTGCAATCCTTGGGGTACAAGTATGATTGTAGGTTTACCTGCAAATGGAGATTCTCCCTTGGATACGCATTCAGGATTTACATTGAATAACCGGTACCAGATTCCAGGCGGTTTGGTTGATGGCCCTGTGTATACAACAATTTACAATAAGCTAATCGGTTTAACTCTGCACAGTGATGATGAGTATAAAGACTTTCAGTCAAGCTTTATTGTTTATCATGACGACTATGGTGATTATTCGACAAATGAACCGACAATGGATGGAACAGCAGGATTGATTTATTATTTATCGGCAATGGAAGCTGAAGGAAAGAAATGAAAAAACAATTAGTTATTATTTCCTTTGTTCTGCTTTCAACTTCATTTGCGCAAACTACAGATTTTAAAGCTGCGGGTTTCCGCGCTTCAAGAATATTGCAAAGTTATCCCAACAATCAATTTCCAAATGCAGATTACTGGACGAATGTAGGTAATTCCATCGCCTCAAAATTTCAGGATTTTTCACCGGCAGGTATCTGGATTATCAGTTTATACATAGACAATGGAAATACTCAGTTTAATTTTCCATCGAATGGTTTAAGCATATCTCACGTTAGTTTTATTAGCTCAGATCAGAATGAACAATACCTTTCTAAATTTGATGAGGAAGGTATCAAAGTCTGGCTTCAGGTGGAGCCGGGCGCAGCAAGCGTTGATACTCTTATTCATATTGCATTGTCAAGGTACGGGTATCATCAATGTATTGTCGGTTTTGGTGTTGATGTTGAATGGCTTGACGCTCAATCCTATAACGGCGGCAGGAAAGTTACCAATGCTGAAGCCGAAAGATGGGAAAAGAAAGTTAAATCATTTGATTCTACCTATACTCTTTTCTTAAAGCATTACAGTCAAAGCTGGATGCCCGCAACTTACAGGGGAAACATTTTATTTGTGGATGACAGCCAGGATTTTAATTTTTCATCAAATCCTTTTAATGCAATGGTAAGTGAGTTTAAATCGTGGGGGCAAAGTTTCTCAAAGAACAAGGTTGCATTTCAATTTGGATATAAAGCAGATGAAGTTTGGTGGAGTAAATTGAATGATCCTGTAAAGACAATCGGGGATAAGTTGATCCAGAGCGTAATAAATTGTGCAGGTTTATTCTGGGTTGATTTTACGATTAACAAAATCTTTCCTGTTACTGAAGTTGAAAATGATACTTCGACTCCGCTCGTCTTTAAGCTTGAACAGAATTATCCGAATCCTTTTAATCCAACCACAACAATAAAATTTACATTACCAAATGTAGAGACGTCATATATGACGTCTCTACGAATATACAATATTCTCGGCAAAGAAATAATTACCTTAATAAACAAAGAATTATCTGCCGGGACATATGATGTTGAATTTTCTACCACCAGCGAGGGCAGCAATCTGCCAAGCGGAATTTATTATTATAGATTACAAGCCGGGCATTTTATTCAAACAAGGGAAATGCTTTTACTTAAGTAAGTGTTTTATACTCAATTGTTTTAACCGGACTCCAATTATCTTTGTAAAGTCTTATATTTATAAAGTCCTTTTCAACAAATAAAAACCTAAATAAGTAAGAAATAAAAGGTGACTGATATGGAACGTAATTTCTTTATCCTACTCATCTTACTTTGCTTTACAAGTATTTTTATTCATTCCGGATGCTCAAAAGAAGAGAGCAATCCTACAGCAAATAATCTGTCAATGACAGAAGAAGATGCTGCTGATTATTTTGCTGCCTGCTTTAGCGAGAGCAGTTCTGCTAACGGACTCTCCTCGCAAATAAATGAATCTACTTATGCTGCCGTAGGCTCAAAGCTTCCAAAAGCATCGAAAACTTTTCTGTTTGATACTGTAATTGTAAAACAAAAATCAGGTGAGCATTACAGCTACTATTATACTATTTCGTATGGTTGGGATTTTACAAATCTGGGTAACAAATTAATTTTTAATTTTACAATAAAAGGAAACTTTAACGGGACGAAAGTGACCTCGGTTGATACTTCTGATGCAGTTATATATGTAAATCATATTATTGATCTTAAAGCTAATTACCTTATTGAAGGTTCTTATACCAGAAAAGGTAATACGTCGTCAAAGGTTAGAAATAAAGTATCATTTACATCAACTCTTAATGCTGTTTTAGATTCCATTGAAGTGGAGAAACTGACAAGGAAAATTATGAGTGGGGCAATAAGGATTACATTTGCCGGAAAAACAAGTACAGGAAAAGAATTTAATTTTACCGGTGAACTGAGTTACCTCGGAAATTCAATGGCTTCATTAAAGATAAATAGCAAGACTTTTACAATAAATCTTGCTACAGGTGAAGTTGTTATATAAAATATAAAATTATAAAAAGCCGCTTGTTTAAGTGGCTTCTTTATTTATATACTTATTTACCTGCCTGCCAAATTATTTTATTTCCAATCACTAAAGATTTTTCTAATTTTAGGCGAAAATAATTGAGGCGAGTGGTTTTAACCCTCCCCGGTATATCTATTAAAATTAAATAAGGTCTTAGTAATGAATTTCAAAAAACATGTCCTCTTTTCTGTTTTAGTTTTGATTATTCCCTTTATTTCATTGTCTTCAGAAGTGCTATTCCCAAGATGGGAAGAGGGGATGTACCCTTTAAGTGAAATTAAAAAACTTGATCTGAAAAAAGCAGGATTAAAAATTGACATCTCGGAGGTTTATAATCCCAATGGTGTAAGTCTTGTTGATGCGCTTGTAAACATTGGCGGTTGTACAGGTTCATTTGTTTCCGGTGATGGTTTGATAATAACAAATCATCATTGTTCATTTGGTGCAGTGCAGGCCGCAAGCACACTTGAAAATAATTATCTTGAAAACGGATTTGTGGCTAAATGCAAAGAAGAAGAAATTCAGGCAAAAGGAATGATCTGTAAAATTATTGATTCCTACGAGGATGTTTCTGAGAAAATACTGAGCGCTGTTAAAGATGTTACTGATATTAAGGAAAGAAATAAAACTATTGACAAAGTGCGAAAGGAATTAATTACCCAGGCAGAAGCAGGGGATAAAACTATACGCGCGGAAATTGCCGAGATGTTTGAAGGTGAGACTTATGTATTGTTCAAGTATAAATTTTTTAAAGACGTACGACTGGTTTATGTTCCACCAAGAAGCATTGGCGAGTTTGGCGGCGAAAGCGATAACTGGGTATGGCCGCGGCATACGGGTGACTTTTCTTTTCTTCGGGCTTATACTGCTCCCGACGGGAGTTCAGCTGAATATTCGAAAGAGAATATTCCCTTCAAACCAAAACAATATCTTAAAGTTAATCCTGATGGTGTTAATGAAAATGATTTCCTTTTCATACTTGGTTATCCCGGCAGAACATACAGACATAAACCATCGCAGTTTCTTAAACTACAGGAAAAATACCAGCTTCCGTTTATATCTGAGTTTTATGATTTCCAGATTGAGCAGATGTTAAAACTTGGTAAGGGTAATCCGTCGCTTGAATTACAATTTGCGGGAAAGATTAAAGGTCTTGCAAACACAACTAAAAATTACAAGGGGAAACTGCTTGGACTAAGAAGACTTAATCTTGTTAATAAAAAAGTTGAAGAAGAAAAACAGCTTCAGGCTTTTATTGATTCTTCACCTGAACTGAAAAGCAAGTATGGAAATCTTCTTCCGGAAATTGCAAATGTTTATGATGATATTGAGAAAAATGTTTCCAGGTCACTCTGGTTTGGCCAGATGTCCCGCTCAACAATATTAATTAGTTTGGCTAATTCACTTTTGGAATGTTCAGTTGAAACGAAGAAGCCCGATAATGAAAGAAAGCCTGCTTATAAAGAACAGAACCTGCCGCAATATAAAAAATCATTTGAAACAGCATTGTCGAATTTTAATATTGAATTCGACACAACAATTTTAGCTAAGCTTTTTCAATATGCTATTAATTTTAATGATGATTCACGGGTAGACGCAGTTGATAAACTTATTGCAGGAAAAGAAAACGATACTCAAATCCATGATGTGATAAACAACTTTTATGATGACAATGATCTTTTAAACAAAGAAGAACTTGATGAAATGTTCGGCAAATCCTATGAAGAATTAGCTGACATTGATAATCCTGTTATTAATTTTGTTATTCAATTGAAGGAACAGCAGAAAATTCTTGAAGAGAAAAATAGTTATAACGAAGGATTGCTTGATAAGCTTTCTGTAAACCTGAATGAGGTAAAAAAAATCTGGAAGAAAACTGAGTTTATTCCCGATGCAAACAATACCTTACGATTAACTTATGGTTATGTGCGTGGTTATACGCCGGCTGATGCTGTTTATTATTCACCGTTCACATCATTAAAAGGAATGATTGAGAAAAGCTTTCTTGGGGGCGATTATCATATCCCAAATGAACTGTACCAGCTTTATATGAAAAAAGATTTCGGTAAATTCAGGAGTAAGAATTTAAATGATGTTCCTGTTGCGCTGCTTTATAATATGGATACAACCGGTGGAAACTCGGGCAGTCCTATTCTTAATGCAAACGGCGAGATTATTGGTGTAAACTACGATAGGGCTTACGAGGCGACTATAAATGATTATGCATGGAGCGAAGATTATAGCCGTTCAATTGGTGTTGATATTCGTTTTGTGCTTTGGGTTGTAGAAAATTTTGGAGCAGCAGATAACCTGCTGAAGGAACTTAAAATAAATTAATATTTAATTAAAACTCACTCTTTTAATCCTACTCTCTTATAAAGAGAGAACGGATAGGGTGAATTAAAAAAATAATGTGTCGTATATGGAAACCTCATTCAAAAAAATTGGATTGGCAATTACTTTTTCTCCAACAGGGCATGCATTACTTGCCGAAGCAAAGAAACTGCAAAGGTTGTTTAACGCAGAACTAATTCTTATTCACGTTGGTGAAAAGAATGAAAGTACAGTTAAACGGCTTGATGAAATGATAATCTCAAGCGGACTGGAGACTGATAAAACTACAATTGAGTATGAACATGGAGATGTTGCAGATTCAATTATAAAGAAATGCAAAGAGAAGCAGGTTGATCTGTTAATTTCCGGTGCTCTTGAAAAAGAAAGCATGATTAAATATTACTTCGGTTCTGTTGCCCGCAGGGTTATGAGGGAAGCACCCTGCTCAATTTTAATTTGCCCCAGAACATCAATTAATAGAACTGATTATAAAAAAATATGCGTTACGGTGGATTATTCTCCTCAGGGTGAATTTACAGTCAGAACCGCATATAAATTTGCACTGCTTAATAATTCAACCGACCTGATTCTTGTGAGGGAATTCCAGGTGCCCGGTTTTGCAATGAGTGTTAATGATGACGGTTCACTTAAAGAAGCCGAGGAAGTAAGAACTTCATGGAAAGAAGAAGAAAAATCTAAGATGGGTATGCTTATAAGAGAATTACAACTTACCGGGTTGAATGTAACAACAACCTGCCTTTACGGTAAAGAAGGATGGGAAGTGAACAAATATGCTGAAGAAGTCAACGCCGACCTTCTTGTACTTTCTGCTCCCAAACGGAAAATGAGTTTCTGGGATAAGGTATTTCAGCATGATATTGAGTTTACTTTCTCGGATATTCCCTGCCCACTGCTTATTGTTAAGTCAGAAGTTGATGTAAATTAATAAATGAATTTTGCTTCATCGGAAATAGTAATCTTCCTTACGGTAATTTCACTTATGCTTTTTTTAGCAAGAGGTTTAGGTGAACTTCTGCGGTTGATAAAGCAACCTATTATTATCGGAGAAATAATTGCAGGAATATTACTTGGTCCAACTCTGTTCGGTTCCATCGCTCCGGAAACTTACAATAAATTATTTATAAGCTCTGCAAATATTTCAACAGCTTTAAACGGAATAACAAATCTTGCCGTTATAATGCTTATGCTTGTATCCGGGCTGGAAGTAAATTTAAATGTTGTGCTTCGTCAGGGTAAGGTTGCATCGATTACAAGTTTAATGGGAGTAATATTCCCATTTTTGCTCGGGTTCGGTCTGGCGTATATGATGCCTCAACGGTTAGGTATAGCTGAAGTAGATAACCGGCTTGTATTTGCGATATTTGTCGGCACGGCGTTATCAATTACGGCGTTACCAGTTGTGGCAAGAACATTAATGGATTTAAATCTTTTTAAATCTGAGATAGGATTTATAATAATCGCATCCGCAATGTTCAATGATCTTATCGGCTGGATAATATTTTCCGTTCTCCTCGGTATGGTTGGCGTAGGCGGTCATGGCTTTTCATTTACCACGACAATTATTCTTACTTTTTCATTCATCATATTCGTACTATTTATCGGAAGGAAACTTATTAACAGGGCATTGCCATTCATACAAAAGAAAACGGCTTTTCCCGGCGGGGTATTAAATTTTATTTTGATCCTTGGTTTTTTAAGCGCCGCCTTTACAGAGTACATCGGTATTCATGCAATATTCGGTGCATTCATTATGGGAATTGCAATCGGCGATTCGGCATCACTTAAAGAAAGCACAAGAGAAATAATGCAGCAGTTTGTTACTAACATTTTTGCCCCGTTGTTTTTTGTATCAATCGGATTGCGGGTAAACTTTATAGCAAACTTTGATTTTGAAATTGTCATATTGTTTTTGGTTCTTGCTTTTACAGGAAAAATTCTTGGATGCAGTTTGGGCGCATACTGGGGCGGTATGAATAAGAATGAATCGCTTGCAATTGGATTTGGAATGAACTCACGCGGTGCAATGGAAATTGTGCTTGGAATATTAGCTTTGCAATTCGGACTGATACAGGAAAAAGTTTTTGTTGCCTTAGTAATTATGGCGTTAGTTACATCCATTACGAGCGCCCCGTTTATGAACCTGTTCCTTTCTGAAAAGAAAAAGATCAGCTTTAAAAATCTTATCTCGTTAAAAAACATTTATTTCTCCTTTGTTACAGATAAGAAGGAAATTATAAATGAACTGGCGGAAAAAACCGCATCTGATATTAAACTGAGCAAAGCAGAAATATTTAATGCCGTATGGCAAAGAGAGGAAAGCATTCCAACCGGAATCGTAAATTATTTAGCCATACCTCATGCTAAGCTGAACATTACAAAACCTGTCATTTATATTGCTGTTACAAAAGTAGGAATAGATTTTTCCTCCCTTGATGATTTACCTGCAAGAGTTATTGTTCTTCTTCTTACTCCAAAAGATAACAGCGAGCTGCAGTTAAAACTTCTTGCTGAAATTGCCCGCACATTTGAACAAAAGACAGAAGTTGAAAAGATGCTTGAATGTAAAACGGTAAATGAGTTTTATACCGCTCTTAAAGGATTGACTGAGCGGGAGAAAGCTTAGTCTTGCCGGAAAAAATCTTAGCTTTGGTTATATGGTCGGTTCATTTGCAAAGTGAATCCGGATATCAATCAGTTTAATTTAATAGAACACAGATGACGCAGATAGTTATGATTTCCACAGATCGGTTACATACTTAAGCTGTTAAACTTACTCTTATTCTTAATCTTACTCTTTCCCCGCATCCAGATACAACGCAGCTGCTCCAAGTATTGCAATATTCTCTGTTTCAGAAACTACAATTTTAATATTCTCCTTAGTCTTTGTATAAGCAAAACCCTCAATTGATTTCCACATAGCTCTTTCAAAAAACTTAAATGACTTGCTTACAGAACCACCAAGAATAATTATTTCAGGATCAACTGAATAAAGAATGAGTTTTATTCCTTCACCCACATGATAACCGAACTCAGAAAAAATATTTAGTGCATCCGTATTACCGTCTTCAGCAAACCGGCTTATATCTTTGCCCGAGGTTGAATATTGCTTTTGGAAAAACTGTCCGCAGCAGTAATCTTCCAGTATCGAATCTTTATATGGAATCATGCCGAACTCACCGGCACCGCAATTAGCACCGGAATAAAGCTTTCCATTAATAATCAATCCGGCGCCAAAGCCTGTTCCCATTATTAAACCCACGATGTTATTAAAGTTTTTTCCTTTGCCGAAAAACTTTTCTCCGGCGGCAAAACAATTCGCATCATTATTAATGTAAACAGGTATATTAAATTTCTTCTGAAGCAAATCTTTAAGATGCACTTCTTTCCATGCCGGAATATTCTGAACATCATAGACTATTCCTTTAACGGGATCGAGAACGCTTGGAACACCAACACCAATACCAGCGATATCATTATGAGTAAATTTTTCAATCAGGTCATAAATGTCATTAAGAACCTCTGCCTCTGAGCCAGCACTTTTAATTGGTTTCGATTCAACAGAAACAAGTTTATCGTTTTCAACCAAACCTACTCTTACGTTGGTGCCGCCTAAGTCAATGCCGAGTATTTTCATTCACCTACCTGCTTTTCTTTTTTAGATGAAATTGTTTCGTTTGTAATTAAAGGTTTTGCCCAAATACCAATACTAAGCAGGTAACCTAAAGTAATATAGAGGAAGAACATTCCTGTTCTTAATCCGAACATATCACCGAGCCAGCCGATGATTAATGGAACAACTGCACCGCCTATAATTGCTGTACATAAAATTCCTGAGAATGAACCGTGGTGGCTTTCAACAGAATTTAATGCGAGTGAAAAAACAATTGACCACATTACAGATGCTGCAAAGCCCATAAGAGCAAATGCGTACAAAGAAGTATTTGCCGGACCGAATAAAGCAATTGATAATAATACTATTGCTGAGGTAACAAACCAGATTAAAATTCTGCGGCTGTCAAAAATCTTTAACAGGAATAAACCAAGGAAACAACCAGCAGTCATCATTCCCCAGAACCATGCAACAATAGATGCACCTGTAGTTTGCGGATCGTAACCGTGATAAGTATAAAGAAATTGGGAAATCCAGTTTGCCGTTCCCTGTTCGGTTCCTACGTAAGCAAAAATTCCTATGAAGTAAAGAATAACAGTTTTGTTCTTAAATAATTGTTTGTGTGTTTCCCAGGCGCCGGCCTTTTCATCTTCCTTTCTTTCAACGTAAGGAAATTTTGTTAAACCGATTACCACTATCATCAGTACAGTTACAATTGCAAATACATAATAAAGGGAAACCCAGGAAAGATTTGCCGGAACAACTGAGGATAAAAATTGGATTATAAAATTTCCTTGTTCCTGCTGGTTAAGATTTGAAACCAAGTAAGAATAAATAAACGGACTTATAAAAGAAGCTCCGCCGAAAATAAGCTGGGCAAACACTGAGTTGAAAGCAAAATGCTCCTCACCACCCGCAACTCTTAACAAAGGATTGATAGCGACCTGCAGCATCGCCATTCCAAGTCCGATAAGAAATAATGAAATAAGCGCTACAAGAAAATAAGGAAACAACGCAAGCATTATTGCTCCTGTGAATGATACAAGGAATGAAGCAAGCATAACCGGCTTTTCTTTGTACTTCTCTATTAACATTCCTGCCGGAATACTCATTACTCCGTATGCTACAAAAAATGAAAAGGGAAGAAAGGCTGCCAATGTTAAACTCAGATCAAAGCTTTTAATAATATCAGGAATTATTGGTCCGAGTATATTCGTAAGCAATGAGATCACAAAGAAAATTAAAAATATAAGAACAACTATGTAGTAATTGCGTTTCATGATTTTATCCTCTTATTTTATATTCCAGCCGCTTACTTCAAGAGCAGGCTTCTGTTCTTTATTATAAAACCAGCCGGTTATTAGTCGCTTTTCATTTGGAAGAAGTGAGAAGTAATTGTCATCTAAAAAGATCGGGAGAATAGAATTGCCGGAATTCTTATCCTTCAAATTCAGATTTATAAGAAATGCCAGATTGGATGAAACGTTTTCTACTTCAATTGTAAAATTAATCTTTCCATCTTTAGCTGAATAAGAATCTTTTGCTATCACTTTAGTTGCCGGCAGGGAATTGAGAAGTGTTAAATCACCATGCTCTTTTGTTGGTGTTACATACCATTCATGCTTAGTATAATCAAGAACATCTTCTTTGGTGGATAAGCAATAAAAGTTATTGCTTATTGATTCATTTTTTTTATCTGCTAATCTTAGATCAATAAAATAAGTTGTGGTTAATCCTTTCAGATCATTTAATTCACAAACTAATTTGTTTTCATCCTGCGCAATACTTAAATCAAATTCTTTTGAAAAAACTTTTTTCAAATCAAAATTATAAAGAGTTACCTTTGCTTTAAGTTCGCTAAATTCTTTGTTTGAAAGATTTGCCAGTATAACATTTTTCTTTCCGTAATTATAAATTAAGTGCAAAGGTTCGCAGGCTTTTTTTGTTCCATAGAAAGCACCGTTCGGCATCAGGTAATAATCAAATAGCTGCCACCATAGTTTTGGCCAGGCGGAATTGTACATCCACTGGATTATTCCTGTTGCACTATACCTGTTAGTAACAAATGCTTCAAACATTGCACGAACACCTTCATAGTTAAGGTACTGTGCTTTGCTGCAATATTCTTCAATGTTATTTGGAGCGCCTAATTTTTTATCCATTGCATCATTGTATCTTTCAAGTGTACCAAAAACATTTCCGCCGCAATGGTAAAACCAAATGCTGTCAATCGGCCAAAGATGATTCTGCGGAATAAATTTCTTTATACTTTCCAATGGCGGTATTTGCGGGCCGGGACTTGTCTCCGTATTAAAACCATATGCGCCGCCGGTTGTTGTATCAGTATACCAATAAGAAGGGGGAACATAATCGTAAGGTCCATTCATTTTCACTCCCGAAAGTCCGCTGATGTCGCTTCTTCTTTTAGCAGCGGAAATAAGGAATGGGCGGGTACTATCAATTTCTTTTAGAATTTCATGATAATTCTTTTCAAGATCAGGATGAGGAACAAGATCACTTGCCATTAACCAAACAAAAATGCTTGGATGATTTCTGAACCATTTAATCTGATCATTCCAGTAAGTTGAAACGAGTTGGATATCTTCAGGCGAAGTGATTCCGCCGAATCTTTTATGGGTTTCTTTGCCGAAAAGTTTTGTCCATTCCCACTGGCAACTCCATCCTGCCATAAGCAGGATTCCCTTTTCATCGCAAAGATTGTAAAGGTCCTGGTTGTTTCCCCAAAAGCCTTCAAGGCGGATTGTGTTAAGGTTCATCTGTTTTGCATATTCAATCTGTGCGTTAAGTTTTACGGGATCGTAATCCAAAAATATATCATCAACCCAGCCGCCACCGCGTATTAAAATATTTTTTCCGTTAAGCTTATAAGCTTTATGTCCGTTCGCATTCAGATAGTCGGAAACTTCTCTTATACCAAAACGGGTTTGCAATGAATCTGAAATTATGTTCTCAATCTTAAAATCAAGTTTCAAATCGTATAATTCAGCTTTGCCTAAATCGTACGTCCACCAAAGTCTTGGGTTTTTAATATTAAGCTGTTCAAACTCTTCCGGTGTGAAGGTAACTAATTTATTTTCGCCGGCATTAAGCTCAACTTCTCTATTGAATTTTACATTCCCTATAGAGCCGGATAATATTCCTTTAACAGTTTGATCTGAATGATTATTTACTTCCGCTGTAACTGTTAACGCAGCAGAGCTGTAATCTTTAAGATTTATCTTTGATTTAACATATGGGAAATCAATACTTACCTTATCAGAAAACTTTATTTCAACTTCACGCCATAATCCCATATTCCTGTCAGGCGGAATCGGGTTCCAATCGACAAAACCAATTGTAGGCTCACCGGGCTGCGGAGGCAGTACTTCTACTGCGAGAACATTAGCTTTATCAAACTTAATAAGTTTTGTAATATCAAATTCAAATCTTCTAAAGGCACCGAACATTTTTTCAGATGAAGCAACTTTATTTCCATTCAACCATATGTTTGCCCGGTAATTCAAGCCATTGAACGCGACTCTAACAATTTTACCGGATAGTATTTTATCTAAGGTGAATTCTTTGCGGTACCACCAACCGGTTTTGAATTTGTCCGCATTAATTCTCTTCATATTATCTCCAATTGACCAGTCAGTATAAAAATTATTCTTAATGAGAGCGTTGAAGACTGTTGTTGGAATATCGCATTTTAACCATCCGGTTGGTTTATAGTTTAAGCCGGAAATAATTTCTCCGTTTGCATTCACTGAATCTGAAGATTGCAATGACCAGTCAGCCAGGAATGTATTAACCTTTGATAGATTGTTTTGAGGTTGTAAAATAATTTGGAAGAGAAACAGAGCAGCAATTAAACTAAGTATTTTCATATCGCATTCCGTTTATGTTAAGAGACAATAATTGATTTTACTTTGCCGTAAAAATAGTTAAAGAGATTTCATAAAACCATCAGAAGCAGCCGGAATTATTAAAGGAATAATAAAACTGTCTGCAACAAACATAAACTTAAAGTAGTATGGTAATCAAGCAATACTTTTTAAATAAATAATTGCTTGCTAAAGAAATGGCAATTTTGTAAACTTTATAAAAAATGATTGAGGGGAAAAACGAATTTTTGTTTTTTATCCAGGGAGTTTTATTCAGCCGAAGGGAGCCATATTGTAAAAGTTGAACCTTTGTTAATTAAACTTTCTATTGTAATAAACCCGTTCATTGATGTGATTATTTTTTTCGCAATAGTTAGTCCAAAACCGCAACCCTCATAATTTCTGGAGAATCCTTCACTCTGCTGTCTGAATGCTTCAAAAATGATTTCGTAACTCTTTTCTTCTATTCCAATTCCGGTATCAATTACTTTTATTATAATCCATTTGATTTCATTTTTAATCTCTGAGTCTATGACAATTGAGACCGAGCCAATATTAGTGAACTTAAAGGCATTATCGACAATTTTAAAAAGAGCCTCACCAAATAATTCTGAATCCAATTTACAATACAGATTATTGTTTTGTACCTGTAAATTAAAAACTAAATTTTTTTCTGCTGCCGTTTTAGTATAATTAACTCCTAATTCGTTCACTAATTCCGGAATATTTACAGTATCAGATTTTAAAACAATATCTGATCCGTCAAATCTTGTCAAAAATATAATATCGTCTACAGTATTTTTTAATCGTTTACCTGAAGAATAAATACTTCTAACCATATTGTTTTGGATTGGCTCTTTTAAATCCTCAGATAGAATTTGTGAAAAGCCAAGGATGCCAATTATTGGAGTGCGTAATTCATGGCTCATATTTGCCAGGATTGCAGTCTTTAATTTTTCTGATTCCTCAACCTTTTTTTTGGCTTCAAGCAATTTCTGTTGTGCTGATTTTTTTAATGTAATATCTTCCTGAATGGCCAGAAAATGGGTTATTTCACCCTCCACATTTCTAATAGGTGAAATTGAAGATGAAACCCAGAAAAGTTCACCGTTTTTCTTTTTATTCATAAATTCACCTTTCCATTCAGAACCTTTGAGCACAATTTCCCAAATTTCACTTAAAACACTTGTAGTAGCCTCATCGGTGCAGAATGAACAAGGATTTAAACCTAATACTTCTTCATATTTATATCCCGTGATATCACAAAAACAATGGTTAACATATTCAATATTTCCTTTTGTATCTGTTATAAATATAGAAAAAGGACTTTGTTCAACCGCCCAGTAAAGTTTTAAAATATCCTCTTCAGCTTTTTTTCGATCATTAATTTCTTTCTGTAATTCTTTGTTTGAATTAAACAATTGAATTGTTCTTTCTTCCACTTTTTGTTCAAGTTCGAAACGTGCCCTTTCCAGGGCATATTCCATTTCCTTGCGTACTGAAATATCCAGGAAACTTTCAATTCGGTATTCCTGATTATCTATAGTTATAAATGCGACAGATTTTATGATTGGAACTAGCTTACCATTATACTTTTTTAGCAGCCCTTCCTGATTGTTTATGACTGAATTTTTTCCAACTTTTAAATCGCTAAATAAAAAAAAGCTATCTGGTTTTGTACCAATTATTTTACTTTTATCTGTTCCTATAAGATTGACCGCAAGTCCATTTGCTTCTATTATTAATTCAGATTTATTCTCCACTATAATAATGCCGGTTTGTACTGAATCAAGTATGACTTTTAATTCTAAAGTACTTTTAACAATATCTTTTGTACTATAAGCAATTTTCTGATCAGTTATTTCTTTAAGGTGTTGGATTTCGGAAAGCTGATCTTTATTATTTATAATCAAGGCAAGGTAATTAGCATGAATACGTAATAATTGTTTTATCTCGTCTGTAAGTGTATTTGAGCGATTAAGCAAAATAATTATAATACCAATAATTCCGGTATAAGCAATTAATGGAATAATAATTATTTTAGAATGGAATAGGGGATCATCATTATCAATTATTACAAAATCGGTACTGGTTAGTGATTGAGCTATGGAACCATTTTCAACAAGATGCTCAAAAATATCTTTTATTTCTAATTTGTTCTGTTCAGGAACAGAATATTTGAAATAAAAAGTAAAATCATTCGTATCCAACAAAAACAAAGAAGTTGAAGAAAAACCTGGGAATGTCTGAAATACTTTTAATCCTTCTGAAATTAATTCATTATAAGACTTACCAAATAATGTTTTTGGGCTTACTTCTGACATGGAAGCAATAAAAATATGGTTGTTATCTGATGTTTGCCTTTCCATTACAGTGTTAACATAATTTCTACCAAATGCTCAAAATCTTTCTTAACTGGTTTAGCTATTGATGATAAAAATCCCGAAGGAAGATTTAGTATTTCTATTACGTTGTTATTTGGACGAGGGATTAGGTTATCTCCGGGGAAACCTAATTCAAGAGTGCGTGCAAAAATATCTGCAGTATGAACAGATGCAGATGCCAAATCTTTGTCTGAATTACTATAACCATTATGGTGATAATAAATTGCGTTCTGGATACTTAAAGGTAATTTCCATTTTTCGGCAAGTAAATAACCCGCACGTGCATGATCCATATTAAAAACTTCTTTTTCTGCTTCCCTTATCAGACAGTTTTTAGATTCAACTAATTCTATTACCTGTATATATTCCTTATGTGCAAATTCAAGAAATACAAGTTTTCCAATATCATGCAATACACCAGAAATAAAAAAACTCTCCAGGTTTTTAATTCCTATTTGGGCTCCAATTTTTCTGGTAATAATACCGGTAGCAATTGAATGAGCCCAAAAGTCTATTGGTTTAAAGCTGGATATATGTCTTTCCCTGGGGAAGAGATTCATTATTGTTAAGGCAAATACAATATTTCTAATTTCATTAAAACCAAGGAATAGAATTGCCTGTGAAATTGTATCAATTCTTCCACGAAGACCAAAAAAAGAGGAGTTTGCTATTTTTAGAATTTTGAAGATAGAGGCCTGATCGGCAGATATAATTTTTGCCAATTGTTCATTGGAAGTATGAGGATCCGAAACTGCTTCTGAAAGCGAGGCATATACAGTAGGTAGCGTGGGTAGATTGCCTATTCCGGATAAGATTTTTTCAAATGATTTCATTTAAACCAGACTTAGACTTTATAGTAGTTTTTGTATTATCTTCATTAATGCTAATTCATATAATTCTTTTTCAAAAAGTTTTTCAGGTAACCAATTTATACGTTTCTGAAGGATTCTTTCTGCTTCATTTCTTATTTCTTCGTTTATTAGTTGATTATTTTCATTGTCAGATTCGCCCTCAATGGTAACTGAATGAATTCCCCAGATTTTTAAAACATTTAAATGTTTTAATTCAATTTTCTGATCCGAAGCTATTATTAGCTGGCCAAAACGGTTCTTAACGGGTTGCGTGATCGTCATACCCTCTTTTAATTCATTTACAGTTACTATTCTATCCATATATTTCTGGCTGCTCAGGAATTTTTAATGTAAGACTAAGTGAATCTTCTTAATATTATCGGTAAAAGCGAAAAAAAATAAAGTATTGTGGTATTAAAATAAAAACCGGTTTGTAAAAACCGGTTTTTATTTTATTGGGAATAGACTTTGAAAATAACCATTCAACTTCAGTTTTATTTTAGTAATAGGAATTTTTTAATCGATGAATAATTTTCTGTTTCAAGTCTATAAAAATATGTTCCGCTGTTAAGGTTTGCGGCATCAAATTCAACCTCATAAATTCCGGGGGCTTTTATTTCGTTAACCAGCATTTGTACTTCATTCCCAAGTATATCAAATACTTTCAAGGATGTATGTGTTGCTTCTTTTATACTGAAACGGATTGTAGTTGTAGGATTAAAAGGATTGGGGTAATTCTGAAGCAGCGAAAATGTGTTTGGTAACTCTTTGTTCTGTTCAACGGCAGTAGCTCCTTCAGTAACCGAGTAACCTATTCCATAACACATTACAGTCTCCAAACCAGCCTGAGAGGAATCAATTGAAATTGCAGCGCCAACTGTTCCGTCTTCAGTAATAAAGTTATACATTATTGATCCTCCCACCTGATTGCCGAAGGGAGTATGTGTCTCTGAAATTACATCTACTTTTAGTCTTAGAGCCGCGAACTCGCCCTCAGGTAGTTTGAGCGTACCAAACGCATCAACAGTATAAATATATTTGGTTACAGTCGTAATGGTTGGCATAATAGGATTCGGTGTTTCGTCACTTGTATAATCCCAACTTGTTCCATAAGTAACAGGAAACATCATTTGAGGTACCGGTGGTGTATAAAAAGTTATTGATTCCGGACCCATAATACCGGTCATCGCTAATAGAAAAACATTATCAGGTGTGCTCTCATAATATTCATAGAAAAAATCATTGGGGGAATCAAGGTAGTATCCTTGGCTGCAATAATTACTTGTTGGAACCTGAGAGAAAAATGGAGTTGTTGATGGATCGACTATCTCATCAATGGTCATATGTTCATAAGTATAATTCGAGAAATCCCAAACCTGTGGAGCATCCGAAGCCGTTCCGATATTGACTGAAATTTGTTCACCTAATGGAGTTGTAGTATACCCATTGTGTATTCTACCTAAAAAAGCAGCCGAGTTCCAGTCTTCATATTCAATGGATATTTGTGAGAAAAAGTTGTTGAAAGAAATCAACATTAAAAGTAATAATATCATTCTTTTCATTTTATAATCCTTTGGTTGTTATTGATTTATTTTTTTGTTAAGCGTAAAACTTTCTCGGGAGTAAAAACAAACTGTTCATTTGAACCATAGTCAGCTTCAATATCTCCATACAAATCCAAATAGCTATAACTTGATGAAGAGTTTGTAATAGCAGGTCCCCAATCAAGTGATATGTTGTGTAAGGGAGTTACATTTGTAGTATCAAATGCGCGAATTGAAATACTTTCGGTAAACATGTTGCTTGGTTTTGACGTGGTGCATCCCCAATCTACAGAGCCACCACCGGTATTCGAAAGGAAATCTTTTTCATAAATTGCCATTGCCCACTCTTCGTTTCCACCTGCATCCCATGTAATAGTGCCGGTATAAGCATAAGTTCTACTTGTTTGGGTTTCCGCCGGATGTGTTTCAGTTGCAAGTTTTACAGCAGTTAAAACCATTCTGACTTTTTTATTATTAAAAGGAGCTGCTGCATCCTCCGGTGTAGTTCCTTCCCAGGTCCCAAGTAACCAGTTTTCATTTCTGGATTGGTTTGCATCTGTGCTTGTGCCGTTTCCATCGCCATTACCATTTGAATTGCCATTATTGTTTGATTCTGTCGGATTATTATCTTTCTTACAATCAGATACAGTTATTAACAAAAGAAGAATTATAATTAAGTAAGAAAGTCTGGATCCTGTTACTGAAATTGACATTATACCTCCCTAAGTAGTTTGAATTATTTTATTTACTAGTGATTTTATATCTATTGGTTTTTCAAAAACATTCTCAATTCCAAGCTCCTCTAATTCATTTCTGCATTGATCATTTAAATTCACGGTAAATATGAAGAAGCGACTTTCAGGACTCTGTTTGATAAGTCTACGAATCAAGTCTTTTCCTGTCATTATGTCGAAATGATAATCGCTAATTATGATATTAAATTTTTTAGATGCAGATTGATGAAGAGCTTCGACAGGATTATCTGTGGAACGGATTTCATTGAAGTAATCCATGAGTGCAACTGTTAACCCTTTGCGCTGAAGATCATCCTTTTCGATAATTAATAGTGAGTCTATCTTTTTTTTAGAGGTTGCTGCCTGATAGTAATTTGTTGTCATACTTTCTCAATTTTAATTTTAATTACTCAAGCATTGTACCGGTTTATTGAATCGCAAAAGTTTTATTTTTATGGCTAAAGAAGAGATGGATTAAATGATGTTTGTTAATTAAGATTTACAATAAATTGTTAATAAGGAAAAAGATATGGAAACCCAGAGGTTTTAGTGTGAATAGAGATTATTTACGTAGTGTTAATGCAAGTTTACAATTTCTTCAGGTATTTACACTTTCTTCGTGAAGAAGATTGTACTGGTTGATTTTTTTGTAAAGTGAAACGCGGGAAAGTCCAATTGCTTCCGCAGTTTTTGAAATATTTCCATTATTTTTTTCTATATGATACTTAAGAAATTCTTTTTCAAAGTTTTCAACAGCCGAATTAAGTGCATTCTGAAAATCATATTTTTCCCACAGCTCTTTCTGCTTGCCTGAATTAGCTATTATGTTGACAAAGAATGATTCAGGCAGATCAGTTATCTGGATCATTTTATTTTCAGAAATCACAGCAAGCATCTTTATAAAGTTTTCCAACTCACGGATATTTCCTCTCCAGCTGTGGTTAATTAGAATTTCAGTAACTTCAGGAGCAAGTGTAATTCGTTTTTTTGTCCGCTCAAACTCTTTTTCAATAAAATGATTTATAAGTAACGGAATATCTTCCTTTCTTTCTTCAAGTTTCGGGAGGCTAATTTCAACTACATTTAAACGGTAAAAAAGATCTTCCCTGAATTTATTTTCTTCAATCAGCTTCTTTAAATTCTGGTTTGATGCACCAAGTATCCTGACATCGATATTAATTATATCAACGCTGCCAACCGGTTGAAATTGTTTTTCCTGTAAAACGCGCAGGAGTTTTGCCTGAAGTCTGGGACTCATTTCACTTACTTCATCAAGAAACAACGAACCATTATTTGCTATTAGGAACAATCCGGGTTTATCTTTTAAAGCATTTGTAAATGCTCCTTTAACATGACCAAACAACTCGCTCTCCAAAAGCTCCTCATTTAGAGATGCACAATTAATTGCTATAAAAGGTTTGTTCCTGCGATTACTCATATAATGAATGTTCTGTGCAACTAATTCTTTACCGGTTCCGCTTTCACCGTAAATCATGACAGATACATCAGGATCTGCAGCCACCTTAAGAATTTTATTTTTTACTTCATTAATTAATTTACTTTCACCTATTATTTCTCTGAATTCCAGTTTATTAATTTTGTCTTTTAAAAACTTGTTCTCTTCTATCAGGTCACATTTATTTTTAATTTTATCAATTTTCAGTCTTAGTTCTTCAAGATTTAAAGGTTTTGTAAGATAATCTTCAGCACCAATTTTCATTGCCTTTACAGCATCTTCCACAGAGGCATAAGCGGTGATTAGTATTACTGGGGTTAGGATAGAATTTTTTCTTAACTCTTTTAAGAATTCAATTCCGTTCATTACCGGCATCATTATATCAGTAATAATAAGGTCGAAACTTTCATTGCCGGTAAATTCTAGAGCTTTTGAGGCATTATTAATACTTTTCACATAATGTCTATTGTTCATTAAAAAAGTCTGAATTCCGTTTCTTATAATATCGTCGTCATCAACCAGGAGAATTCTCATATTCCCTCTTAATGTTGTTAGTTAGAAAAAGATTATTGGGTAATACAATCTGGAAACAGGCGCCGCCTTCTTTCTTGTTAAAGTAATTTAGTTTTCCATTATGAGCCAAGATGATGTTGTTCGAGATGGCAAGACCAAGGCCACTCCCGGATGATTTAGTAGTATAAAACGGTTGAATTAATTTTTCTTTATCATCTGACCTGATTCCTGGTCCATTATCACAGATGTTCAGGGTTATATATTCAGCAGAATCATTAAGGCTTATTTCAATTGTGCTTTTTTCGGGCGAGTAATAAATGGCATTTAATAAAATATTTACAAGAGCCTCTTCAAATTGTTCTGCATCTATAATAATAGAGTAGGACTTATTTTCTAAATTATGAACTATTGTTATTTCTTTTGCTTTTAGTTCGAGTGAATATTTGTCAAAAATATCTTTAAGGAATATAACAAATTCTAATTCCTGCAGATTCAATTGCGGCTGTCTATAGAATTTTTTGAAATTTATAAGTTTGTCCTGAAAAGATTTTAATGCAATTTTTATTTCTTCAATATAAAATCTTGAAGGTGAGGTATCACTTGTTTGCAGTTCAAGATTCTGAACCCAAATACTTAATCCACTTATTTTGTTCTGAATTTCATGAGATAATTTTGAGATAGTCTCACCAACCAGAGCAAGTCTTTGTTTATGTGAAAGTTCATTCCGGGTATCAGTTAGTTCTCTTACTTTATTTTCCAGCTGAACATTTAAATCATTCAATGCTTTGTAATTTGAATCAAGTTTTCTAATCATATCATTAAATGAGTTTATTAAAATGCCAAGCTCATCCTTTCTTTTTATCTCAAGTCTCTTGTCAAATTTACCTTCAGCAACTAATTGAGCAACATCAGTTATTTTTTGTATCGAGGTGGATATTCTATTGGCAAAATAAAAAACAAGAAGTAGGACAACAAGCAGAATAAAAAAAGAAAAAACAAATATCTTAATCGCAAGATTTTTTAACTTATCTGCTTCGATATAATAATCATCTATTATCAGGATGTATAAATTTAAATCAGAATATTTTTTCCATTTATAAAATTGAAACTCTGTATCGATTAGTTGATTTCCATTTTTAGAAATATCACTGTCTATTGTATTTAACTTTTGATTCATAAGCTTCATGTTTTCAGTGTAAACAACCACACTATCATTTGAGACGACAATAAATTTAAGAGAAGTAGGAGGGTTTAGTCTTTCTTCTATCTGTCTGAAAAAATAGTTTATTTTTATTCGTGCAAGTAAATAAAAAGCACCGTCCTCAGATGGAGGAATAGTAATTTCAATCTCTCTGTCAACCACCTTCTTAGAAATCATAAATCTTTTTGCACTGGAAATGTTTCCAGTTAAATTCTTGGCGGGATAATGGTTTGGAATACCTCCGGTTAAAGCAATATCTGCCACTATTTCACCATTGAACAACCTGTTTGTCTGCCCGGTTATTGACTGCGATACAGAACTATCAAAGTATGATATAGATGAATATTTGTAAGGATTGTCCAATAAATATTTTTCAAGAATTTCCTTGATTTGTGGAAAATGTTTTTTCATATATTCGTTTTTATCCGGCAGATTTTCAATTTGCATTTTAAGAGTATTCAGCTCCAGTATTGTAATATCACATTCTTTACTTATTTGTTCTTCAAGTAAATTTACATATGTGCTTATTCTGCCTTGGGATTGAGTTTCAATATATTGAATGTTAGAAGTGTAGAAATAAATCAGAATTATGGAGAGCAGGAGAAATGTGAATCCCCCAAATAAAAGTATTAGTTTATACTTTAATTTATTTACTCTCATGGCTTATCTAACCAAACATTTCTGAAGTCAGGAATTGAGTTTTTAATGATTAATCCTTTTACAAATTTTGGAAAAGCATAATACCTTTCAGCTTCGTGAGTAAGTGGAATACAGGGAAGATCATTGTTCAGTATCTGTTCGAGTTTGATAAAAAGCTTTGTCCTTTTTTCCGGATTTTGCTCAAACATAGATTCTTCAAAAATTTCATCGAATTCAGAATTCTTATAGTGCATCAGGTTTAATTCATGATTTTTTGAGTAGAACAGGTTAAAATACTCTTCCGGATCAGGGTATACCGGAGTCATACTTACCCTGAAAATATCAGGCTCTCTTTCAGTTATTTCCTGATAGTACTTGTTTGGAAGGATATTTACTTTATGTTTTATATTAAGTTTGTTTAGCGCTTTTTCAAGCATCTTAATATCTTCAGAATGAATGCTTGAAAGAATTTCTAATCTTTGCGTAGTAGAATAAGTTATCTCCGGATTTGTTTTATTTTGCTCAGAATTTTTATTTAATATTAAACCTTGCCTATCATACAAGAAACCTGGGACAACAGAATTAGCAAAAACGAAATTTTCTTCTACATCATTCATAAGTAATTTCTTATCAAGATTATGTTTTATTAATTGGCGAAGATTAACGTTTGATATAGGTGACAATTTTCTATTGAAGGAAAAACCAAAGAAACGAAAGGATAAACCATTATCGATTTTGTAAATCTTGAATTGCTCATTAAATTCTTTTGCTTTCTCAATTTTTTTCAGATTAGAAGGATTCATATAATGCAGAAAATTTTCTCCCTTGATCAGTTCTGAATATATGATCAGAGGATTTGAATGCGGTTTAATTATAATCTCATCTAAAAGTGGCTGCCGGTTGCCTTCATTTGTCTTTCCCCAGTAACTTTCATTACGGACGAAAATCATTTCTTCTACAGGATTCCACACAGCTAATCGGAAAGGTCCTGTTCCAACGGGGTGACTGCCAATCTGTTCTTTATAAACATCCCATGCTTCGAATGGTGTTATATAGGCACCGGGAGTGGCAAGTAAAGATAAAAAAGTAACGAATGGTTTTGTAAGGGTAAATTCAATTTGAGTATTATTTATTTTTCTAATCCCACTTATGGTTTTTAATTTTCCTGAATGGAATTCATCAATGCCAAGAATTTTTTTACTAAACAGGGGCCAAAACGGTCCTTCATTCTTCGGATCAGCAATTCTCTCGAAAGTCTTTACTATATCATCCAGCACCAGGTCTCTTCCCAACCCGTTTTTAAAACAAGGATTATTGTGGAATTTTACTCCTTTCCTGATATTGAACAAATATCTTTTCCCATTATCCAAAATCTGCCAGGACTCGGCAATTAGCGGTACAAATTCATTTACCTTTTGTCCATATCCAACAAGCCCTTCGAAGATAAGTGAGGCTGCAACCATGTCGGAAGAGTATAAAATATTTATCGGATTTAGCTGTTCAACAGGATCAGTAATAAACCACTTAAAAGTTCCTCCGCTTTTCTCGTTATAAATTTTATCGGGAAGTTTATTATTACAAGACAGAAAAAAAAAGATGGTTAGAATTGATATTGTTAATAAAGGAAGTTTTTTGCTTACTAAACAGAGAAGCTCAAGTATTTTCAATAATTTGAACACCCTTGCAATTTCCGAATATTTTGCCACCAATATAAAAAAATGAGAAATAAAACAAAATTGAGTAGAATATTTCACGAATTTTTTTAGACAAAAGTTCTTGCAATTTATATTAGGAGTTTTTAAAATTTCTTTGTACATGAATATATAACCTAATTAAAACAGAATCTAACTTGCTTAAACTAGAACTAAAGTGAGATCACTTATGAGAGATGAGTAATTTTATTCGATTTTCCATACAAATTACAGGCAATGAATTTCTTTGTCGAAGTATTAAGTCATTTTTGAACACAATAAAGAGCATTTTAACCGGTGGCTAAATTAAATATTGATTTTTTTTCTTTGATGACCTACATTTGTCGTAAAATATAGACTGAGATTCAGTAAAACGTGAATATCTTCAGATCTTAAAAACTAATTCAATAAGTTTTTAACCATAATAAAAAGGATAATATGAAAAAAATACTTTTGTTAAGTGGGCTTTTTGCTTTTATAAGCGTAACAACCATTGAAGCCCAACAAGATACTTCAGCAGTAAAGATGGATCCAAAAGCTGCTACGTATTTTAATAATGCAGTACAGAATTTGCAAAGTCAGAAATATGAAGAAGCTGTTATATATGCTGATTCAAGTCTTCAAATTACTAAGGATTATAAAACCTATCTGCTTAAAGGGGATGCTTTAGTTAAGCTTAATAAATATGCCGAAGCCAAAGAAGCTTTTAATGCAAGTCTTTCTTTAAACCAGAATGATGCTGCTTATAATAAAATTGCCAATACTCAGTTGTTGTTAAAAGAGTATGATGATGCCATTGCAACATATAATAAAATATTGCAGGTTTCTAATAGTGAAGAAACAAAAAAGAATGCGCAGGAATCAATTGCATTTATTAATAACACAAAAGCAGTTGAGTTATTTAACGAAGGGAACGAACTTTCCAAGGCAAGTAAGTTTGATGAAGCAATTAAAAAATATGATGCTTCACTTGTTATTAATACCAATGATCCTAAAACCCATTTTCAAAAAGGAATTACTTTATCAAAGATGGAAAAAAGCGATGACGCAGAGAAAAGTTTTAATGCTGCAATTGCAGCAGATCCAACTTTTGACCTGGCTTATCTTGCATTAGCCGGTTTATTAACCAAAAAGAATGACTATGACGGCGCAATAAAAAATTATGAAAAAGTTATCGAGGTTTCCAAAAATCCTACTTTAGTTAACAGTGCTAAAGAAGGTGAATCCAGGACTTATCTTGTAGCAGGAAATACGGCAATAAAAGAAAAGAAATATGATAAAGCGCTTGATTACTTTACAAAAGCAAATGAAAAGGCGGGTTCGGATCAGGCTTTTCTTGGATTAGCAAAAGCTTATAATGAAAAGAGACAATACGATAATGCATTAAAATCTTTAGATAGTACAGTCGCTTTAAAGAAAACAGTTTCTGACGGGGCAATAGCTTATTACAGGGGATTAATTTATTTCAACAAAGGTGATAATACAAAAGCGCTTGAAAACTTCAAAGCCGGTTTAACAGATCCGACATATAAAAAAGCATGTCAATCTCAAATAGATTTTATTAATGCAAAACTGAAAGGGGCAAAATCCAAAAAGTAAATTCAAATAAATTGATTGATACAAACAAAAAAGCCGGCGATTAAATTTATCAGCCGGCTTTCTTTTTAATTTATATAATTTTTAGAATTCTATCTTACGTTTTGTTTTTTCTGCATAATCATAAACCAAAGCGCTTGCAACGAAGATTGATGAGTAAGTACCGATTATTATTCCGAAGAACAGTGTAAAAGAGAAAGCTCTTAAAACTTCGCCACCGAATAAAACCAATACTAAAAGTGCAAGTAAAGTAGAACCACCGGTCAATACGGTTCTGCTCATAGTTTTGTTAAGTGCATTGTTAATGTTATCCTTAATTGGAAGAGTTTTGTGAAGTTTAAGATTTTCTCTGACTCTGTCAAAGATAACAACGGTATCACTAACCGAATAACCAACGATAGTAAGGAACGCTCCAACAATGGTTAAATCAATTTCAAGGTTTAATCCTGGAATTAAGCCATATAATATTGAGTACAAACCAAGGGTAATCAGAACGTCGTGGAAGAGCGCAAGTACGGCGCCAACAGCAAAGATGAATTTAAATCTTATTGCCAAGTAAATAAGGATTGCAACAAGCGAAAGGAATAAGGCAACTACTGCATCCTGTTTTAATTCCTTACCAACTTTAGGTCCAACTCTGTCTTCTTTAAGTACTTTAAAGTAATTATCAGGGTATTTGTTTCTGAGGCTTTCCTTCATCCAGTCTGATAATCCTGTTCTAACTGTTAACTGGTTAAGGCTGGCTTCATCTGTACCTCTTACAGTCTGGTATCCGCTGTTAAATAAAAACTCAGATACTTCGCTTACCGTATCTTTATTTTCAAATTCAAAAATAAATGATGAAGATCCTGTGGAAACAATTTTGTGTGGTAAACCGGGAAATTGCTTATCAATCTTTTCATTTATTTTAGCCTGAATATTCTTTGAGATATTAGATGGTAATTCCTGTAACTCTGATCTCATAAGGATTGCTCTATCGCTTCCGAACGTTTTCAATTCAAGTTTTCCCAAACCGATGTTATCAGCATAATCTCTTAAAGGAGCAATTTCAATTGGCTTATCAAACTCGATAGCTATTTCAGTTCCGCCTAAAAAGTCTATACCGAACTCCAGTCCTCTGAATACTATATTCAGTACACCGATAAAAAATATAGCAGTAGAAAGAATATAGAAATATTTTCTCTTGCTAAGAAAATCTACATTTAAGTTTTTAAATATTCTCATTTATATTAATCTCCTAATTCCAATTTTAACCGATACTAATATTGTAACCTTTTTCCGCCATATACTCGAAAACAAGGCGGGTAATAACTAACGAACTGAATAAGCTTGCAAGAATTCCTATCATCAAAGTAATAGCAAAACCCTGGATAGGACCGCTGCCAAACTGGTAAAGAATAATACCAGTAATCAAGGTTGTTACGTTAGAATCGAATATTGCCGAGAATGAACTTTTGAAACCGCTTTGAATGGCGGACTTCATAGTTTTACCAACAGCAAGTTCTTCCCTTATTCTTTCAAATATTAGCACGTTAGAATCCACTGCTGTACCAATTGCTAGTACAATACCTGCAATACCCGGCATTGTTAGTGTTCCTGCAAATCCAGCTAATGCTGCAAGTATAAATAAAACAGTAAATACAATTGACATACCTGTAACTCCACCAGCTTTTTGATAATATACAACCATAAAAATAGCTACGAGTATATATCCTATTAAGCTGGAATTAAATCCTTTAGAAACAGAATCCTGACCTAAAGACGGTCCAACTGTTCTTTCTTCAATAAAATCTACTGGCGCTGGCAATGCACCAGCTTTTAATACGATTTCCATTAATTTTGCTTCATCTAGATTTTGCATACCGGAAATCTGTGAGTTACCGTTAGGAATTTTATTCTGAACTGTAGGTGCTGAATAAATAACATTGTCAAGTACAATTGCGATTCTGTTACCAATGTTAGAACCGGTTATTCTTGCCCAGTCTCTTGCGCCTTCTGCATTCATCTGCATATAAACTACAGGAGAGGAAGTCTGGGGATCAATATTTGCCTGGGCATCTGTTATAACACCACCTGTAAGTTCAGGATTTTTATTTACCATGTAAAGCAAAAAGTATTTTGCTCCATCCTCACCAATAATTGATTTTGCTGAATATTTAAATTCAACATTATTTGGCATTACTTTCTCAACTTCCGGCCTGCTAAGCATATATTCAAGACGGGATTTATTATCTTCCTTAACATATGCTTCTGCCGTTTGACCCTGTGGATTTAACATAGCTATTGCAAAGAAAGGATGTTGTTTTGCAAATTCTTCTTTTGATAATTGTTTCTGCGAAGTATCATTCTTTGCTTTATTTGTATCAGCGATTTTATTTTCAGCAGTTTTAGTTGAATCATTTGTAAGACTATCTGTTGTTACCTTACCGGCTAATGCTTCATCAATCTTCTGCATTATATTTACAGTAAACTGAGGTTCTTTTACAAGTTTAAACTCCAATAAAGCTGAGCCTTGTAAGAGTTGTCTTGCTTCTTCTTCTTTAGCAACGCCCGGTAATTGAATAATAATTCTTCTTGAGCCTTGTCTTTCAATACTTGGTTCCGATACGCCATACTGATCAACTCTGTTCTTTATAATTTCAACTGCTCTTTTAACAGCATCTTCTGATTGATCGGATAATTTGGAAATGATCTTATCGTCATCATCTCTTACAGAACCGAAGTAGCGGCTAAGTCTTATTCCTTTTTGCTGTAGTTTTCTTGTAAACAAACCAACTATATCAGCTTCAGAAACTTTAGATTCATTTTCAGCTTCTCTTAAAGTCTGTTTAAATGTCTGGTCAGGATTTGTTGCTAATTTTTCGAGAAGTTTAGCAGTATTAACTTCCATAACCATATACATACCACCCTGAAGATCCAAACCAAGTTTTATCCTTTTAGCTCTATCGCTTGCATAAGACGGGTTTGCCATCTTGATGCTGTCTATCTTGGTTTCTACAAGTTTTTCCAGATTTGTTCTGCTTATTGTTGGATTCTTTGCAAGAATCTCTTTTCTGGTTGCATCCTCAACTTCAGTCACATGCTTACTGTTCTGGTAATCTGCATATGTGAAGTGTAATAAATAAACACTTAAGGCAACTGCAAGTAGGATGATTATTATTCTAAACCTAAACTGTTTCATATTCCTTCTTTTTGAATTAATAGGTGATTAATTATCATTTTTAAGTCTTCAAATATAGGCTCTGTTATATAGAAAATCAATTAAATAAACTCGATGTTTTTGAATCCCCAAATCTGCCAAATCCGGTACAATTTTATTCAAGGTGGCCTAAATTTTTATGTGACATCTTTCTGAAAATCTATATTTTTGAATAGATTTTTTTGAGGAATATGTGAAATCAAAATCAGTTAAGAGAATTGGAGTACTTACCGGTGGTGGAGATTGCCCCGGATTAAATGCCGTTATTCGTGGTGTAACTAAGCCCGCCCATGATTATGGAATGGAAGTCTTTGGTATTGAGGATGGATTTGAAGGTTTGGTTACCGGAAAAGCCAAACAATTGTATAACCGAGATGTTTCAGGGATACTTGCCGTTGGAGGAACAATACTTGGTTCGTCAAATAAAGGAGATCCGTTTCATTGGCCTATTCAAACTGAAAAAGGGATAAAAATTGTGAACAGAGCAGAACTTGCTCTTAAAAACTACAAAGGCTGGAACCTTGATGCACTAATTGCTATTGGTGGTGACGGTACTATGCACATAGCTAATAAGTTGGCAGGTATGGGAATGAATGTAGTTGGTGTTCCAAAAACAATTGATAATGATCTACAGGCTACCGATCAGACCTTTGGGCATGATTCTGCTGTTTTTGTTGCAGCAGAAGCTATAGACAGGTTACATACAACCGCTTCTTCACATCACCGCATTATGGTAGTTGAGGTTATGGGCAGATATGCAGGATGGATAGCCCTACATGCCGGGCTTGCAGGTGGAGCAGATATAATTCTGATACCGGAATTTCCATTTGATTGGGAGATGGTATATCAAAAGGTAACTAAAAGAAATATGATGGGGAAAAGATTCAGTATAGTTTGTGTGGCAGAGGGAGCTAAACCAAAATCAGGAAAAATGATTGTAAAAGCAGTCGATTCTAAAAGAACAGATCCGATTCAACTAGGCGGAATTGGAGAATTCGTTTCAAAAAAAATCATGGAAGCTACAAGCCTCGAAACCAGAACAACCGTACTCGGACATCTTCAAAGAGGAGGCAGTCCAACTCCGTATGACAGGATCCTATCGACAAAATTCGGCACTTTTGCGATTGAATTAGCAGCTAAAAGAAAATTTGGAAGAATGGTAGCGTTAAAAGGAAATGAAATTGTCAGTGTTAAAATCGAAGATGCCATATCACATCAGAAGCTTGTTACTCCTGAAACGCAGGCGGTTATTTCAGCTAAAGCAGTTGGAATTAGTTTTGGTTCTGATGAATTTTAACCATGTTATAGCTCTTGCAAAAGAGGAAAATATTTCCGTTATTTGTAAGCACATTTTTTGTTCTTAATAATGCTGGGGTTGTAGTTCAGTTGGTTAGAACGCCTGCCTGTCACGCAGGAGGTCGCGAGTTCGAGCCTCGTCAACCCCGCTCGATAAAGCCCGGATTGTTTCCGGGTTTTTAGTTTTAAACGACAAATGTTCATTTGAATTTTATGTGGTATACATACAT